>SIAW01000018.1 GCA_009695465.1 Pedosphaera sp.
TCGACACCCCGAACGACTAATCTCGTTCCGGTAATGCAAATTCAAGGCGCCCGAAAGGGCGCCTCTTTTTTTGCCCAAATCAGATGCACGCATCAGGCAGCCGCCCACGCAGAAAACAGCCGCAGGCTGGAGGCAAATTAGCTTGAGCGTCCGGTGTGTGCGCGGTAGATTGCTCACCGGTTCCAACCAACAGATTGCTGCGATATGAATCTTTCCGATCCAACTCACGCGACTGGCAAGCCGGTCGCGTCATCGGCTGCCAAACTTCAGATTGGGATCGTGCTGGCCTCCTTTGCCGCAGCGGTGACGCTGATGGCCACGGCCAAGCCCGCTGCGCCTGCGCGCGGGACGGCGCCGACGACTCCCGGCGCGGTGGCGAAGCCTTTTAACATGCTCGCCTTTGTGGACGAACGCATCGGCACGCAGGAGGACAAGAAGGACGTGCGCTGCTGGAGCTCGTTCAACAAGCTGCAGATGTTCATCACGCAATGCGAAATCAGCGAGGAGGCCAAGTCCGTGCGCATTGACGAGCACATGAGGCTCATCCAATCCATCTGGCAGGAGGCGCAGCAACGGTTGCCGGGCAGCGGCGACATTCCTGCCAGTGCGGTCGAGGCGGTGTTGGACAGGCGATTCCCCCACGTGTCGCGTAATGACACGGCGCAGTTCGGGCTCAAATCCGGTAGCGGCGTGTTGCAGCGGCTCAGCGGGGATGATCTGAAGGATTACGGCGACACCATTGAACCGTGGCGGTTGCTGCAAACCTGGGCGGCGCGGCGCGTGGACGCACGGGGCGTGCTTGTCATCACGCCGACGTTTGAGGAGAAGTCGCTGCACGTGCTCTACCGGTTTTTCCGCGCGTACGATTTGGTGGTGTTACAGCAGGCGCGTGAGGCGGCGCACAAAAAGAAACTCACGTTGATTGACGAAAAATCCATGGCCGAGGCGTTCCTGTCTGAAGGGCCGCGCGGGCAATGAGCGCGATGAAAGTGCGCGACGTGCGACATCGGCGCTTTGAGCGCGGTGAAACGCTGGTGGGCTGGCTGCTCACGCTGGTGCTCAGTGTGGGCATGATGGGCGGCGCGTGGCATTGGCGCCAACAGCGCATGGCCGCGCCCGTGGTGCCGCCCAACAATCCGGACATCCCTGCGGGGGAAGTGTTGCTGCCGCGCACCACCGCGTTGACCAAGCAGAAGATTGACGCGTTGACGGCGTATAACAAGGCGATGACGCAGCAGGAGTTGCTGGGGTTTTTCCAGCGCACCATCGAAGGCCGGACGGTGTTGGCCTCCGCCTTTGAGGAATTGGATGCGCGCCTCACGCGGCAAGTGCTGCCCAAAATCTGGAGGATGGCGCAGGAACGCAGCGAGCTGACCAACTACGTTTCGCTCAAGGCGATGTCCGAGGCCATCCGCGAGTTGTTCCCGCAATACACATTGCCCAACGCCGATGTCGTGCTGTTTCCCGAAGACCCCAAATGGCGCAGTCCCATCGCCGAGCCGCCCCGGGATTATGTCAACGACACGGCGTGGCACTGGCGTTGGATGGCCTTGACGATGGAGCGCGCCTCGTTGGAGGAGCGCCGCCGCATGCGCGAGCTGGACGTTTACGCCGCCGAAGAATTGAGCGAGTTCATCTCCCTGCTCGCCGTGGCGGTGATTGATTACGCGCACCGCTTCCATCTCGACGCCGATTCCCCGTTCGGCAGCCGGCCGGTGGACGCGGAGTTGGTGGCGCGCATCTTTAACATGCTCGAGCAGCACCAGAAAACGATGGTGCCCACGCCTCCGGAGCATCGGCCCGTGCTCTTTTCCGCGCTGGTCAAGCAACGCGTGCTCGAGGGCATTCCCAAGCCGATGTTTGTGGACGCGAGCAAGGCGCTGGGACTGGACTACGTGCATCAGCCCAACGCGGAATTGAACCTGTTGCGGGCGCGGCTGGAAGTGCCCACGGGCATCGAAGGCGGCGGCGTGGCAGCGGGGGATTTTAACGGTGACGGATTCGTGGATCTCTATTTGGCGGGCGACGGCGGCGGGCGTTTGTACCGCAATGACGGCGGGAAAAAGTTGGTGGACATCACCGACGCGGCGGGCCTGTTGCGGGAAGGCGAAACGCGCGCGGGCTACTTTGTGGATTACGACAACGATGGCGACTTGGATTTGTTCCAGACCTGCGTGTGGCTGCCGTTGCGCCTCTATCGCAACGAAGGCAACGGCAAGTTCACCGATGTGAGTGCCGAGACAAAGCTCGCCACCGACAAGGCCATCCGCCACGAGGCGGTGTGGTTTGATTTCGATAACGACGGGCTGCTCGATGTGTACGTTGCCAATTTCGGCACGTGGCCGGAGGGAGCCTCGCCCACCTTGGGGCGGCACAATGATTCCGCGCCGCCCAACCAGCTCTTTCATCACCGCGTGGAGAACGGCAAACATTACTTCGTGGACATCGCTGCGGCGGCGGGCGTGGCCGATCGCGGCTGGACGCATTGCGTGGGCGCGTGGGATTACGATCAGGACGGCTACACCGATCTGTTTTCCTTGAACGATTTCGGGGTCAGCAAAGTTTTCCACAACATCGGCGGGCGCAAATTCGAGGAGGTGTCGCGCCAGCTCCATCTGGACGCGACCTACAACGCGATGAACTTTCACCTGCTGGATTTGGACCGCAGCGGACACCCGGCCATCTACGTGACGCAGATCCACAAGCTGACGCACCGCGAGCGCTATCGCAAACCCGAGGAGGGCACCAAGCTGCGCTTCGAGAATCTGGGCAACCTGCGCGCGTTGGTGGCAAACACCCTCTACCAGCGCCGGCCCGATGGCACCTACGCCAACGTGCATGACATCTACATCGAGCCGGCCGATCTGGGCTGGGCGTGGGACGCCAGCACGTTTGACTACGAGAACGATGGCGACGAGGAATTGCTGGTGCTCAACGGCACCGAAGACAAAAGCAAGATTCCCACCACTCCCAATGAGCAGCGGCCCAGCTTCAAGGGCGGGCGCGATTTCCTGAGCAAGTACGATGGGCAGACCAACGTCTGTTTCTTTTCCGAGGGGCGCTATTTCTACGATGTCTCCAAGGAAAGTCCGCTGTGCTATCCCAGCAATGCCCGCGGCTCGGCGATGTTTGATTTCGACAACGACGGCGACATTGACGTGCTCATCACCGAGTACAACGGCCCGGCGCGCATCTTCGAGAACAAACAACCCGGCGTGAACCAGTGGCTGCGGCTGAAACTACAGGGCACGCGCTCCAACCGTGACGCCGTGGGGGCGCGCGTGGAGCTGCGCGCGAGCGGACAGAAATTCTTCACGCAGGTCGTCTCGCGCAAAGGATTCCTTTCGCAGAATCCGCACGCGCTGCACTTCGGGCTGGGCGCGGCCAAGCAGGCCGATCAGGTGATTATCACCTGGCCCTCCGGCGAAAAACAGACGATTGGCCCCCTGCCCGCCGGCCAGTTGCATCTCATCCGCGAGCCTGCGGCTGCCGCCCCATAACGGCGCAGCAACAATTCCCCGCAGCTTCGTCGTATTCCCTGCGCAGAAATATTCTTTGTAAGGTTCGCGCGCTCTTCAGCGAACAATGTAGGTACAGGCTAGGCATGCAGATTCTCCGAAATCATTCCGGGCGCAGCGCGCGCAAACAATGCGGCGCAGTTTTGTTGGAGATGCTGGGCGTGGCGCTGATCTTCAAAGGCCTCTGGCTGGAGCGCGCATCAAAGATGGCTGCGGATAAAAAGCCCAAGCACTAGCAGTGCCCTTCGCGCTCTTTAGTCGGCACTCCGGTGCCCCATCTAAAATCATTCCGCCTGCTGCTGCGCGCGGCGACGTGCGGCGAAGCGTTTGACTAGCTCATCGACAGTCACGCCGGCCAGAATCACCGCGCCGATGATGGCGTATTCCAGGTGCGTGGAGATGCCGAGCATGTTGATGGAGTTGTACAGCAGCCGGATGACCGCCGCCGCGATGATGACGCCGAGGATCGAGCCTTCGCCGCCGCGCAGACTGCAGCCGCCCAGCACGGCCGCGGCGATGGCGTAGAGTTCGTAGAATTCGCCGGTGGAAGCGGGCTGCACGGAGTTCAGCTCGAAGGCGAAAAGCACGCCCGCCAGTCCTGTCAGTGTGGAGCAGACGACGTAGGAGAGAATCTTGAGGTGGTCGGTGTTGATGCCGCTGTAGCGCGCCGCGTTTTCGTTGTTGCCCAAGGCGAAAAGGTAACGGCCCCACACGGTGCGATTGAGAAAGATCGCCGCCAACACCGCCAGCGCGACGAGAAAAAAGAATGGCGCGGGCAGGGCGAACTTCGCCGTGATCGCCACTTTGCCGCTGAAAAAACTGTCCAGTGCATCGTGGCCTTGGAAGCCCATGCTTTGATTGTCGGTGAGGTAGCGCGCGAGGCCGCGATAGAAAAGCAGTCCGCACAAGGTCACCACGAACGGCTGCAGTTTGACCTTCGTGATGAGCAGTCCGTGCAGCAACCCGATGCCCGCCGAGAGCACCAGCACCAGCGCCATGCAGGTGGCGGGGTTGATGCCTTTGCTGAGCATGAGCGCCAGCAGCGAGGCCACCAAGCCGATGACCGATCCGATGGAAAGATCAATGCCGCCGGTGATGATCACGAAGGACACGCCCAGCCCGATGATCGCGTAGAGGCTCGACCACTTGATGAGGTTCTGCATGTTGTACGCGTTGAGGAACGAGTCGTTCTTCAGCGCGGTGAAGATGAAGATGGCGAGGAACAAGCCGAGGATGCCGAGGATGTTCTTTTTCATTTCGCTAATTCAGTCCGCGCAGTTGCGCCCGTGGCCAGAGACATGACGGCTTCTTCGTTGAGTTGATCGCGAGCCAACTCGCCCGCGAGTCGCCCTTCGTGCATCACCAACACGCGGTCGGCCATGCCCAGCACTTCTTCCATTTCGCTGGAGGCAAACAGCACGGCCACGCCTTCGGAGGCGAGCTGATCCATGAGGCGATAGATTTCGCGCTTGGCGCCGATGTCAATGCCGCGCGTCGGTTCGTCCAGCAGCAACAAGCGCGGTTTGAGCGCCAGCCATTTTCCCAGCACGATCTTCTGTTGGTTGCCGCCGGAGAGATGTTGCACCGTCTGCTCCAACCCCGGTGTTTTAACGCCGAGCTGTTCGACGGTGTTGCGCGCGACGGTCTGTTCCGCCTCGCGATTGAGAAAGCCGCTGCGTTGATCGCGGCGCAGACTGGGCAGGCTGGCGTTTTCGCGCACGGACATGGCGAGGATGAGTCCGTGTTGCTTGCGATCTTCCGGCGCCAACGCCATGCCGGCAGCGATGGCCGCCTGCGGACTGCGCGGGCGCAGCGTTTGGCCGCGCACCCGCATCTCGCCGCCGACGGCGGGCGTGACGCCAAACACCGTCTGCAACAATTCCGTGCGCCCCGCGCCGACCAATCCCGCGATGCCGACAATCTCGCCGGCGCAGACTTGAAATGAAATCTCACGACGTGGATGCGCAGGTGTGCGCAGGCGGTCCACCTCCAACACCGGCTCGCCGTGCGGGCGCGGTTGGCGTTGATAAAACTGCGAGAGATCGCGCCCCACCATCAAGCGCACCATCGCGGCGTGCGTGATCGCTTCGCGCGCCAGCTCGCCGGCATTCTCGCCATCGCGCAGCACCACCACGCGATCGGCCAGCGCCGTTACCTCGCCGAGCCGATGGGAAATATAAATGACGCTGATGCCTTGCGCGCGCAGATCGCGCACGACGCGGAAGAGCGTTTCAGTCTCGTGCTGCGAAAGACTGCTGGACGGCTCGTCCATGATGAGCACGCGCGCTTGGCTGGACAGCGCCTTGGCGATTTCCACCAACTGTTGCCGGCCGATGGGCAACGTGCCGACGATTGTCTCGGTCGGCAGATCCAATCCCACGCGCTGCAAGTGAGTGCGCGCTTCCGCGTGGATGCGCGCGTTGTCCACAAAACCGCAGCGACGCGGTTCGCGGCCCAGAAAAATATTCGCGCCGATGTCGAGATTGTCCGCGAGGTTCAGTTCCTGATGGATCAACGCGATGCCCAACTGCTGCGCCGCGCGGACAGTGGCAATGCGCACGGGCTGGCCCTCCACGAGAATCTCGCCGGCATCGGGCAGTTGCACGCCCGCGAGGATTTTCATCAACGTGCTTTTGCCCGCGCCGTTCTCGCCAATCACCGCGAGCACTTCGCCGCGTTGCAACGTGAGGCTGACGCCGCGCAGCGCGCGCACGCCGGGGAACTGTTTGCTCAGCAGCCGGGCTTCCAGGAGCGGTTGAGGGGCGGCCTCGGCCATGAGCATCACGGCTGTTTGCCCAGTGCCTCCATCTTTTTCTTCTCGGCCCAGAACTCGTCGATGTTCGCCTTGGTCACGATCAGAAACGGGATCTCGAAGAATTTATTTTCGGGCACGCTCTTCATGTCGCCATCGAGGATCTGCTTGAGCATGCGCACCGATTCGTAGCCGTACTTCCACGGCTGCTGGCTGATGGTGCCGTGCACCGTGCCGTCCTTGATGCCCTGCAGCGCGGCGTCCTGTTCGTCGAAGCCGACGATCTTGATCTTGCCCAGCTTGCCCGCCTCTTTCACCGCGTCCAGACAGGCCGGCGGATTGTAGGCGAACAGCCCGACCATGCAGGCCAGATTCTGATGCTTGGTCATCGCGTCCTCGGCGTTGGACTTGGCGCGGGCTTTGTCGAAGTCATCCGTGCGCGTGTCCAGCACCGTGAATTTATCACCCTTGATCACGCCGGCGACGGGATCGAACTTCACATCGGCGGTGGTCTGCACGGGGCGATCGAGCAACTCATCAATCGTGCCCTGCCGCCGCTGGCGCGCGTTGAGCTGTTCCAAGCGGCCCACAAAAATCATCACCTCACCGCCGGCGGGCAGCGCTTCCTTCACCAACTTGCCCACGGCGCGGCCGGCCTTGTAATTATCCGTGCCGATGTAGCAGAGACGCGCGCTCTTGGGCGCATCGGCGTCCTGCGTGATGAGCTTGGTCTGCTTGGCGGCCTCGTTGAGATCGGGCGTTTGGTTCTCCGCATCAATCGGGCTGACGGCAATGCCCGCGATGCCCTTGGCCAACAACGTTTCCAGAATGCGCTTCTGATCCGCCAATCCTTTGGGCGGCATGTGCACTTCGCACTCGATGCCAAACGCCTTCTCCGCCTGTCGCACGCCGCCCGCGCAGAGATCCCAGAACGGATCCACGCCATTGGTCACGTAAGCGATCTTGGGCTTCTTGGCGGCACCGGCTTTCTTGCCGTCGCCAGATTCATTGCAGCTTGAAAAAAGCAGCAATGCCGCTGCGAGACCCGTGGAGATAATGGCAGGCTTCATTGGTGCGGTGGTTCTAACGGAGAAAACTCGCAGCGTCAACCAACCCACGCGCGACACAGCGCGGAGGGAAGGTCAGCGCAAGGCTGCGCCGGCCAGCGGCTGGCCGCGGTCGTTGAGGATCTGGAAATGATGGATGCCCGGCCGACGCGCGTCGGTGTACGTCCACACGATCTTCTTTTCGCGCGTGACCTCAATGAGCTGCGGGGCGCCCTGCTTGCCGTGGTAACTGGTCAACACCGTGTTGCCGTTGGGCAAGCGTTGCACGCCGCAGACATCATTGAACGGTTTGCCCGGCAACTCCTCGCTCGTCAGTTGCCAGACCGTTTTGCCTTTTGCGTCCACCTCGATGATCCGGTTGGCGATCGTGCAGGCGATGAGCGTGTGGCTGTTCTCCAGACGGATCGCGGTGAACGGCATGCCGAGCGTCTTCACCTCCCAAATCACTTTGCCCTCTGCGCTGTATTCGCGCACCACCTTGTCGAGCATCTGCGGCACCAGATAATTTCCATTGGCCAACTTGCGCGCCATCCGGCTCTGCAAATGGAAATCGTTGGTCTGGCATTGCAGACGGAACTGCACATGCGCGCGGCCGGTGCGGTCAATCTCCTTGAGGCACGGCTCCGGCCCTGCTTCGGTGATCAACACCCGGCCGTTGGGCAACGGCTGCACCGTGTTCACCTCCGCCTGCGTGCCTTTGTATTCAAACACCCGCTGGCCCGCGCGGGTGACCTCGATCACACCGCCGCCGTAGTTAGGCCCTTTTGCCAGCGCCAAGAGAATGTTGCCGCTGGGCAATACCCAGCCATCGCGCGTGGGCCGTTCGTAACTCCAGATCACCGTGTCGCGGTGCGAGATGATGTGCGTCTCCTGCCCCGTGGCGAGGAAGGCGTGGTTGATGCCCGTGGCCGATTGCTGCGCCGCCCCGGCAATCTGCGGTGACGACAGTTCCACTGCAAGGAGACAGCCGAAACCAAAAAGAGCCGTTGGGCACGCGGTCTGCATGGGGCTGGATTGACGTTGGAAAGTAGGCGTGGCCACAGCGGATGTCCACGTAAAACATGGCGGCGCTGGCGGCGCGCAGTCCGCGTCACACAGTGAATTTCAGGCTCAACATCCGCCGCGCCAAACGGTTTCCTGATATTCTGCGCATTGCGCCGAACTTGCCACGCGGTGCCGCGCGGCTACGGTGGGGCATGGGTTTGCAGCCATGCGCCGAGTGCGGCGGGGTGATCAGCACCGTCGCCGTGATGTGCCCGCACTGCGGTGCGCCGCCGTCAGTGGCGTTGCGCGCCGTATCGCACGCGGCAGGCTCGGCGGTGTTTGACGAGCCACTGGAGCAGGCCGTGCGCGCCGCATTGCGCCTGCCGGAAGGCGAGCTGGGCCACGAACAATTGGCGCGCGTGGAGTCGTTGAAGCTGGATGAAAACTTCTCCGGCGATCTGCACAGTTTGGTGGAGGCATTGTTGCGCCTGCCCTCGCTAAAAATGCTGGGCATTTCCCGTGGCGGACTGACGGACGTGTCGCCACTGGCCCGACTGCAGTCGCTGCGTTATCTCTATCTGGAAGGCAACCGCATCCACGACGTCGGCCCGCTGTGCGAGATGAAGGCACTGCGCCAGTTGTGGCTTTACGGCAATCCGCTCTCGCGCGAGGACATCGCGATGGTCGAGCAGGCGCTGCCGAGATGCGAGGTGTTCTTCTAAAGCGGCTGCCCGTTTTTGTGATTGAGCGCGCGCCCTTTTCAATAGCGTGCGCAAGCCTCAACCGCCTGATTGCGATGCAGATTTTCCTATTTCAAAACGGCGAGCAGCAAGGCCCGTTCACGGCGGAGCAGTTGCGGTCCATGCAGCGGATGGGCGGTTTGGCGCTCGATGCGTTGGCGTGGCACGAGGGGCAGGATGGCTGGTTGCCGCTGGCGCAGGTGATTGGCGCGGGCGCGCCGGGCGGATCGGGATCGCTACCGATTCAAGCGACGGAAGAAGCAGGCATCCACATCGAGCATCAAGAGAGCTACTCGCGCGGGCAATTGGTGCTGCGGGCGTTTTTGGGCTGGCTGTACATCGGCATCCCGCACGGCCTGCCGCTTTATTTTCTGGGATTGGCCAGTGCGTTCTGCACGTTCATCGCCTTCTGGGTCATCCTCTTTACAGGACGATATCCGGAGGGACTGCGTGGGTTTGTGGTGGGGGTGATGCAGTGGCAACTGCGCACGGGCGCGGCATTCTCCCATTTGGTGGACGGGTATCCGCAGTTCGGCTTGGGCAATCGGGGTGACAAGGTGCGTTCCATCACGGTGCCGCCTTTGGAGTACAGTCGGGGAAACATTCTGCTGCGCGTCTTTTTTGGCTGGCTGTACATCCTCATCCCGCACGGGATTTGCCTCGCCTTCCGCGGGCTTGCATCGGGGATCATCTCCGTGGTGGCCCTGTTCATTGTGCTGTTCACTGGGGCGTATCCGCCGGGGATGCACGCCTTTGTCGTGGGCACGATGCGCTGGGGCAATCGCTTGGGGGAATACCTGATGTTCCTGAGCAACACCTACCCGCCTTTCTCCGGCAAACCTTAGCGCGGCGTTGCCGTGCGCGATTTGGCGAGGCGCACCTCCGGGCAATCCAGCGGCAGCAGCGAAAGTTTGCGGTACAACGCCGCCGCTTCAGGTTTGTTGGCGGCGAAGAGGGCGTCGGCTTCCTTCAGCAGAACGGGCGCAGTTTTTGTCCACGCCCACTTGGCCGCAGTGGCGCGGGTGGTCTGAATTTCCTGCGCGTTAAAAGACCAGCCGGTGGTGCCGCTGGCCATGAGGTTGGTAACGGATTGACGATGTGGCAGGCCCAGCGCGTGGCCGATTTCGTGCGAGGTGACGCGCGGCAACGGCTCGTCCAGCCCGCCTTCGACGGCGCGCAGGCGGGCAGTGTCTTTAACCACCATGCTTTGTTGGCCGAGGAACACGCCGTTCACGCCGAACTGTTTGATGTAATAGACGTGCAGGCAATCGGGCTGGCGCGAGGCTTCCGGACGGCACTGCAAGAGCCAGCCAAGCTCGCCGCCCTTGTTTTTAGCGGCCAACTCCGGATGCGCCGCCGCTTCGGTGACGATGCTCTCGAGGGTGAGATGCAGTCCAGCCTGCGCCCAGACGAGGTTGACCTTGCCGAGGACGCGCTGGATGTCCGCCTCGCTGAGCGTGGTGTGCAACGCCGGCTCCGCCTCCGATTGCAGGCGATGGACGCGCAGCGGGATAATGCGGTAATCGACGAAGGCAAATTTCTGCGGCGCTTCGGCGGCGGCGCTGGCCAGTTGCAGGCAGAGAAGGGTGAGTATTTTTCGCATGCGACAGGCGCAGGGTAGCCCATGGCGGGCGCGCTGCAACGTGTTTTGCGCGAGCGCTGGAAGCAGCCGGAAAGAATTTGATTTTCCCTGAATAGCTCGGCACACTCTCCCATCGAATAGCCGGTAACAATTATCAGGATTCAATTACTATGAGCAAACGGAGTGCGTTTCAGTGGTGCGGTGGAACGGATCATGCGGCCAATCCCAATCGCCGCGACTTCCTTTATGTGGGTGCGCTGGGCGGTTTGGGGCTGTCGCTGGGCGACATGTTCCGGCACGAGGCGCGCGCTGCGGGTGAGGATTGGAAGGACGTGGCCAAACCCAGCAAGGAGAACAAGGCCAAGAACGTGATCCAGATTTTCCTGCCCGGTGGCTCTGCCCATCAGGAGTCGTGGGATCCCAAGCATCTGGCACCGCAGGAATACCGCGGGCCGTTGGGCACGGTGGCCACGACCATCCCCGGTGAATATTTCTCCGAGAACATGAAGATGACGGCGAAGATCGCCAACAAGATCACCGTCATCCGCTCCATGACCCACGGCGAGGCGGCCCACGAGCGTGGCACGCACAACATGATGACGGGCGTGCGCCCCAGCCCGGCAGTGGTGTTCCCCAGCTTGGGCAGCATTGTCAGCCACGAATTTGGTCCGCGCAAAAACCTGCCTCCGTACGTGGCCATTCCCTCCATGTTGGGCAATGGCGGCACGGGCTATCTGGGCAGCGCCTTCGGGCCGTTCAGCTTGGGTGCCGATCCGGGCAATGGCGGTTTCAAGGTGCGCGATTTGTCGTTGCCCACCGGCATCACCGACAAGCGATTTGACACGCGCAAGAGCATGCGCTCCGTGGTGGACTCGCACTTCAGCGCGTTGGAAAAGGCCGACACGCTGGCGGGCATGGACACCTTCTACGATCGCGCCTATTCGATGATCAGCTCCGCTGAGGCACGCGCCGCGTTTGATATTGATCAAGAGCCGGCTGCCTTGCGCGACGCGTACGGCCGCAACACGGCTGGTGGCCGTTTCCTGCTGGCTCGGCGTTTGGTGGAGGCGGGTGTGCGTTTTGTGTCCACCAGCTACGGCGGGTGGGATCACCACAGCAACATCCTTGGCGCCAATCATGGCCAGATGCCGGCGTTTGACCAAGCGTTCGCCGCATTGATCGCGGATCTGGACAGCCGCGGGTTGCTCGACAGCACGTTGGTGATGGTGACCAGCGAATTCGGGCGCACGCCCAAGATCAACCGCGACGCGGGTCGTGATCACTGGCCGAAAGTTTTCAGCGTGGCGATGGCTGGCGGCGGTATGAAGCGCGGTTACATCCACGGTTCATCCGATCCGACAGGCTCGGAGCCGGACGAGAGCCCGGTGAGCGTGGAAGATTGGGCCGCGACGACGTATTCGTTGATCGGAATTGATCCGCTGCGCCGCCTGCTGGGGCCGGGCAATCGCCCCATGCCGATCAACTACGACGGCAATTTGTTGAAGGACGCGCTCGCCTAGTTGGCGCGCTCGCTCTGGGTCAATCGCAACGGAACAGTTTAGCATTTGCGCTGGGGCAATATCACAAGGATGTTGCCCCGGCTCGTTTAGGGCTGGTGGGCTTATTGAGATTTTATGAAGAGGGTAATTGCATTGTTGGGCACTTTGGGATGCGTGAGCTTGGCCTTGGCGGTGGATCCGCGCTTGGGTTCCATCTCGCCAGTGGGCGTTCAGGTTGGCGTGGAGGCCGTGCTGACCTTCAATGGCGCGCGGTTGGCCGATGCGCAGTCGCTCATTTTCTACAAGCCAGGCATTCAGGTCGTGGCGTTGGAAGAGGCGAAGGATAATTTTGTCCGCGCCAAGCTCAAAGTCGCCGCCGATTGTCCCTTGGGCGAACATCACGTGCGCGTACGCACGGCGGGTGGATTGACCGAGCTGCGCACGTTTTTCGTCGGGCCGTTCCCCATCGTCACCAAGGTGCCCGCCAAAATCGGCGAAGGCCCGCAAGTGCTGCCGATCAACTGCACGGTGATGGGTTCGGTGGCCAATGAAACGGTGGATCGCTATGTGGTGCAGGCCAAAAAAGGTCAGCGCCTCTCGGTGGAAGTGGAGAGCATGCGGCTGGGACAGGCGTTCTACGATCCCTACGTGGCCATCATTGACACCAAAGGCTTCGTGCTGTCGCGCTCGGACGACACGCCGCTCTTCGTGCAGGATTGTTTCGCGTCGGCCACCATCCCGGAGGATGGCACCTACACCGTGGAAGTGCGCGAGACCAGCTACCGCACCTTGGGCCTTTACCGGATGCACGTGGGCGCCTTCGCCCGGCCGACAGCAATTTATCCGGCAGGCGGACAGACGGGGCAGGAGTTGATGGTGAAGTTCATCGACAAAGCCACGGGTGACTTTTCGCAGTCGGTCAAGTTGGTGGCACCGGACACCTGTCAGTTGACCGATGGCCGCATGGAACAGCCCGGCCTCAACGATCACGGCGTGTTTCCGGCGCGCGATGGCGTGGTGGCCCCGTCGTGGAACCGGGTGCGCATCTCCAATTATCCCAACGCGCTAGAACAGGAACCCAACGACAACGCGACCAATGCCACCGTGGTCTCGGGCGATCTGCCGATGGCGTTCAACGGCATCATCGAGAAGCCCGGCGATGTGGACTGGTTCACTTTCAAAGGCAAAGCCGGCCAGCAATATGACGTGCATGTGTACGCGCGGCGGTTGCGCTCAGGCTTGGACTCCGTGCTCGCGATTGGCAACGCCGTCGGCGGGACCATCACCGGCAATGACGACTCCGGTGGGCCGGACAGCTACGTGCGTTTCGGCGTGCCGGCCGATGGCAATTACACGCTGCGCATCACCGATCACTTGGGCGGTGGCGGCCCGGATTTTGTGTACCGCGTGGAATTCCAGCCCGTGGTGGCGAACCTCTCGGTGTACGTGCCGGACACTTCGCTTTACGACACGCAGACGCGCAAGTCAGTGGTCGTCGCGCGCGGCAACCGTTTTCCGCTGGTCATCAATGCGCGCCGCAACAATTTTGGCGGCGAGCTAAAGCTGGCGATGAAAGATTTCCCGCCGGGCATCCAGTTGCACAGCGCGCCGATGGCCGCCAATCAAAGTGTGCTGACGATGGTGTTTGAGGCCGCGGCCGATGCGCCCCTCGGAGGCAACCTCGGCAATCTCATCGCCTCGCTGGTGCCGCCCACCAACGCCGCGCCCAACACGCCCATCATCACCGGCAACATCTGGCAGAATTTCGACCTCGTGCAGAGCGGCAATCAGGGCGTGTATTACCGCTCGTGGGCGGACAAGATTGCCGTGGTGGTGGTGGAAGAATTGCCGTTCAAGATCCGCGTGGAGCCGATCCGCTCGCCGCTGGTCCGCAATGGCACGTTGCCAGTGAAGATCATCGCCGAGCGCACCGGCGATTTCACCGGCAACATCAACGTGCAGATGTTGACGCGGCCGCCGGGCTTGAATTGTCCCGCCTCGATTGACATCCCCGCAGGGCAAACTTCGGCCATCTACAATTTCAGCGCTGAGGGCGGCGCGGAGTTGAAGCTGCACCAGATCGCGCTGCTGGGATTGAGTTCCGTGAAGGCTGGCAACGCTTATGTCTCCACCCAATTGACCGGGCTGGACATCAAGGAACAATTTGTCGCCGGCAACATGCCCATCGCCACGACCATCCAAGGTTATCCCACCCAAGTGAAATGCGAGATCACGCAGAAGCTGGAATTCCCCGGCAAAGCCACCGTGGAGTTGCTGGGATTGCCCACCGGCGCGACGACGCACACGGTGGAGATGACCAAGGATTCCAAAGAGATCGTGTTCAACATCGTGACGGCGCCCGACGCCCGCGTGGGGTTGCATCGCTCGCTGCTGTGCCAGATGACGGTGAGCTACAACGACACGCAAGTGACGCAGACCTTTGGCGACCGCGGCACACTGCGTGTTGACCCGCCGCCGGCCCCGCCGGTGCCGCGCAAACCCATCGAGACAGGCTTGGCCCCCAAGCCCGCCAACTAATCGCGTCCGTACGGATCTGGAATACAGCCTATGAAAAAATCGCTGATTGCCCTGCTGGCCCTCGCGCCACTGTGCCTCTTGGCCGCGCCTAAAACTTTGGTGGACGTGCAGGTGCATCCCAAGCAAGCCAACCTGTCAACCAGCCGCGACCGCCAGTTGCTGGTGGTGCAGGCCAAATACTCCGACAGCACCACGCAGGATGTCACGGCGCTGACGAAGTTCACGCTGGGCGACGCCAAGTTCGCGCGGTTGGAAGGCAGCACGCTGCGCCCGGTGGCCGACGGCGAGACCTCGCTCAAGGTGGAGTTTGAGGGCCGCACCATGACCGTGCCGGTGAAGGTGGAGAAGGCGACGGAAGATCGCCCCATCAGTTTCAATCTGGATGTGATGCCCGTGTTCACCAAGGCTGGCTGCAATGCCGGCAGTTGCCACGGCTCCACGCGCGGCAAGGATGGGTTTCGGCTGTCGCTCTTTGGCTTCAATCCGGCGAGCGATTATTTCCAGATCACGCGCGAGAATTTTGGGCGGCGCATCAACACCGCGCTGCCGCACGACAGTTTGATGCTCGAAAAAGCCACGGGCCGCGTGACCCATACCGGCGGCAAATTGTTTGAGGCGGAAAACGGTCTCTACAAAACCATCGTGCGTTGGCTGGAGGCCGGTGCCCCCAAAGACCCGGATAATGTTGCCAAGGTGATTGATCTGGAGATTCGCCCGTTGCAGGCGGTGATGGAAGGCAAAGGCGTCAAGCAACAGCTTACGGTTCGGGCCATCTATTCCGACGGCACCGACCGCGACGTGACAGAGGAGACGCAGTACATCTCCAACAACAGCATATCCGCCAAGGTGGAAGGGGCGGGAATTATCGTTTCCGGTGAACGCGGTGAGGCGTTCATCATGGCGCGGTACGACCAGTTCATGGTGGGCACGCAGATTTTGGCCATTCCCAACGATCCCACCTACGCCTTCCCGGCGGAGTTGGAGGCCAACTACGTGGACACGTTGGTCCACAACAAGCACAAGAAGATCCGCATCAAACCCAGCGGCCTGTGCGACGACAGCACGTTTGTCCGCCGCATCTATCTGGACATCGTGGGGCGGGTGCCGGACTCGGAAGTGGTGGAGAAATTTATCGCCGACAAGACCGCCGACAAGAGGGCCAAGCTGGTGGATGAACTGTTGGCGCGCCCAGAATTTGTGCGCATGTGGGTGATGAAATGGGCGGAACTGTTGCAGGTGCGCACGGACAACAACCAGTTTGAGTACAAGAACGCGGTGCTGTACTTTGAGTGGCTGCGCACCCAGTTCGAGGCCAACCGGCCGATGAACGAGATCGTACAGGATTTGCTGGGGGCCAAGGGCGGCACCTTCTCCAATCCCGCCGGCAACTTTTATCAGATTGAGCGCGACACGCTCAAGCTCACCGAGAACGCGGCGCAGATTTTCATGGGCATGCGCATCCAATGCGCGCAGTGCCACAACCATCCCTTCGATCGCTGGACGATGGACGACTATTATTCCTTCGCCAATTTCTTCTCGCAGGTCGGCCGCAAAGGCAGCGAGGACAACCGCGAAATCATCATCTACAACTCCGGCGGCGGCGGGGTCATCCATCCGGTGGGCAACCGCAACATGCCGCCGAAATTCTTGGGTGGCGTGGTGCCCGATGTGGCGGGCAAAGATCGCCGCGAGATTTTGGCCAAGTGGCTGGCGTCTTCCGACAATCCGTTTTTTGCCAAGAACATGGCGAACATCGTCTGGGCACATTTCCTGGGCAAAGGCATCGTGGAACCGGTGGATGATGTGCGCATCAGCAACCCGCCCTCCAATCCGGAGTTGCTGGAGGAACTGGGCAAGCGCTTCCAGCAATCCAACTACAACTTCAAGCAGTTGGTGCGCGACATCTGCAACTCGCGCACGTATCAGCGTACCGTGCAGTCCAACCCGAGCAACGTGGAGGACGGCGCCAATTTCGCCAAGGCAGCGGTGCGGCGCATCCGTGCGGAGGTGTTGCTGGACGTGATCACGCAAGTGACCGACACCAAGAACAAATTCCCGGGGCTGCCGCTGGGTGCCAGTGCTGCGGAGATTGTGGATGGCCGCACCTCCACGTTCTTCCTCACCACCTTCGGCCGGGCCTCGCGCGACACGGTGTGCTCCTGCGAAGTGGCGCTGGAACCCAACCTCTCGCAGGCGTTGCATCTGCTCAACGGCGACACGGTGAACGACCGCTGCGTGCAGGGCGGCGTGGTGGCCAAGATGTTGGCGGCAAAGAAAACGCCCGAGGAAATTATTGACGCGATCTATCTGCGTTGTGTCGCGCGTCGTCCAGACGCGACTGAGAAGGCCAAACTCATGGCCTTCTTCGCTGAACCGGGACGCGCACAACAGGAGGTGTTGAACGACATCTTCTGGGCCGTGCTGAATTCCAAGGAATTCATTTTCAACCACTAGAAAACCGGGCGGCGCGCGGATACCGTGCGCCAGCTTGGAGGGAGGACATCCGATGAAACGGAAAGTTCAGTTGACCATGTTTGTGCTCGGTGCCCTGACGACCGCTGTGTTGTCGGCTGCCGACAAGGCGACCTTCGACGATCAGGTGTTGCCCATCTTCCGCAACAAGTGCCTCAAGTGCCACAACCCGGACCGGATGAAGGCCGACTTGGATCTCTCCACGTTCGACGCCGCCATCAAGGGCAGCGGCAACGGCGCGGTGCTGGCCAGTGGCGACCCCAATGCGAGCAAGCTGCTCAAGGTCGTGACGCACGAGGAAAAGCCCACGATGCCGCCGGAGGACAAGTTGGCCGATGCGGACATCGCCCTCATCCGCCAGTGGATCATGGGCGGGTTGCTGCAGAATTCCGGCAGCAAAGCCATCGCGGCCAGCAAGCCCAAGGTCAATCTCGCCGTGAACCACAATGCGACGGCCCGCCCGGATGGCCCGCCGCCGATGCCCAACGAGGTGTTCGCGCTGGACGCCTATGTGCGCACGACCAACACCAGCGTCTCCACCGCCATGGCGCACAACCCGTGGTCGCCGCTGGTGGCCATCGGCGGGCAGCGCCAGGTGTTGCTGTATAACACCGACACCCTGCGCGTGGCCGGCATCATCCCCTTCCCCGACGGCTATCCGCATTCCGTGCGCTTCAGCGCCAATGGCAAGCTGCTCATCATCGGCGGCGGGCGCGGCGCCAACAAAGGCATCTCCACCGTGTGGGACATCACGACGGGCCAGCAGGTGCTGACGGTCGGCGACGATCTGGACGCGGTACTTGCCACCGACATCTCGCCCAATCAACGCTTCATCGCCCACGGCGGGCCTGATCGCCTCGTGCGCATCTTCTCCACGGAGACCGGCGAGATGGTGCACAAGATCAAGAAACACACCGACTGGGTCACCTCCGTCCGCTTCAGCGTGGATGGCAAACATCTGGCCACGGGCGATCGTTCCGGCGGTGTGCACGTGTGGGAAGCCGAGCCGGGCCTGATTGTCGGCAGTTTGATGGGCCACACCGACCGCATCACGGGTCTGGAATGGGCCGCCACCAACGTCGTTGTGTCCGCGAGCATGGACAGCACCGTTCGACTTTGGAACACCGACAACGTCTCGCAGATCTCCAGTTGGAGCGCGCACGGCGGCGGCGCAATGTCGCTGGCGCGCACGCAGGCCGGCCAACTCGTCACCTCCGGCCGCAACAACCGCGCCACGCTGTGGGATCCCAACGGCGCGCGAGTCATGGATTTTGTGTACCCCGGCGATCTGCCCTCGCAAGCCGCACCCAGCTTCGATGGCAAACGTGTCGTCGGCAGTGATTGGAACGGCAACGTGTACGTTTGGAATGCAGCGGACGGCAAGGATGCGGGCCGCATCGCGCTCAATCCCCTGCCCCAGGCCGATCAACATGTCGTCGCGCTCAAGGTGCAACAGGACAAGCAAACCGTTGTCGCCGCTGCGCAGGCCGTGGTGAAAACCGCGCAGGACCAGATCACTGCTGCGCAGGCCAAGATTGTTGCGCTGGACGCCGCTGCCGCTGTGCAACTGAAAGCCGCTGCCGATGCCAAGGTCAATCTGGACAAACTGATCGCTGTCAAACAGAAGCCCGCGCAAGACAAAGTGGCCGCCACCACGAAGGCCGTCACAGATACGCAGGCTGCCAAGACCGCTGCGGATCTGGCGTTGACCGCTGCGAACGCCGAAGTGCAAACCGCCACGCAAGCGCATCAAGCCGCTGTGGTGGCTGCTGATGCCGCCGCCAAACTTTCGGCGGAGGCGCAGAACAACGCCGCCAAGTCTGCCGAAGAAAAACAGAAACTTGCCGCCGATGCTGTCGCCAAGAAATTGGCCGCCGACACCGCCAAGGCCAACCTCGACAAGCTCATTGCCGCGAAGCAAAAGCCCGCGCAGGAAAAAGCCGTTGCCGACGCCAAAGCGCTCACCGATTCGCAGACTGCCAAGGTCGAGGCCGACAAAGCGATCGTCGCTGCCAATGCCGAAGTGCTGGCCGCCGATGTCGCCACGAAGGCCGCTCAAAAAGCGATGACCGACGCGCAGCAAGCCGCGCTGACCGGCAAGCCGCCGATGCAGCAGCAGGCCGACGCGATCACCAAGCAGATGCCCGATCTGCAAGCCAAGCTCGCTGCCGCCAATGCTGACTTCGCCACGGCTCAGCAAGATGCGGTTGCCTTTGAACTGGGCAAGACGTTCAGCCAATATTTTTCACTGCGCAACGGGCTTGATGAGCAGAAGGAAAAGAACGACCAGATGCAGGCCGCTGCCAAGGCTGCTCAAGCTGCGTTAAAAGCCGCGCAGGACGCCCTCGTCGTCGCGGGCAAAGTGGATGTCAACGCCGTCAAGGCGCAGCGTCAGGACGCCATCAAACAGGCGCAGGCCCAGCAGACCGGTGCCGAGCAATTGCTGGCCACGGCTGTGGTTGAGGTGGCCAAGGCCAACACCGCCATCACCGTCGCTGGCAAGACGATGACCGATGCGGAGGCCGCCCACAAAATCGCGCTGACCAACGTGGAGACTGCGAAGGCTGAACTGGCCAAGGTCGTTGCCGCCGCCAAGTTGGTTCGCGACAAGGCCAATGTTGAGAAGGCCGCCTACGACAAATTGGTAGGCGAGAAGCAAGTGCCCATCGTTGCGGTGTTGGATGCCGCCACAAAGGCGTTGGCCCACGCCGCCGCCGCAAAAGCCAACGTGGACAAGGCCCTCACCATGCTCAACGCCGAGGTGAACGCAGCCACGGTCGCTTTCCAAAATGCCGACAAAGCTGCGGTGGCTGCTGAAGCCGCCGTGACCGCCGCGAAGGTCGCCGCTGAAAAATCCATCGTTGATCTCACCGCGAATCTGGCCAAGGCCAAGGTTGATTTGGCGACCAAGCAACAGGCCGCCAACGCCGACAAGGCGCTCTTGGACAAATTGATCAACGAGAAACTCAAGCCCGCAGAAGGGGCCTTTGCTGCCGCTGACAAGACGTTTGCCCAAGCGCCCATCGACAAGGCCAACGCCGACAAGAATCAGGGCGTGATCAATGCCGAGGTCAAGAATGCGTTGACCACGTTTCATGCTGCCGAGATGGCGGCCCAAGCTGCGGAGATCGCTGCTGCGGGTGCAACCGTGGAGGCCGAACGCGTCAAGCTGATGGCCGATGCGGTGGCAAAACGCCAAGTGGCGGATGCCTCAAAAACTGCGCTCGATAAGTTGGTGGCGGAAAAACAAAAGCCCACGCTGGCCGAGGTGTTGCGTGCAAATCAAGTGAGCACCGTCGCGCCCGCCGCTCGTGCCGCGACCGCGCAGGTATTGGACGTCACCAAAGCTGAAGTAGCCAAAGCCACTGCGGCATTCCTTGCGAGCCAGCAAGCCGCTGCGGCTGCCGCCCAGCAGGTGGACATTGCTCAGGCCGCGTTGGCCAAGGCCACAGGCGACTGGGCTGCGCAGCAGGCCGGTGCTGCAAATCAGCGACTGACGTCAAACACCGCCAAGGTGCTGCTCGACAAATGGGTGGCGGGTCAGCAGCCGTCCATCGCCGCCGCCGCCGCTGCGGCTGCCGCCACGAATGAGATCACCGCTGCCAAGGCTTCCGGCGACAAGGTGCTGGCTCGCGTGAATCTTGAGTTGGCTGAGGCCATCAAGCCTTTCCAAGCAGCCGATCAAGTTGCCAAGACCGCCGAGGCCGCGATTCCGTTGGCCGAAGCCAGCGTGACCAAGATGGTCGCGACTGCCGATGCCGCCAAAGCCGCCACGGCGAAGGCGCAGCAGGATGTCGCCAATGCAAAAGTCGCGATGACCAAGATGACCGATGAAAAACAAACTCCAGCCGAGGCGCAGGTAGCGGCGATGAAGCAGACGGTTGCCGCTGCGCAGCTCTCGCATCAAAACACCGAGGTTGACCACGCAAAAAATCTTGCGGCACTCACCGAGGCGGCGAAGGCCGAGGCGACCGCAGCGCAGGAGAAAACGACCGCCGCAGGCAAGCTGGCTTTGGATCTGGCCGCGCTCCAAAAGCGATTGGACGAGATCAAGGCGGCTTACGACAAGCTCAAGACAGCGACGAAGACGGCTTCAACAAAGTAAATTACTGCTGCCAGGGCGCCGGTCGTTCGCCAGCCCAGATGGATTCGATGGCTTGACGTGGGCGCACCACGGCGGACTTGTTGCCCTTCACCAACACCTCGGCCGCCAGTGCGCGCGTGTTGTAGTTGGAAGCCATCACGAAGCCGTACGCGCCGGCACTGAGCAGCGCGAGGTGATCGCCTTCACCCACCTTCGGCAGCGGACGATCTTTGCAGAAATAATCGCCCGACTCGCACACCGGCCCCACGACATCGCTGGCCACGAGCGCGCCACCCTTTTTGCGCAGCGGCACAATCTCGTGGAATGAATCGTAGAAGGCGGGGCGGATGAGATCGTTCATCGCCGCGTCCACGATGACAAAGTTTTTCTTGCCGGTGCGCTTCACGTACTCGACGCGCGTGATGAGAACGCCGGCGTTGCCGACGATGAACCGGCCCGGCTCGACGAGGATACGCAGTCCCAGCGGTTTGAGCAGTGGCACGAGCGTGTCAGCGTATTTGGCGGGCGTGAGGATGTCGCGCGCCGCAGCGGTCTGCCACCAATCCGGCCCGGCACTGGCCAGCGCGGTTTTGTAGATGATGCCCAAGCCGCCGCCGATGCTGAAGAATTCAAACGGGTGCTTGGCCGCAAGCCGGGTGACCAGCGGCAGCATCTTGCGCACGGCCAACTCGAAGGGCTTCACCGCGGTGAGTTGGCTGCCGATGTGCATCTGAATGCCGCGCAGACGCAGGTGCTTCAACTTTGCCGCGCGGGCGTACACGCCGGCCACCTGCTCGAAGGCGATGCCGAATTTATTATCGTAGGTCCCTGTGGTGATCTTGGCGTGCGTGCCGGCATCCACGTTGGGGTTCACGCGCACGGCCACCGGCGCAATCTTGCCGAGGCGCGCAGCGACATGATTGATGCGCACCAATTCCGGCTCGCTCTCGACGTTGAAACTGTAAATGCCCTTGCGCAGGGCGTACTCGATCTCGTGATCCGTCTTGCCCACGCCCGCAAAGACACACTGGCGAGGGTCGCCGCCGGCAGCGATCACGCGCCGCAGTTCGCCTTCGCTGACGGTGTCAAAACCGCTGCCGCAATCGGCGAGCGTGCGCATCACCGCCTGATTGGAATTCGCCTTCATGGCGAAGCAGATCAGGTGATCCAGCGGCGCCAGCGCGTGATCCAGCTTTTGGTAATGATCCTCCACTGTGGACTGCGAATACACATAGAGCGGCGTGCCGTGCTGTTGGACGAGCTTGTCGATGGCGACGCGTTCGCAGTGCAACCGATTACCGACGTACCGGAATTCATGCATGGGGCTTGGTTATGCCAAAGCTGGCGCGCGGCTTCAAAGATAAAACCAGCGGGGCAAGCAAACGAGGACGGCGGATAACGGTGCCAGACTATCGCTCGGAGAGGATTTCCTGACGGCGCTGGTAGTATTCGCGGGAGGTGATCTTGTCGGCGAGATACTCATTCACCAAACCGGACAGGCGCTGTTCCTTGGTCTGCACCGGAGTATTCGGGACACTCGGCTGCTGGGCGCGGATGGCGTTGGCGTAATCCACGATCTTGCGCAGGGCCAGTTGCTTGCTCATCTCGCGTTCCGCTGCGTTGGCCGGCGTCTCCGGCGCAGGTTCGGCGGGCGAGGTGATTTTGGTGAAGAGCAAATCCAATTCGGGCGCAGCGTGCTGTGCGTAGGTCAGCGGCGGGCCATTTTTCAACGCGGGCAAGTCGAGCAAGTCAGCCACCTGCTGGCCGGTGGCGCGCAGCGCCAGATCTTTGGCGGCGCGCAACGCATGCTCGCGGAACTGCGGGGAGGTGGCCTCCAACTCCTTGAGGACAGCGGCCATCAGGGCCTCCTCGGCTTCGTGGCGTTGCTGCAGAATGGCAGCGATGGACTTGGTCTCGGCGAGCGTCCGCGCCTTTTCACGGGCGGTTTCTTCACGATGCTTCGTCGCAAGATTGACGAGGCGCTGGATCAATTGTTTCTGGCCAAGCGCAGCAGCGACCGCACCGGACAACGCGCTGCGCTGCGCGTCGTAGCGTTCGACCAACTGATCGTAATTGAGCGCAGGTGCGGGCGAAGGCGGTGCAGCGTCATCCGCGCCAGTGATGATGGGATACATCACCAAGCAGGCGCAAAGCACAATGACGATGGAATATCGGGCGACCAAAGCTCTCTCTCCTTGCGGGCACGCTAGGCAAAACGAGGCAGTTATTCAAACGCATTCAGGCTTGTGTGAACAACTTTTCCCATGTGTTACGGAACGGTAGTCGCCAAATCGTGCGCCACAGGATGCCCCGGACTTGCGCGCGCGAAATCTTCAGGCGCGGCTCCGGCTGCAGCGGATTGGCGCGATGCAACAAGGCCAGTGTTTCCTGTCCCATCAGCAGCGGCCACGCGCACGCGAGGCGCAGTCGGTATTGGCCCGATGGAATCGCCAGCGTGTAACGCGCGCCGGCACTCAAGTGGGCCTGAGCCTTCGCAAGCCAAGTGTTGTACACGGGACGAAGGCGCGGCCAATTCTCGTGCGCCAACAATTCTTCGGGCTGAAGGCCCGCTTGCGCCAGTTCATCCAACGGCAGATAGCACCGGCCATTGCGCAGGTCGCGCGGCAGATCGCGCAGGACGTTCACGAGTTGCAGTCCTTTTCCAAATTGAACGCCGTCCTCCACGAAGGAAGCCGGACAGGGCAACGCGGTGAAGCAATGAGCGAGGGTCATCTTCGTCCAGAACTCACCCACGCAACCTGCGACGGCAAAAGTGTAGGCGTCCAGATCCGCCGCATTGGCCAGTGCCACCAATCGGTCGCCGTTGCCGAATCGTTCCAAGTCCAGTTCCTGTCCGCGCGTGATGGTGTCCAACACCTCGCGGACTAGTTTGAGGTCATCTGGCGATAGCGCGGTCAGCAGCGCCAGTGTTTCAGGCGTGCGTTGCAGGAGGATTTTCTCCGACGGTGTGGATTGTCCAGCGGCCAGTCCGGCGAAGTCCATCGCGTCGGTGCGCGTACCGAGAATGCACGCACGGAATTGGCGCAGTGATTCCACACGTTGCGCCGGTGGGATGAGTGTCGTGTCCGCGATGGTGTCGCTGGTGCGCGCCAGCAGATAGGCGAGGCCAATCTGAAAACGCACCGCCTTGGGCAGGACGCGCAGCGTGAGGGAAAACGATCGCGAAACTTCGGCCAGCAACGGCCCGGGCAACTCTGGAGCCGCAGCCGACATGGCGAGCTAGTGGCGGAGGGATTTGTGCCAGCGATCCAATTGGCGGCGCACTTCCTTCACGCTGGGCGAGCCTATCCCATGGCGGCGTTGCATGGCGGCTCCGAGGTCAAACACCCGCAGCGCAGCCGGGGTCAGCGCCTTGTCCACCTTGCGCAGTTCAGCGGGCGTCAGCTTGTTGAGAGGTCTGCCTTTGGTTTCAGCTAGCGCCACAAGCTCACCAACGACGTGATGCGCCTGCCGGAAGGGCATGCCTTTTTGAACCAGCCAATCGGCCAGATCCGTTGCGAGCAGTCCGGGGTCGCTGGCGGCGGCGGCGCAGGCGCGGCGGTTCACGTCCACGTGATGCAACATAGCGGTGAGAATGCACACGCTGGAGCGCGCGGTGTCCACGGTGTCAAACAGTCGCTCCTTGTCTTCCTGCATGTCGCTGTTGTAGGTCAGCGGCAGTCCCTTGAGCATGGTCAGCACCGAGACCAGATTGCCGATGACGCGGCCGGCCTTGCCGCGTGTCAGCTCGGCGATGTCCGGATTTTTCTTCTGCGGCATGAGCGAGGAGCCGGTGGTGTAGGCGTCGCCGATGCGGATGAAACCAAATTCAACGGTGGACCAAAGGGCCAAGTCTTCGCACAGGCGCGATTGATGCACGGCGAGCAACGCTGCGGCAGCGCAGAATTCCACCACGAAATCGCGGTCAGCCACGGCGTCCATGGAATTCTGAGTGAGCACGGGACGATGGCGCGCATCCACGAAACCCAGCTCGCGCGCGACGAACTCGCGATCCAGCGGCAATGTGCTGCCCGCGATAGCGCCGCTGCCCAGCGGACAGACGTTGACGCGAACCAGACAATCGAGCAGCCGCTCGTAGTCGCGCTCGAACATCTCCACGTAGGCCAGCAGATGATGCGCGAGCAGCACCGGCTGCGCCCGCTGCAGATGCGTGTAGCCGGGAATAATCACGTCGCGGTATTTCTCGCCCAACTCCACCAGCGCCAGTTGCAGGAGATGAAGTTCATTGGCCAGACTGCAAATCTCGTCGCGCAACCACAGCCGTGTATCGAGTGCCACCTGTTCGTTGCGCGAACGACCGGTGTGCAGCTTGGCCCCCGCAGGCACGCGCCGCGTGAGTTCGGCCTCGATGTTCATGTGGACATCTTCCAACTCGCGCTTCCAACGAAAACGTCCCGCCGCAATCTTGCGGCCAATGGCGTTGAGACCGCGCACAATGCTGGTGGCCTCCGACTTGGTCAGCAGGCCGACGTGATGCAGCATGCGCGCGTGGGCGATGGATCCGGTGATGTCATGCGCCGCCAGTCGATGGTCAAAGCCGATGGAGGCCGTGTAGGCATTGGCTTCGCGTGCTGCGCCGGCTGAAAAGCGGCCGCTCCGCGCGGGAGGTTGATGATTTGTTTTCTTGGCCATGAAGCGCGCTGACCCTGCCGCGATTATTGTTGAAAGTCACGCCGACAATTCGCTGCCCGCGAGACTGTCGTTCACGGTTTGGTCACCGGCACAGTGGCATTGTTACTGGCGACGGGAACGAAGATCGCCTTGCCGGAAGCCCGTGTGTGACGATCCAGAAATCCGCTGACGAACACGGCTCCGTTATTTTCAGGGTGATCGAGGATGACGCCGTTCGCGCCCACTCTGCCCGCGCGTTGGCGCAGCTCATTCATGGCGGCGTTGACGGAGGACTGGCCGTGGCCTGCGGCGCGGCTGACCACCGTACCCACGGTCTCAAATTGCGGCGGCGCATTGGTGTAGAGGATGACGTCGCGCGGACGAAGCGAAGGCCGCGACTTGCCAGTGACCATGGATTTGCTGGAAGCGCAGGCCGTGGCCAGCGCAACGGCGAGGAGGCTCGTCCACATTGCAATCTTGTGCATGGGCAGAAACTAATTGGTGGGCGGCTGCAAATCCAGTTTCATCGCCAGATCACTGCGCGGCGCGGCGTGCGTGGGAGAATAAGGCAGGAACCCGTGGCGTAGATAGAGTTGGTGGGCCTCGCGCAGGACAGTGGCTGTTTCCAGCACGACCTGCCTCACGTTTTGCACGCGAGCCTCGGCCAATGCGTGGCGCAGCAGAAAATTTCCAAGCCCGCGCCCGCGCCATGCTCGCGCCAAGTACAGCTTGCGGATTTCCATCGTGACGTCGCCAGCGGGCAGCCATGCAATGGAGCCGATGATTTCAAGAGTGCCGGTTTCCAGCACGATGAAGCAGCCGGTGGCGTAGGCGGTTTCAATGTCGGCCAAGTCCGCGTCGGTGCCCGTGGGGTCGGGCTTGAGTCCGTACTCGGTCAGCACCCCAAAAACCAGCGCGCGCACCGCAGGGATGTCCGCGTTGATCGCGCGGCGCCAGTGCAGTTCCAGATGGCCCGGCACGGGTTTGGGTTTGTTTGGCACCGGCGCGGATGTTAAGCCATGCGGCGACATCGGCAAAGCATGGACGGGCTGTTCGAGATTCTGCACGAGGACGACGGGTTGCTGGTCGTGAACAAACCGGCCGGGCTTGTGTGTCATCCCACCAAAGGCGACGAGCGCTCCAGCCTGGCGGGGCGCGTGCGCCTGCACTTGGGCGGGCAATCGCCCGTGCATTTCGTCAATCGCCTCGATCGCGAAACCAGTGGCGTGGTGGTGCTGGGAAAAACCGATGAGGCAGCGCTGGCCTTGCGCCGACAGTGGGAAAGGCGTTCCGTGCGCAAGATTTACTGGGCCATCGTGCACGGCCACGTGCAGCCCAATGCAGGCGTGATTGACGCGCCGCTGGGAAAGGACGAGAGCAGCATCATTGCGGTGAAAGATTGTGTGCGCGCGGATGGCGCCGAGGCACAAACGAAATTCTGCACGCAATGGAAATTCACGCGGGATGGCAGCGACTTCACTTGGCTGCGCGTGGAGCCGGTCACCGGGCGCAAACACCAGATCCGAATTCACCTCGCGCATCTGGGGTATCCGCTGGTCGGCGATAAATTATACGGGCTGGATGAGTCGTGGTATCTGAAATTGGCCAACGACGAATTGACGGCGCAGGATTGGCAGCGGCTCATCCTGCCGTGCCAAGCGTTGCACGCGCAGCAGACGACTTTTGTGTGGAAGGACGACGAGCGGACTTTCACGGCCGAGCCGGAAGATTGGTTTGCGGATTTCATCGAGACCATCACGGATGAAGACGAAGCCTGAACCAGTGCCGCGAGTCATGCGCGCCGTGGTGTATCGCGGTGTCGATGATCTGCGCGTGGAGACTGTGCCGGTGCCGCGCATCGGGCCGGGCGACCTGCTGGTGCGCGTGGCGGCCTGTGGCGTGTGCCCGACGGACATCAAAAAAATTCAGCACGGCACCGTACCGCCGCCACGCATTTTCGGACACGAAACCGCTGGCACCGTAGTGAAGGTTGGCGCCCGCGTGACGGACTGGCGCGTGAGCGACCGTGTGGCGCTGCATCATCACGTGCCCTGCCTGCGCTGCCATGCGTGCCGCCATCGTGCCTTCGCGCAGTGCCCGCAGTACAAGCGTACGGGCATCACAGCCGGCTTCGAACCCGCCGGCGGCGGCTACGCCGAGTACGTGCGCGTGATGTCATTTTGTTTGCCGGGCGTTGTGCGCATCCCGAAGCGGAACACTTTCGAGGAAGGCGCGATGCTCGAGCCGGTCAACACGGTGCTCAAGGCAGTGCGCCGACTGGCATTGCTGCGCGGCGATACGGCGTTGGTCATCGGGCAAGGCCCGATCGGGCTGATGTGCGCACGGCTTTTGGCGCTGCGCGGTGTGCGCGTGCTGGCGACAGATCGAATGCCCGAGCGACTGGCGGTGGCGCGGCGATTGGGCGTGTGGCGTGCGATGCTGGCGGAGGATCCGCAATTGCCCAAGTGGGTGATGCGGGCCACACGCGGCGCCGGATTGGACGCAGTGATGGTGACTGTGCCTGCCGATGAGGCGGTGGCCTCGGCGCAAACATTAGTGCGCGGTGGCGGGCAAGTGTTGTTGTTTGCGCACACGCGTCGCGGCGAAATCAGCGGGTTGGATCTGGCGCGTGTTTGCGTGGACGAGAAGGATCTCATCGGCAGTTATTCCTCCGACATCACGTTGCAACGCGAGGTGGCGCGGCTGGTGTTCTCGCGCCGGCTGGATGTGCGCCCGCTCATCACGCACTCATTTGCGCTGGAAGAAACGTCGGCCGCAGTGGCGTTGGCGGCGCGCCCCACGGCAACATCGCTGAAGGTGATGGTGTGTCCGAGGCAAGCGATGGTTTGACAGCTGGGCAATAGGTTTCTAATATGCGCGCCCATTTGGCCTGTTCGTCTATCGGCTAGGACGCGGCCCTCTCAAGGCTGAAAGACGGGTTCGATTCCCGTACGGGCCGCCAGTGGGCAAGGAGAAATATGGAACGCATCAGCGGCAGCAGAAATTATTTTCAGATCATCTTCAACCCGACCAGCGCGTCGGAGTTGGCGGCGATGCCGCGTGAATTGCAGTTGGAGATTTTGGGCCAGTTCAAAGGCGTGGTGGAAGAATCGCCCGCCGGCTTCGGCACGTTGGAAAAGGGACGCCAGACGCTGCACCGCTATCGCGTGGGCAACTACCGGATTTATTTTGAGCGCCACGCGCTGGGCGTGGTGGTGCATCGCATCTTGTCCAAAAACACGCTGCGGGATTTCTTCTTCCGCAACGTCCGTATGAACAGCGACGAGGACGAAGTGCTGGCGGAGAACCCCAAGTTTTGGAAGATGATCGAGGAAGCCGCGCAGGCTTCGCGCCCCAGTTAGCTACACCGAATCTTCGCCCAGCTCGACGTTCCAGTAGGCGACGTCGATGAAATGCTTCCAGCTATCGTGCGCTTTCAGCCCGAAACTGATCTGCACAAATGGCCGCCACTTGGGACGCCGTGGTTTGCGGACCAGTCGCATGCCGGCCCCATGAGGCGTACGATGTCCCTTGCGCGTGTTGCACGGCACACAGGAGCACACGATGTTTTCCCACGTCGTCGGCCCACTTTGGTTTTTCGGGATGACGTGGTCCAAGTTCAGATCACTGCGCTCGAACACATGGCCGCAGTACTGGCAGGTGTTATGGTCGCGCTCAAAAATGTTATGCCGCGTGAACTTCACTTCCTTGCGCGGCAGTCGGTCGTACGCCAGCAGCAGGATGACGCGCGGGACGCGGATGCGGAACGAAATGCTGGCGACGGATTCCGGATGCGGCTCCTGCTCTGAAAAATCGCGCCACGCGCCGAAGTTGAAAGTGCGGAACGCATTGGCACCCTCGTCCCCCAGCACCACCTGCGCGTGTCCCTGGAACACCAAAGTCAACGCCCGCCGCGCTGTGCAGACATTCACAGCCTGCCACAGACGGTTGAGCACCAACACAGATTGTCCCAGCATGCCGTTCATTTTAACCAGCTTGCGGGCAGACGCTAACACGGGTGCGGCGGCAGTGTCAACGCGGCCACGGGTTATTCACATGCGGCAATTGGGTTTGAAACGTGGCGCGCCCGTTGGTAGCGTCCTGCCATGAGGAGGTTTGGGTGCGCGCTTTCCGCGCTGCTGCTATTTCATGCCGGGATTCTTTTCGCTGCGGAGAAACCGGGCGAGACCTACATCCGTGTTTATCACCTTATCGAGCAGGCGGACAAGCTGGAGGGCACTCAGCCCGTGGCGGCGCTGGAAAAATACATGCAGGCCCAAGCCGCGCTGAAGGTCGTGCAGAAGGATTTTCCGAACTGGAACAACGATGTCGTGGAGTTCCGGCTGCAATATCTCCAGCGCAAGATTCCGCCGCTGATGTCGCACCTGAAAATCCCGCAGCCCAATAATGCCTCGCCCGCCGATCCTCAGCCCGCAGGCCCCAGTGAAATTCTCATCGTGGATCTCAACCAGCGTATTGAACGCATGCGGGCCGAGAACAATCAGTTGGTCGCCGAGATGGAGCGGCAGGAAACCGAGTGGCGCGAGAAACTCAAGGAAGCCCTCGCCGCCCGGCCGCGCGCGTTGGAGCCGGGCGAACTCGCGCGTGTGGAGGAGCAGAACAAGGCGCTGCGCGGCAAGATTGTGTACCTCGAATCCAACTTCAAGAAAGGCACGGATGGACAGGATGGACTGCGCACCACACTGGCGGAGACGCAGCGCGAGAGTGAAACCCTGCGCAAACAATTGGCGGAATTGAGCGATGAAGGGCAGATGCGCAAGTTGCGCGAGGAGAACGTCCTGTTGCGCAAACGCATTGTGGAGATGAATCGCGCGTTGATTTCCCCTGTCGCACAGCAAGGGCTGCAACAGCAGCTCGACGTCGTGCAGAAACAATTGGACGAGGAGCGGCAACAGGCGCAACGCCTCAAGGCCGAGAACGAAAAACTGCGCGAGCTGCTGCAGAAACCCTGACCTGCTGCATGCGCATCACCGGTGGGCAATGGAGAGGCGCATCCATCGCCGTGCCGGCGGGCGATGCCGTGCGGCCCATGCCGGAGAAAGTGCGCCAGGCGCTCTTTAACAGTCTGGGGGATTGGATCGCGGGCCAGCGTGTGCTGGAACTTTTTGCGGGCACCGGTTGTCTCAGCATCGAATGCCTCAGTCGCGGTGCCGTGTCGGCTACGTGCGTGGAACTGAGCGGTCGCCACGCGCAGTTCATCCATCGCAACGCGACTGCGGTCGGGGCCACGCAGATCAGCGTGCGCGTGCAGGATGCGCTGGTCGCCGTCCGTGATCTGGCCAGCGCAACACAGACATTTGATTTCATCGTTGCTGATCCGCCGTATGGCGAAAAGAACGTTGGCCGCCGCTCGCAGTCTTGGGCGCAACGATTGTTGGATGCCGCCGAGTTGCCTGCGTTGCTCGCGCCGGGCGGCCGACTGATGCTGGGGCACGCCAAACGCGATCAGATTGAATTGGTGCCGCCTTGGCGCGAGGTCAAGGCGCTCAAGCACGGCGACACGTGGGTACGTCTGCTGGCCCTTTGAGTTGGCTCAGGCGGATGGGATGCGCCAGCGCGCGGCCAGTCGAGTCAGTGCGGCCGTGGTGTAAATCACCGGGTACAGTTTTTCGTAGTACCACAGCTTGGCGAAATAGAAACCGATGGGTGCGGGTTCCGTAAAGGCGCCCGACTCCACGCGTGACATCAGCCACTGCGCGCCGCGTTCGATGGCTTCCTCCACGGCCGGTGCATCCTCGGCATCGGGTTCTTCGATGGCGGCCAATGCCTCCAATGCCAGCGCGGTTTCCTCGATTGAAGGCGGGCCGGTGGGATGACCGCTCCAGCCACCGCAGGCGGATTGCAGATGGAGCAGGCCATTGCGCGCGGCGCGTTGTCGCAGTGCGCCGCCGGGCAAGGCGAGCTGTCCGGGTTGCGCCAAAGCCAGCGCGACGCGCGAGGTGCCGTATGTCCAATTGATTTCGCCCGGTGCCGATTCGTTGCCAAACCACAACGGCTGCCAGCCCGGCGTTTCATCCGTTGCGGCCAAGTACCGCGCCGCAGTGGAGAGTGCGGTGTTGATGCGCGATTGCAGCTCCGGCAATTCCTCGCGCCACGCCAACCATGCGCGCATGGCGTGCGCGGTGAGGTCAGGACTGCTGCGGTCAAAAGGCAGGTTGGTCCAGCCACGACAAAAGGTCGGGATGCCGCCATCACTGTTTTGCAGATTTAACAACCAGACAACGCCCTCGCGCACCGCGTCGCGCGGCGCATCTTGAACACCCAGTTGATGCAGCGCCAGCAACGCGCTGGCCGTGTCATCCGCATCGGGCACGCCGCCCGGCAGATTCGTCCACGCCCAACCGCCCGGCGGCGCCTGTGTGTAGGCGTGGATCACGCGATGTTGCTGGCCAAGGAGCCAGTCGCGCAGGGCAGCGCGTTCTTGCGTGGCGAGCGAGTGGCCGGCCGCATCGCCCAGCGCGTTGATGGAAAGCGTGGTGAGCCACGTGGCCAGATTGGTGTCGATGGGCCAGCACCCATCCGGTCGCGCGGATTGCGCGAGGAAGCGCGCGCCCGCCAGAGCGACGGGGTGATGCGCGTTGCCGCTGCCCGCCAAGCTCATGGTGACAAACGCCGTCAGCGGGGTTGCCTCCAGAAAACCTCCGTTGACTGGTTGGATCTGCGACAAGACGCGCAGCGTTTTTTGCCGTGCTCCATTGCGCAGTAAACGCAGCAATGGATTGCGCGTGGGCCGATGATGATGCCGCGCCTGTCCCATCGCGATGAGCGCGGGCAACGCGTAGCTGACCACCGGCAGGCGCAGTGTGGCGAACCACGACGGCGGCAGCACGGCCAATTCAAACGGGAGTGAGAGCACTTCGCGCCACGCATCGCGGCCTTCGCCCAGACAACCGGCGAGCGCGCAGTGGGTGAGGATGGGGATTGAGAAGGTGCGATCTTTTCCGTAGCGCCGCAGGATGGCGCGCGCAAGCAAGGCGGGCGTGATGCCGCCCGCAGCGTGGGTCAACCAACGTTCCGCGCTCGCGATGACGCTGCGATGTTGTTCCGCCGCGCCGGGCACAGCACGCAACGTCGCCCAGCACAAGGTGGTGGTGGAAATATTGGAGCGGCTTTGGGTGGTGTCGCCCCAGCCGCCGTCCGCATTGACGTGCGCGGCGAGCCAGCGCAGCCCGTTTTGAATCAGCGCGGTGTGCGCGGTGCCCGTCTCATCCGCCATGCGATGCAACGCGTGAACGGCGGTGGCGGTGGCTAGTGCGCTGCCCGAAAGTTCACCCACCCAATGCCCATCGGGATGGCGCGCGTCCAGCAGCGCGTGGCGCGCGGTGCGGAGGGCGGCGGCGAGTCTGGCTGGGTCAACCCTCACAGATTTTACACCGTGTCGCTGCGGCTGCGTTTCTCCAGAAAGAACTGGCGCAGCAACGTGCGGCATTCCTCGTCGCGCACGCCGGCGGTGATGTCGCAGCGATGGTTGAGGCCGGGGAACTGCAGGAGATTGAGCGCACCGCCGGCCGCACCGCCTTTGGGGTCGGGCGCGCCGAAGACCACGCGGGGCAGGCGGCAATGCACGATGGCTCCAGCGCACATGGGGCAAGGTTCCTTGGTCACATACAATGTGCAATCGGTCAGACGCCAGTCGCCCACGGCAGCCTCGGCGGCGGTCAAGGCCAGCATCTCCGCGTGCGCGGTGGCGTCCTTGAGCATCTCCACCTGATTATGCGCGCGCGCAATCACGAGTCCCTCGCGCACGATGACGGCGCCCACGGGCACTTCCTCCGCTTCGTACGCGCGCACGGCTTGGCGCAGCGCTTCAGCCATGAAATAGCTATCGCTGTGCAAATCAATAATGGGGGGTTCAGACAAGACGTGATTCCTCCAAGGCCCATTCCTGTCGCCCCTGCGGATGGCAGTGGCAATGGGCGGCAAAAAGTCCGCCGCGATGACGCCAGAACAGCGGCCAGATCTGTTCGCGATCCGTCTGCGGCGTGGGCAACGTGTCCAGTTCGTCGCGGGTGACAAAACGGAAGACGCCCTCCGCATGCGGCGGCGGCAGACTGCGCAGGCGCGGGGTAATCTCGAACAGGAACATCAGCCAATGCGCCTGTCCCTCGTAGCCGTATTCGCTGACGATGCCCGTGAGCCGACAGTCCGTCGGCGAAAGGCGCAGCCCCATCTCTTCTTCAGCCTCGCGGCAGGCGCAGGCGTGCGGCGACTCGCCATCGCGGGTGTGAAGCTTGCCGCCCGGCGGACTGAACAAGCCACGGTTGGGCTCCTTGTTCCGTTGCAACAACAGCACGCGGTCCTCCGCATCAAAACAATAAAGCAGCGTGGCGATGTGATGCGCCAGAACCATGCGGGCAGTCAAACAATCCACCGCATCCAATTCGAGCAAATTCGCCGTGGGCGCCAGTCATGGGCTGCCAACAGACGCGGCAGCGGGGGCGGTGGATTTGCGGCGTTGTTCCGACCACAGAGCCATGCCCATGCAAATGGTGTTGGCCAAGAAGCAGGCGATCAACGTCAGCAAAATCCAGGCGAGAAGTTGCGCGGGATTAAAGGACAGCCAGCACAACGACAGGATGCCTGCCGGAAAAAGGACGCCCACCGACACGCTGCCGGCGATGACCCAGCGCGTGTTCATCAGATGCAACGCGGCCAGCGACAACGCCGCCTGCGCGCCACAAGCCAGCACCGCCGCCCCCACCAGCAACCATGCGATGGCGGTTTGTTCGGGCGCAAGGCCCAGTTGCGCGATGCGGCGCGGTGTAAAAACAAGAATGACCGCCGCCACCGCCACCGGCGCTGCCAGCACGGCCAACAGCCTGGCCTTTTGCCCAAACACCACAGCGTTGCGTGGTCGGGTGAGGTAGTCGCGCAGCTTGTTCATTGGT
>SIAW01000019.1 GCA_009695465.1 Pedosphaera sp.
TTAATCCGACACCGACACTTCTTCCCTAGAGGTTGGTTGGGCTGTGACGGTGGTGACTATCGGCAGCCGCGTTATACTGTCAATCGCAATTTTCTGGATGGCTCAGGATTGACGCGCGCGCGATGCCGTGCGCCAACTGGCGCATGGCTGACCCAATTTATCCGCGCAGCCCGCGCGAGGAAATGGCCGGGTGGTGTTATCTGCCCCGCTTCGTGGACAAGATCCGGCTGCACTTGGCCGGCCAGTTGCACGCGGATTATCAGCCCAATTTTTGTGTCAAAGGCTTCGATGCGATTTGGCTCAAGGCCGCCGGCGTCTCGGGCGAGCAGATGATCGAGGTGGTCCGGCAATCCATCACCGATGGGCAAGTGTGCGATTGGGTGCGGCAACACGTGCAGTGCACGGACGCAGACAAGGCGGACTTCCGCGAGCGGATGCTCAATCACGGCCGCGACCCCGACAACACCGAACTGCGCGCCTTGTTGCAGAAACGGAAAGCCGACGCCGGCATGGCCAGCCGCGAGGACATCCAGTGTTTCGTGGACTTCATTGACGCAGACGAGAAGCGATCGTGACGTGTTGGCCGTGTCCGTTCCTGCGTTCATCCGTGGATTGACCGGCGCGCTGAAGCTCGGCGCCGCGTGGGCGCTGCTTGGTCCGTTCCTCGCCCTCTGCACTGCGGCCTTCCTCGGCACCCTCGCTGGCGGCTGGTGGGGAAGTGCGATGTGCGTGTTCGTCAGCACACTTTTCTATGCGCTCCTCCTTAGTTCATGGCCGGCTCACTTCGCCGACCGCCAATCTCCGGATCACAAGGCGCGAGTTCTCAGCGCCCTGCGAGTGGGGGCGCTGATGGGCGCGTTGATCGGGCTGGGGATGGCGGGGTTGAGTGCGGCCTACGGGCTGAACGGCGAGGAACATTCCCTCCACGAAATGCTGCGCCGGACGGCGGACGTGTTCACCGGTCAGATGCCAGCTTTCGAACTTCCACCGGGAGACAGCCGAAGACTGGATGCCTGGTATTACGTGAAGATGCTCGGTGCGCTTGGTGTCGTCGCTGGAGGTGCGCGCGAGCCGGCGGGCATGTTGTGGAATCGCCTGCGGCCGCGGCGCAATTCTGCGGCTTGAAAACAAGAACCCCTCCATCCGTGAAGGGATGAGAGGGTTGCTGGAGACAGCCGTTTACTTCGCCGCCGGTTTGGGGAAGGGAGCGACCTTTTTATCTTCCGCAGCCGGCGCCCAGATCTTGATGTTGTCCACCTTGCCGGTGTCATCGAAGGAACCGAAGCCAGCGTGGCCTTTCGCGAACGTGGCGTCCTCGGCGAGCATGATCGGTTTGGCAAGGTCGTCGAAATAGACCTTGATGGCCGCGCCTTTCCGCTCCAGGCGCACTTTGTGCCAGACGTTGAGGCCCCAGTTGACGCCTTGCGTCGTCTCCTTGGCGAAATTCTTGCGCGGCGCTTCGTTCACGATGAAGACATTGTGGGCGTTTGGATCGGCCTTGGTAGCGATGTGGGTGTAATAAAACTTGGCCGGCGCGGTGAAGCCAAAGTAGAGGCACATGTCGCGATGCCCGTACTCTTTGCCGGTCTGGATGAGATCAGCCTCGAGGATGAAATCGCCCAGCACCTTGCCGCTGATCAGCGCGATGTTGAACGGCGAACGCACGGTTGTCTTGTAGTTGCTCTGCTTCACCAACTCGAGCGAGTTGCCTTTGTCGCCGGCAGTGACCTTCCAGGCTGTGGCGTCGGAGAATGTAAAATCCTTGATCGCATCGGGCTTCTCGAAGTCCTGCGAGTAAACGAGCTTGTAGCCGTCGGGGATGCCGGCGGGCTTGTCAGCCGCAGCGGCAAGCGTGGCGGCTGTGAACAGCGCAAAGAGGGCGGGGGATCGTTTCATGATTTGGCTTCGTGTAAAAAACAACCCACGGCGCGAACCGTGGGCTGTCAGTGATTGTTGTCCGGTTCTCGACGGAGGTCAGACGATCTCCGGCACGACGTACGGCTTGCGATACTCGCGCGTGAGCAACTTGTCCGCGGCCGCGTTGCCGATGAACTTCTCGGTCTTCGGATCCATCTTCAACACCGCCCCGATGGTCAACGGCGTCTTGCCGAGATCCACCTCGTTCTTGGCCAGATGCTCGACCATGCGGTTGAGCGTCTCTTCGCCCCCGCGATGTGCGCTCACCGTCTTGCGGATGTCCGCCACGCTCGCCGTCTTGCCCAATTGATAGGAGACATTGCCGGTGTGACAGAGCGCGCTGGAGATGTGGCCCTCCAGAATGTCCGCGTTGAGATCCTCCGACTTGCGGCTGCGCACCGCCTTGATGAAGTTGGCGAAATGATCCTCTGCGCCCGACCACTTCTTGATTTCCTTACCCGTCTTATCCTTGGCCACCGCGCCGTTGTAATTGGGCACCACCACCTCGCCGCCTTCGCATTCGATCACCACACCGACGCCGGCCCCGTGATAGCTGTCCATGCCTTTGGCGCCTTTGGCTGAGGGCAGACCGCGCACCTCAAAAATCAGCGGCGCCTTTTCGTACCCGTGCCACACATACTGCGTGTTGGGTGTCTCGCCATCGTCTTCGTATCCCAAGCGACCGCCGACGCTGAACACGAGCGGGGAAAGTTCCACCGGTCCCAGGAACCAGCGCGCGATGTCCATCTGGTGGATACCTTGATTGCCCAGATCGCCGTTGCCGTAATTCCAGATCCAGTGCCAATCGTAGTGCAGGTTCTTGCGGCGCATCTCATCCTTGGGCGCAGGGCCGCACCAAAGATCGAAGTCCACCTCCGAAGGCACCTTCTGCGCGTCAGCCACCTTGCCGATGCTGCCGCGCGGCTTGTAGCACAGACCGCGCGCGATGAGAATCTTGCCCAGATTGCCCGCCTGCACCCACTGCGTGGCCTCGCGGATACCGGAGCTGGAACGGCTTTGCGTGCCCGTCTGCACGATCTTCTTGTACTTGCGCGCCGCGTTGACGAGCTGGCGACCTTCCCACACGTTGTGGCTCACGGGCTTTTCCACATAGACATCTTTGCCCGCTTGGATGGCCCAGATCGCGGCCAGCGCGTGCCAATGATTCGGCGTGGCGATGGCAACGACGTCCAGGTTTTTATCCTCGATCATCTTGCGCACGTCGTTGTAGCCGGGCACCGAAAATTTCGCGGTGGCCGCACCGAGCACTTTGCTGTCCACATCGCACAATGCCGCCAAGCGCACGCCTTGTTCGCCTTGCTGCATGGTGCGGATGGAACTGATGTGACTGCCGCCGCGGCCGCGGAAACCCACGACACCGGCGTTGATGCTTTCATTGGCGCCCTTCACACGCGCCCAGCTCTGCGCCGTCCAACTGACGGCAGCGGCGCCGGCCAGTGAGCCGCGCAGGAAAGAGCGGCGGGTGAGTCGTTTTGCGGTGGAGGATTTGGATGTGCTCATGGTGATTGCGATGAGGGTTTACTTTCCGGCGCCGTACGCCTTCCACTGTTGTTCAATTTTCTCCGGCTTGGCTTCGCCCGTGTGCCAGATGAAACGGAATTTGAACGTGATGCTCTTTCCCGATTCCAGCGCGATGTCGCCGGCATTTTTGTCGGGCAACTTCTCGAATTGCGAACGGGCAAAGGCGTTGGCCGAGCACAGTCCGTAGTCGCGCGCGTGCCACCACGTGGGATGCTTCGGGTTCTGCGGATGATCGAGGATGGCCACGCCGAACGTCTTTCCATTCACCGGCCCGTAGTAATCCACCCACTTGGCGCGCTTGCCCCAGCAGTCTTTATCCTGCACGCCCTCGCTGTTGAGCATGTGACCGGTGGGCTTGTCCTTGTAGAATTTGTTGGGTGCCGTGCGCATGCTTTCGGCCACGCGAATGGCCATGCCCGCGTCTTTGTTGTCTCCCAGAACGATGGCGCCGTGCGAGGCGTGAATGGTGATCTCGTGATCGAGCATGCGACCGTCAGCCACGCGATGAATGCGCACCGTGCGTTCATCGCTGCAAATCACTTCGCCGGCTTTGGAGGTCCAGAGATTGCGCGCGCGGATGACGCCCGTGTTATCGCCGGAAGCCACTTCCAGAAATTTCTCGTGCGCCATGCGGCCGCTCGTGGGCGACTCACCCCAGAAATCATGGACGCCGCCTTCCTTCCCTCCTTTGACGTGGTGATGGCCGAACCACACGCTGCGATGATGGATGTGATCGGTGTCCTCGTCCTTCGCATCCTTGATGATCGGATAATTGCGCGTCAACCCCGTGCCGTCGGGCCATTGGATGGGAAAAAGAAACGGGCGCGGCACCTCGCGATAGTGGTATTCGGTGAACAGCTTGCCGTCGATTTCCACGCGCAGCTTGCCGTCCTTCTCGGCGATCTTCACGCCGCCGCCGGGTTCCGCACCAAAGGCCAGCGTGGACAGGAGACAAAAAAGGGATGCGAGCGCAGCAAGTCGTTTCATGGCGTGTGGGGTCATGGTAGGAGGCAGACGCTGAGGGTCAATCGCAAATTCGGCCAACGTTGGCAGTGTGGCTCAGCGCGGCAAAAGCAGGATGTGCGGCGCAGCTTCGTCACCCGCGCCCACGGTGTTGCGCACCCAGCCGGCGCGCTTGTTCATGCCATCGGCAAATCGCACGCGCAGCCAGCCGCCGTCGCGCTCTTCCAACACCGTCACCTCGATGCCGTCGCGCAACGCGTCCATGTCTGCGTGCGGCACTTGATCGGGCACATCCTGCGGGGCGAGCGGCCGCTTAAACACCTGCGTGTCGTGCACAGCCACACCGCGCTGGATCCATGATTGCTCGCGCCACGCCAGCAATGTTGCGGTGACAAGCACCAGTCCCGCCACGCCCAACACCGGTAACCACGGGCGGAGTCGCGCGATCCACACCCGCTGTGCATCACGCCAAAGTCGGCACAGCGCCAGCAGCAGTGACCAACCCGTCACCGCCAGCGATGCGGCCAGCGTCCATTCATTGAGCGTGAAATGGCCGAGGATGACCTGTGCCGGTGCCGGACGCGGCGCTTGTCCATGCACTCGCGCGCGCGCGGCCTGCAAGGCGCGGTGGATCTCGCCATCGCGCGGCGCCAACCGGCTGGCGAGTTGATAGTGATGGATTGCCCGGCCAAATCGCGTCGTTGCCGCGTTGGGTTCGGCGCTCATCCGATAATACGCGTGAGCCAGATTCAGATGCACCGCTGCAGAAGCGCCGTGAGGGGCCAGCATGGATTCAAAACCCGCAGCCGCCTGCTCAAACTTCCCAGCGGCATAAGCTGCGGTGGCGTCTTGAAATGGAGTCGAGGCAGATTGCGTTCCGTGCAGAGCACCGGCACTGATGAGCAACAGCAGGCTAAGCCGCATCACGTGGCGCCTCCAATTCCTGCAACGCCAAGAGCAGTTGCTCCAGTTGCGCGCGCGCCTGTGCCAATGACTGTGCGGTGCTGCCCGCGCCAAAGCGCACCTGATTCCATGCCGCGAAAAACGATTGCAGGGATTCTGCCGTCGCCGCGGGCAAGCGCTGCGTCAGTGCCGCCGGCACAATCGCCTCGGTGAGACCATCAGCGGGGCAGTCGAGGCGTTCACCGATCTGTTCCTGCAACAGGCGAAAGGCAAGATCGTAAAACGCGGGCGCATCCTCCGGCTGCTGCAATCCGCGCAGTTGCCGCAATCCCCGGCGCACCGTGCGCGCCACGCGCCGTCGCCGCACCAGTCGCGGGTGTGCCGCCAGATAATCCTGCCGCTTGCGCCACGCCAACGCGGTCAGCATTGCCAGCAGCGGCACGGCCTGCGCCGCAAAAAACCACGGCTGCCGCAAGAGCGGCGTGAGGCTCGGTGCCAGCGCGCCCAGTTGTGGACGCAATGCAGGAGGCGCTTCATCGGCTCCAGTTTTGGCGGCGGGCGGAGTGATCTCGACGTTGCCCTCCACGGGCGCGGGCGTTTCGGTGGGCACATCGCCGAACACTTCCAGCGGCGTCGGATGCGAGGTGACGGTGCGGTACGCCTGCTGTTTGGGATCGAACCAACTGAAGCGCACCGGCGGGATGATCTGGCGTCCGGGCCGGCGCGGCAACAGGCGGATGGGAAATGTCTTGGTGGAAAACACCATCATGTTGGCGAGGTCGAGCACGCTCGTATCCAAGCGCGGACTCAGTGCGTCCACGCGGAATCCTTCCCAGCCGTTGGCGGGTGCGGGCGCGGGCACGATGTCCAGCGGACCGGCACCGCGCAGAATGGCGGTCAGCTCCACGGGATTGTTGACCTCCACACGGGTGCGATCGGTTTGCACGATGAGTTGAAAATCGCCGACGGCGCCGCTGAAATCTGCGGGCTGCCCCTGTGTCGGCAGTGGCTTGACGGTCAACGGCACGACGGGGCTGGCCAGTCGCAACTTGATCTGGCGCGGGATGACCTCCGTGAAATCGTCGAGGACGAGTTCGGTGTTGAACAGCAGCTCCAGCTTGCCTGCGCGCGTGGCTACGCCGGCGTCGCGGTAATGGAAGATCGGATAAACCTGCCCAGCGACCTGCTGATGCGTGGGCTGAAAAATGGAGCGGTTGAGGAGAAAGCGGATGCCCTCGGTGCGGGCGCGCGGCGGGTGGTTGCGCAGCTCGTTGATGTCGATGCGGCGACCGTAGTGCCCGGGAAAATGGATCTGCATGTCCACCGCGAACATCTCGCCGCGGTACACGTTGGTGGAGAGGATCACGACTCGCAGGAACGCCAGATCGTTGCGCACGACGCCGTCATCGGACTGCGCCCGCGCCCAGAGGCAGCACGCCAAACTGGCAACGCAGAGCCAACGTTGGAGACCAGCGCGCATGGCTACCAATTTTTCAACGGCCGACGCGGCGGGGGCGGGCGCTTGCCCAGTTCATTGCCGCCGGGCGGAAAGATCAGCGGCTTCTCCTGATCCCGCGAGGCCTCGAGCAGTTCGCGCGCTTCGCCCGGCGTGAGTTTGGTATCGCCCTTGTCGGGCTTGTTGCCTTCCTGCGGCGGATTCTCCCCGTTGTTGCGCGGCTCACCATTGGGCTGGTTTGGGGATTGCCCCGGCGGATCCTGCGGCTGCCCATTGGGCGGCGGCGGTTTTTGGCCATCGCCACTCTGCGGGGGCGATTGCTTGTCCGGCGGGATGGGATCAATGCGCTGCCAGTATGTGCCGGTGAAAATCTCGTTCCACACATGGATGTTTTTATAGCGCACGACGTGCCTCTTTTCGGCCTGCATAAATTCTGCGCCGACCATGCCGCACACCACGCGCGATGGATTGCCCGCCGCGCGCGCGAGCATCTGGAACGCGAAGGCGAAAAGATCGGAGTGGCCCGGGTCGCGCGATTTCATCCAGCGCAGGACAGGGTCGCCCGTGCCCGCCGCCACTTTGCTCTCTTCGCTGAAAGGATGCTGCTTGTGCAGCCACGCCATCGCAGCTTCTCCAAAGGCTTCCACATCGAGCGTCTGGCCGTTGAGCACCTGCGCGACGATGGCCTGCAGTTCGCGCCGCTCGACGGGTGTCAAATCCAGATCAAGCGTCGTCCACGGATACCCTTCGCGCTGGAGCGGTGGCGGCTCGGTCAACGGCCGGTCGGCCGGGGCCGCGGCGACGTGCTGCGATCCGTACGGATCGGTCATCTGATAGCGCACAGCTTTGACCGGCAGTTGCGCCAGTCGCCCATGCAGCACGGTGTTGTTGTAATGATAAGGCCGGCGCGTCTGCAGCGTGATTGTCTCGAAGGGGCCGGGCGCGGGCAGATGTTTGGTGACCATCGGTTCCAATTGAAAACGCCACTCGCCGGCCAGCGGATCTTCCTCAGCCGGTTCGCGGTTGCCGTGGGCGGAGTGATAGGTGCCGTGCAGTCCCGTGCTGTCCATCGCGGCCAAACGCGGGCTGATGCTGGCCACGCCGTTGCGATATTCATCGAGCACCAGCAAACGCCAGTACGGCCGCTCGGGCATCGCCTTTTCGTCGGGGGGATGGATGGAAAGCAACACGGCATCCTTCTTTCTCATCGCGGACACCGTGCCGATCGCGAGCGGGGAATCCAGGGTGAGCAGCTTGTCCAGTTCGCGCCGCAGCAGGATTTGGATGGTGACGCTGTTGGCAGCGGCGTCCTTGTCTTTGGGATCGAGTTTTTGGGCGGCGGAAAAATACTGCGCGGCCTCGTCCCAGCGCACGATGCGTTTTTCCAGCGTGGTCTCCATCACGCCCAGTTGGTGATAGGTGTTGCCGAGGTTGAAGAACGCGCGTTGTTGCAGTGCCAAATCCTCGGCCTCCAATGCCGTGTTGAAATGGCGCAGGGCAGTCTGATAATCGCCCGTCTGAAACGCCGCCGAGCCGGCGTTGAAATGGAGCAGGTGCGTGTGCTGCTTGTTCTGCTTGAGCAACGCCTCGAAGGCTTCGGTCGCTTCTGAAAACTTTTTCTCGTGGTACAGATCCACCGGCGAAGCCTGTGCGGCGGGCACGAAGAACATTCCCACAATCAGCGCCGTCAGTGGCGTGATGGATGTCGCGCCCGCATTGCGGCGGCGCGTGGAGATGAACATCTCCAGCAAGAGCAGCACCGCCGCTGCCGACAGCGGCCAACGGTAGCGATCGCGTGCAACAGCCATCTCCACCGAGCCAGTATCTTCGGACTCCGCCAGCGGGGCCAGCCCGTTTTTGTAAAGGGTCTGCATCGTCTGCGTGCCTTGCAGGGGCAGATAAAAACCGCCGCCGGCCGCGGCCACCTCGCGCAGCAACGTCTCCTCCAGCCGCGTGTGCGCCACCGCGCCGTTGACGTCGCGCAGATATTCCGACTCGCCGAGCAGTGCATTACATTTTTCGCAGGTGCGCGCCTCGGGCAGATTGAGCGTGTTGCAGGCGCCGCATTGGCGGATGGCCATCACATCGCCCGCAGCGGTGCCGACGCCGATGGTGAAGATTTTCAAACCCTCCTTCGCCGCCTTGCGCGCAGCCTCCACCGCCTCACCTTCGTGATCTTCACCATCAGAAAAAATCACCAGCACGCGATGATGCTCCGGCTCGTCCACGAAGGCTTTCTGCGCGGTGGCGATCACCTGCGCCAAGCTCGTGCCTTCTTGTGGGATGATGCCCACGCGCACGACCTCCACGTTTTGGCGGAAGACCTCTTCCTCGCTGGTAAGCGGGCATTGCAGAAAAGCGCTGCCGGCAAAGGGCACCAGCGCGAAACGCTCGGCCAGTGCCACGCGTTTTAATTCTTTGGCGGCGAGCTTGGCGTGTTCCAGTCGCGTGGGGCGCAGATCGCTGGCCAGCATGCTCGCGGAGGTGTCCATCGCCACGACGATGTCCAGCGTGCTTTGTTGCGATCGTACTTTCTCCGTGCCCCAACGCGGGCGGGCCAATGCCAGGAACACGCTGGCCAATGCGAGCAGCACGATGCCCATGCGCAGCCATTGGCGCTGCGGGGAAAACGCTGCGCCCAGATCCGGCAACAAACGCGATTGGACAAAGAGGCTGGCCAGCCGTTCGCGGCGTGCAAGTGCCCACAGGAAAAGCAGCGCGAGCACCGGCAACGTCCATAGCCAGGCCAGTTTCGCGGGTTGTCTCCACGTGATTTCCAACCGGTCCGCTGCCGCCAGCAAGATCAGCACGGGCGCGAGCAGCACGGCCCACAACGCCATCGGTTTGAGCCAGTGATTCATGGAATCCTCCGCAGCAATGTGTGGGTCAACGCCAGTTCCAGCAGCAGCACCAGCAGCCCCGTCAAGATCACCTCGGCAAAAAAGTCGCGGTAGATGCGGAAGCGTTTGGGGTCGCGCTCGGTGGTCTCCAGTTGGTTGATCTCGGCGTACACGCTGCGCAGCGTGTCGGCGTTTTCCGCGCGATAGAATTTGCCGCCGGTGCGCGCGGCGATTTTTTGCAGCGTCTCCTCGTCGATCTCCACGTTCAACGGCACGTACACAAAGCCGCCGGGCACAAACGGATTGGGGCGCGGCAACCGGCTCGTGCCTTTTTTGCCCACGCCGATGGTGTACACCTTGATGCCCAGCGTGTGCGCGACTTCGGCGGCCTGCAGTGGCGGGATTTTACCGGCGTTGTTCTGGCCATCAGTCATCAGCACGACAATCTTGCTCTTGGATTTTTTCAGATCCACCAACCGGTTGATGGCCGCCATGACGCCCGATCCGATCGCGGTGCCTTCTTCGTCGCTCTGATAAAACGTGTCCACCGTCAGGCGCTTGATGTTGGCGGAGAGGAAGGGGTGATCCAGCGTCAGCGGGCTGGCGATGTAGGCCTTGCCAGAAAACACGACCAGCCCGATGCGATCGTTGGGGCGGTTGGTAATGAATTCCTGCAACACTTGCTTGGCCACTTCCAGCCGGTTGGGATCCAGATCATCGGCGAGCATGCTGTCGGAGAGATCCACCGACAGGACGATGTCAATGCCGCTGGGTTCGCGGCGCGATTCGCCCAGCTCATTCTGCGGTCGTGCGAGTGCGATGATGAAGAACGCCAGCGCCAGCCAACGCAACGCCGAGAGCACGCTGCCCGCACGCGCGGGATTGGGACTGGCCAGTCGCTGCACCAGTGCAATGGAAGAATAGATCAGCGCCGCCGGTTCCCCGCGCCGGCCGCGCAACCACGCCGCCAAGGGCAGCAGCAACAGCAACAGCAGATACCACGGGTCGCGGAAGGAGGTGCCCGTCTGCTGCACGAAAAGGTAGCCCGCCGCCAGTGGCCCCAGCCACAGGGCCAGTCGCCAGCCGATGCGTGCCGCGTTTGCACTCGTTGCGCTCATGGGATTTTTGATGCGCCGCGCGGCGGTTCACCGGGTTTGGGCGCGGTCTCATTCACCAAGCGCACCGCAGACGCGTGCAGCCAATCGAGCATCTCATGCGCGGGCGTTTCACGCGCGAATTTCACCAAGTCACATTGTTGCAGGAACTGCGTCATGGCAATTTTTTGTGCCGCGTTGAAGCGCGAACTGACCTGCATGGCCGCCAGAAATTCTTCGGTGGTCTGCTCGGGCGCGCGCAGCGCAAAGCGTTCTTCTAGATAGACGCGCACGGCACCGCTGACGACCGCGCAGAATATCGCCGGATCACCCGTCAACCCGCGCGCGTCCCGCAACTGACGCTGCGCCCGTAGATGCGGCATCTCGGGCGGCTTGGGGCGGGTGAGCTCGCGGTAAATCCAGACGGCTGCCGCCACGAGCATGCCCGTCGCCAGGAGCAGGCCCAGCGTCCACCACACCCACGCCCACGGATCGGGCAATTCCAGGGGCGGCTTGATATCGAGCAACTGGATCGGCGGACCGTTGGTGGCGGTAGCGTTGATCATCGGCGCGTCCGACGGCGTGTGCGCTTTTCAAAAAACCGGGACAGCGCCTGCACGTACGCCACGCCAGTCTGCACGCAGAGGGTGTCAATGCCCAGATTGCTGAAGTGAGTTTGCAGCTCGGCCTGTTCCTCCTGCCGCTGGCGCGCGAAAGATTCGCGGCGACTGGCGCTGCCCGTGTTGATCTCCGCCACGTGACCGGTCTCGGCGTCCTCCAACAATAACCGGCCCAGTGCGGGCAGTTCGTTTTCGTGGCGGTCGGTGATTTGCACAGCCACCAAGTCGTGCCGACGATGCGCCTGCCGCAGCGGTTTCAAGGGCAGGGGATCGAGGAAGTCGGAGAGCAGGATGACGACGGCTTTGCGCGTGGACACGCGGGTGAGGAATTCCAGCGCGGCGTCGAGGCGTGTGCCGGAGCGGCGCGGCTGGTGATGGAGGATGTCGCGCACCACACGCAGGACGTTGCGGCGGCCTTTGCGCGGCGGCACGTACAGCTCGACCTCTTCTGTAAAAAGGATGAGGCCCACTTTGTCCTGGCAGCGATGAGCGGCCAGCGCCAGTACGCAGGCCAGCTCGGCGGCCAGTTCGCGTTTGGATTGCGCCTGCGAACCGAAGCGGCCGGAGCCGCTCACGTCCACCACCACCATCACGGTCAACTCGCGTTCCTCGACAAACTTCTTCACGAAGGGATGGTTCATCCGCGCCGTGACGTTCCAGTCAATGAAGCGCACCTCGTCGCCGGGCTGGTACTCGCGCACTTCCTCGAACTCCATGCCGTGGCCCTTGAAGGCGCTTTGGAATTGGCTGGCCATCACTTCGGTCACCAGCCGGCTGGTCTTGATCTCAATCTGCCGGACCTTGTCGTGGATCTCGGGCGAAATCATGGCGCGCGCAGAAGGCTACGGCACGGGCAGATGGGCCAGCAACATCTTCACCACGTCTTCGCTGGATTTTTCCTCCGCCTCCGCTTCGTAAGTGATGGTCACGCGATGGCGCAGTACATCCAGTGCGATGCTCTTGACGTCCTGCGGCGTCACATAGCCGCGGCCGGACAGGAAGGCGTGCGCCTTGGCGGCGAGCGTGAGAAAGATGGTGGCGCGCGGCGAGGCCCCCAGATGGATGAGGTGTTTAATGGCGAGCTTGTACTTCTGCGGATCGCGCGTGGCGCAGACCAGATCCACGATGTAATCCTTGACCTTGTCGTCGATGTAAATGTCGTTGAGCCGACGGCGCGCCTGCATGATGGTCGCGGCGTTGGTCACACGCTCGGCCTGCGGCAAGCCTTCGGTCTTGGCCATCAAATCAAGGATGCGACGCTCCTCCGCGCGGCTGGGATACTCAATTTTCAGCTTGAGCATGAAGCGATCCACCTGCGCCTCGGGCAGTTGATAGGTGCCTTCCAGCTCGATGGGATTCATGGTGGCTAACACCAGAAACGGTTCCTCCAACTTGAAGGTCTTGTCGCCGAGGGTCACCTGCTTTTCCTGCATCGCCTCCAGCAGCGCGCTCTGCACTTTGGCGGGCGCGCGGTTGATCTCATCGGCCAGCACGAGATTGGAGTGGACTGGGCCGAGGTGCGTGGTGAAGACGCCCGTCTGCGGGTTGTAGATCTGCGTGCCCACGATGTCGGCGGGCAACATGTCCGGCGTGAATTGCAGGCGGGAGAACCTCACGTCCAACGTCGCCGCCAGTGTTTTCACCGCCAGTGTTTTGGCCAAGCCTGGTACGCCTTCGAGCAGGACGTGGCCGTTGGCCAAGAGACCGATGAGCAGCCGTTCCACCAAGTAGTGTTGGCCGACGATGACCTTGCCGATCTCGTCCATCAAAGGCCGGATGAAAGCGCCCTCCTCACGAACGGCGGCGTCCAGCGCGGCCACGGCATCCCTGTTCATGGCGCGCACTGTAGTGAGACGGCCCCGCGCGGCAAAGAAAAGTTATTGGGAGCGACGGCTGTGTTGCCGATCAAACACCGAAGGCCGCGCGCGCCGACTGCACATCGCGCGCGATCTGTGCGCGCAGCGCTTCCACACTGGCAAAGCGCTCTTCGCCGCGCAGTCGTTGCACAAATGAAAGCTCCATCTCCTGTCCGTAACAGTCGCCGGCAAAATCCAAAAGGTGTGCCTCCACATGCAGCGACGGCACGGGCTCATTCAACGTGGGACGCAGGCCGATGTTGACTGCGGCGCGATAAGCCTTGTCCGCCACGCGCGCGTGCGCGGCATAAACACCAGCGGGCGGCAGGCACAGTCCGGCGGCATCAAGGTTGGCCGTGGGGAAACCCCACGTGCGCCCGCGTCCATCACCGGTGACAACGGTGCCGGCCAGCACGTACGGGCGACCGAGCATCTGCCCGGCACCATCGAGGTCGCCGGATGCGATGGCCTTGCGGACGCGCGTGCTGCTGACCATCTCGCCATCCAACGCAACGTTGGCCAGTCCGTGGACGGCGAAGCCCAGTTGCGCGCCCAGTTGTTTCAGGAGCGCAACATTGCCCGCGCGTTGGTGGCCGAAGGCAAATCGCGCGCCCACGCAGACGCTCACGCAATGGCCCAAGTGCCCGATGAGTTGGGTGATAAACTCTGGCGCGGGCATGCGGCTCAGCACCGCGTCAAATTCCAGCACGAGTGCCGCGTCCACTTCCAGCGCGGCGATGGCGCGCAGTCGCTGGGCCTGCGTTTGGATCAGCGCGGGCGCGTTGGCGGGGGAGAGCACGGCGGCGGGGTGACGATCAAACGTGACGGCGATGGCCATCGCCTCGTGATCACGCGCGTCGGCCACGGTTTGGCGCAACACTTGTTGATGGCCCAAATGCACGCCGTCGAACATGCCGATGGCGATGGCCGCCTTGCCGGTGGGCGGCCGCGCTTCGCGGGCCTCTCGGAGAATCCTCATGCCGATTGCAGTCGCTTCACCAAATCCAGCAAGGGGATGACTAACTCGGGCAACTGTGCGTCAGGTGTTTGCAGCAGGGCTTCCAGCCGGATGGCCTCGCTGGCGTTGAACCGGCCCGAGCGGGTGCGGTGCAGGTTTTTAAGAATCGCGCCGCAGCCCATCCGCGCGCCCAAGTCATGCGCCAGCGAGCGCACGTAGCCGCCCTTGGTGCAGGACACGCGGAAGCGGCCTTCCGGTGTTTGGTACGAGAGAAAATCAAACTGGAAAACGTGGATGAGCTTGGCGTCGCGCTCGACCTCCTGTCCTTTGCGCGCGAGTTTGTAGAGCGGAGTGCCGCCTTTTTTGACGGCGGAAATCATGGGCGGCTTCTGCATCAGATCGCCGGTGAACAGTTTCGCCTCGGCGTTGATGGTCTCCAACGAAAACTCGGGCACGGGGGCTGTGGAAGTCACTGCGCCATGCGCGTCGTAACTGTCGGTGGTCAGTCCGAATTTGATGACGCCCTCGTAGGTTTTGTCATCGGTCATGAAGCGGCTGGAAAGTTTGGTGGCGCGGCCCAGCAACACCACGAGCAAGCCCGTGGCACCGGGATCCAGTGTGCCGCAGTGACCGACCTGTTGCAGGCGGTAAAGGTCGCGCACCGAATCCACGATGTCGTGCGAGGTGGGGCCTGCGGGTTTGTCCACCAGCAGCGCGCCGTCGAAAGCAAAAGGCTGTCGCATGTTCAATGGGGTTGGCCGTTGAGCGCGGCTTTGAGAGCGTGCAACACGCGGCGTTGCACGGCAAGTGCATTGCCGGTGATGCGCGCGCCGGCCGCTGCGCCGTGGCCGCCGCCGCCGAATTGCACGGCGACATCGCTGACATTGATGGCGGCGGTCTTGCTGCGCAGGCTGACGCGGGTAACGTCCGGCGCCAACTCCTCGAACAGGCAGGCGACCTTCACCGGTTCGATGTCGCGGATGTGCTCGATCAGCCCCTCCGAATCATCGGGGCGTGCGCCGGTGCGCGCGTAGTCGCGTTGGCGCAGCCAGAAATAGCCGATCTGGTTTTGGTTGCTCAACTGAAAGTGATTGTACATGTGCTGGAGCAGGCGCACGCGCGAGAGGGGGTAACTCTGGTACACCTCCTGGCAAATCTTGGCGACGTTGGCGCCGCGCGTGAGCAGTTGCGCCGCGGTGTGGTAAGTGGACGGTCGCGTGCTGGGATATTGAAATGAGCCGGTGTCGGTGCTGATGGCGGTGAACAGACAGTCGGCGATCAACGGTGTGACAGGCCACTGCGCCTGCAGCAACAGGCGATGGATCAGCTCACCGGTGGCGGGACTGCGCGGCACGATCCAGTTGAGATCACCGTAGCGCGTGTTGGAGGCGTGATGATCAATGTTGATGAGCAACCGGCGATTGGCCAAGTGCGGTTGCAGATCGCCCAGCCGTTCGTAGCTGGCGCAGTCCACGGCGATGACACAATCCAGCCGCGCCGCTTTGCGGGGCGTGGTGACGATGTGGTGCGGATCCAGAAACTTGAGCTTGTCCGGCACGGCGTCCTGATTCCAGCACAGCACTTTTTTGCGCTGCCCGCGCAGTGCCGTGGCCAACGCGACTTGTGAGCCGATGCAGTCGCCGTCCGGGCGCTGGTGTCCAACGACGCAGAGAGTGCGTGCGCCGGCGATGGCGTCGAGGATGCGCCCGACGATCTGGAGGCGCCGTTTCATTTGCCCTCGTTGTCGAGGTTGTCGAGGATGTCCAACACGCGATTGCCGCGCTCGATGGAGTCATCCACCTTGAAAGTAATTTTTGGGGTGTACTTGAGTTTCACATCTTTGGCGCAGAGAAATTCCAGGCGCCCGCGCTGCTTGACGAGGAACTCTGCGCCGTGTTTGCGCTGGGTGTCGCTGCCGAGGATGCCCACGTACACTATCGCCGAGTGCAGATCCTTGGCGATGCCCACATCGTTGATGGTCACGAGGCCGCATTCCTCGGTGCTGACCTCGCGGCGGAGAATCTCGCTCAAGGCGCGCTTGAGCAACTCGCGGATGCGTTCGTGACGAAGCGAAGCCATAGTGAGCCGCGGTTAAAGTTCCTGTGCGACCTTCTCGGTCTGGCAACTTTCGATGACATCGCCCGTTTCAAAGGCGTTGAATCCGGAGAGCTGGATGCCGCACTCCATGCCCGCGCGCACCACGTCCACCGCGTCTTTGAAACGCCGGATGGTTAGCGTGGGACCCGCGAAAACTTCCTTGCCGCGCCGCATCACGCGCACTTTGCCGCGGGCGATGCGTCCGGACTGCACCAAGCAACCGGCCACCACAGTGCCTTGGGAGAGGGTGAAGAGCGTGCGCACATCGGCGCTGCCGATGACGACCTCTTTGAGGATGGGATCGAGCAAGCCCGCCATGGAGGCCTTCACCTCGTCCACCAGTTCGTAGATGATCTTGTACAGCTTGATCTGCACGCTGTGATGCTTGGCCGAATCCTGAACGCCTTTGTCGGTCTTGGTGTGGAATCCCAAAATCACGGCCTTGGAACTGGAGGCCAGATTGATGTCCGATTCGTTGACGGCACCGACAGCGGCATGGATGACTTCCATGCTGACCTTCTCGGACTTGATGTCGCGCAGTGAACTGACGATGGCCTCGGCCGAACCTTGCGTGTCAGCCTTGACGATGACCTTGAGCACCTTGGCCTTCTCGGCGGCAATGGTGGCAAAAAGATTCTCCAACGTCACCCCCACGCCGCGACCCGCCAGCGATTCCATGCGCGCCTGATCGCTGCGCTCATCGGCCAACTCGCGCGCCGCCTTTTCGTTTTCGACCGCGTGAAATTCATCGCCCGCATCGGGCACACCGCTCAAACCCAGCACCTTCGTGGCGATGGAAGGACCGGCTTCCTTGAGCCGTTCGCCCTCGGCATCAATCATGGCGCGCACCTTGCCCGTGTGCTTGCCGCAGATGATGATATCGCCCACGCGCAGCGTGCCTTTGCGGACCAGCACCGTGGCCATCGGGCCGCCCGGATCCATGCCCGACTCGATGACGTTGCCCGCAGCGCGGCGATTGGGGTTGGCCTTCAACTCCATCACCTCTGCCTGCACGAGGATGGAATCCATGAGCTTGTCCAAGCCCTGTTTTTTCAGCGCGGAAACATCCACGAATTGCGTGTCGCCGCCCCATTCCTCACATTGCAGGCCGTGCTCTTGAAGCTGCTTGCGCGCCATCTGCGGATTGGCGTTGGGATGGTCGCACTTGTTGACGGCCACGATAATCTGCGCGCCCGATTCCTTGGCGTGATTGAGCGCCTCGATGGTCTGCGGCATCGCGCCGTCGTTGGCGGCGACCACAAGAATGACAATGTCAGTGACGTTGGCACCGCGCGCGCGCATGGCGCTGAACGCCGCGTGGCCGGGCGTGTCCAAGAACGTGATCTGCAGCATCTCTTTCTTGCGCGTGTGATGCGGGATCGTGACGGTGTACGCGCCGATGTGCTGGGTGATGCCGCCGGCTTCGCTGTCCACGACTTTGGTCTTGCGGATGGCATCGAGCAACGTCGTCTTGCCGTGGTCCACGTGGCCCATGATGGTGACCACCGGCGGGCGCAGCTTGAGCAGTTTGGGTTCGTCCTCGCTGTCCAGTTGGACCAGCTTTTTCTCGATCACCGGCTTGGGGCTGGTGGCGCGGTCGCGTTTGCGCGACTCAAACCTGAACCCGTACTTGGCGCAAAGTCGCGCGGTGACGTCCTCGTCAATCGCCTGGTTTACGTTGGCGAAGACGCCCAGCACCATGAGATCGGCGATGAGTTGAAAAGGCTTGCGGCCGATGTGCTCGGCCAATTCGCGCACGACGATCGGGGGCTTGAGCGTGATGACCTTCGCGTCGGCGGGCAGATAAATGGGCCGCTTGACCGGTTCGGCCGGACGCACTGCGGGTCGGGCAGGTGCAACCCCGGCAGAACCCTGCCGCTGATCGGGGCGCTGTGCAGCGCGGGGATCCGGCGGAGCATCGGTGCGACGCGGTGGCACAGGACGTTCATCGCGACGCGGTGGGCGTTTGCCAAAGGCACCCAAATCAACGAAGCCCACCTTTTCGCCAACGCGCGGCGCAGCGGGCGTCACAACGGCTGGGGCGGGGGAGACACTCTTCGTTTCGGCTTCTGTCGCGGCAGCGGGAGATTCGGTGGCTGCAATTTGCGGCTCGTCTGAAACTGTCGGCGGTTCCAGTTCCACCAATTCCGGCTCGGGGACGATGACGACCGGTTCAGGCTCCGGCGGTGCAATAATGATCACCGGCCGCTGTTCGACGGGCTTGGGGATTTCCACGACCGGCACGGCGTCCGTGACGGGCTTGAGTTCCTTGACGATCTCCTGCTCGAGAAACTCGGCAGTGATCTTATCGAGTGAGCTGGAAGCAACCTTGGCGTTGTGGATGCCCAAGGCTTTGGCCTTGGCCAACACCTGCTTGTTGTCGAGGTTCAGCCGTTTGGCAATGTCGTAGATTCGTACGGGCATGTTGTCGGGCCACCGTGTTTTCAGCCAGCGCGCTCATGGCGCGGGCGTGGGGCGGCAAGGTATATTCATGGATCAGCCAACGGTTGCGGGTTCGCTCGCGGTCGGGGCGCTGCTGGATTCACGGCGTTCGACCTCTGCCTTGACGGCAGCAATGATGGTTTGGGCGTGCGCTGCCAATTCGGGGATGCCCGCCAAATCATCCACCTCGGCCTGACTCAGATCTGCAAAGGAATGAAAGCCGCTGCTGACCAGTGCGTGCGCCATCTCGGCATCCAAGCCGGGTATCGCCGCTAACGAGGTCACGGCGCGCGCGACTTGATCATCGAAAGTGACGATCTTGATGACCTCCGCATCAATATCAATCTGCCAGCCGGTGAGCTTGGCCGTCAGCCGCGCGTTCTGGCCGCGCTTGCCGATGGCCAGCGAAAGCTGATCTTCGCCGACGAGGATGCGCGCGCGTTTGTTGCGTTCATCAATCTGAAAAGACCTGAGCTTGGCCGGAGCCAGCGCGTTGGTGATGTAGGTGATGATGTTCGGATCCCAGCGGATGATGTCCACCTTCTCGTTGTTGAGTTCGCGCACGATGTTCTTCACGCGCTGTCCGCGCAGTCCCACGCAGGCGCCCACTGGATCCACTCGGTTGTCGCGCGAATGCACCGCCAGCTTGGTGCGGAAGCCCGGCTCGCGGGCCACGCCTTTGACTTCCACGGTGCCATCGGCGATCTCAGAAACTTCCAGCGCAAACAGGCGGATGACAAACTCCGGCGCGGCGCGAGAGAGGATGATCTCCGGGCCATGCGGCGTTTCTTCCACGGCCTTGACGTAGCAGCGCAGCCGTTCGCCAATCTGATATTCCTCGATAGGCACACGCTCGCGATTGGGCAGCAGCGCCTCGTACCGGCCCAGATCCACCTTCACATCGGAACGTTCAAACCGGCGGACGATACCGCTGACGATGTCGCCCGTGCGATCTTTGAACTCCTCCCAGATCAGACTTTTCTCCGCCTTGCGCACATGCTGCATCAACGCTTGCTTGGCAAACTGCGCGGCGATGCGCCCGAAGTTGGACGGGGTGACTTCGATCTCGATTTCGTCGCCCACCTTGGCGTCGTCCTTTTTGCGCAACGCATCAAAAAGGGACATCTCGTCGTGCTTGGATTGCACGCGCTCCACCACCAGCAACTTGGCAAACGCGCGGATAGCGCCAGACTTGGCGTCAATCTCGCAGCGCAATTCGCGGGCCGGGCCGACCGCCTTTTTGGCCGCCATCACCAAGGCTTCATTGACAGCCGCGATCATGACATCGCGCTTGATGCCCTTCTCTTTTTCCCAATGATCCAAGACCGCCAAAAACTCGACATTCATAGCATGCCTCGCGTTTCGGGCTCGCCGTTCCACTCATTTGGGGAACAAAAAAGCCGGATATTCTCCGACTTTCCACGCTGGCGAACCAGCCACCACCTAACTCGCCGCGCATCGTAGGTTTGGTGACAAGGAGCGTCAAGGTGCAAATCTGGCACTGGCCCGGCACTGGGTTGTCGCTGTCCCATCGCGCCCAATCCAGTGCCCGCAGGCTTGCGCCAGGATGTCCTGCGTGTTAACCCCATCCCATGGACCACACTCAACCGCCGCCCGTCCCGTCGCACCCGACCGGTGCCCCCGCACAGCCCGCACCGCGCCGTTGGTGGCCGTGGGCGTTGTTGGCGTGCGCCTTGTTTGTGGGATTGATTTTCATGGGGCTGGTCGGGCTGGGGGGCATGGCCTCAGCCTTTGTGCCGCTGGAAGGATTGGAGCAGTACCAAGAAGTCACTCAACGCCGTGGCGACGGCGCGGCCAAGATTGCACTCATCAAAATCCAAGGGGTGATCACCAGCGACAGCCTCGATGGCTCCAGCCGCGGCATGGTGGAACGGGTGCGCGACCAGTTTGCGCTGGCCGCACGCGATCCGAATGTCAAAGCCGTGTTGCTGCACGTGGATTCTCCGGGCGGCGAGGTGATGGCCTCCGACGAAATCCACCGCGCCGTGCAGGAGTACCGCACCAAGACCGGCCGCCCCGTGATCTGTTCGATGGCCGGCATGGCGGCCTCCGGCGGTTATTACGTCGCCGCACCCTGCCAATTCATCGTCGCCCACGAAATCTCCATCACCGGCAGCATCGGCGTCATCATGCAGACGGTGAACGTGCATGGTTTGATGGAACGCGTGGGCGTGCGCTCCTACACCATCACCAGCGGCGAGCACAAGGACATGCTCAGCATGTTCAAGTCACCCGACAAGATTGCCGCCGACGGCGACGAGAAGTTGCTGCGCGAATTGGTGGACCAGTTTTACGCGCGGTTCAAGCGCCTCGTTGCCGAGGGCCGCAGCCAAGCCAAAGAGTTTAATCGCGGCCAGAAAGATCCGGGTCGGCCACTGGACGCAAAATGGACTGAGCTGGCCGATGGCCGCATCCTCACCGGCCAACAGGCGTACGAACATGGATTCGTGGACAAGCTGGGTAATCTGGACGTGGCCATCAAGGAAGCCGAACGGTTGGGCGGCATCACTAGCCGCGCCACGGTGGTGCGGTACAGCGCGCCCTTTGATCTCTCGTCTCTGTTTCGACTTTTCGTGAAGACGCCCGATCGCCGGCTGGCCGTGGACATCGGTCTGCAACTGCCGCGATTGGAACCGGGCCGCCCCTACTTTCTCTCGCCGCTCATCTACAAATAATTGAAAGCCCTCACCATCATCGGCCATCCGTTGGTGCAGGCCAAACTCACGCGCCTGCGCGATCGCCGCACGTCGCACGCGGAGTTCCGCCGTCTGCTGGGCGAACTGGCCGCGCCGTTGGTGTACGAGGCCACGCGCGATTTGCCCGTGCACCCCGTGCGCCTGCGCACGCCCGTGGCCGCGGCGACGGGTGTGGAGTTGCGGCGCGAAGTGTTGCTCACGCCCATCCTGCGCGCGGGACTGGGCATGCTCGACGCGCTGCGGCCGCTGTTGCCCGAGGCGCGCGTGGGATTCATCGGCTTGGCCCGCAACGAATCCACGCTGCTGCCGGAGTGGTATCTGGACAAGGTGCCCGCGCGGCTGGATGAATTTGAGGTATTGGTGCTCGACCCCATGCTGGCCACCGGCGGCAGCGCCATTGCTGCGGGCGAACTGCTGCAAAGCCGCGGCGCGCGCAATCTTTGCTTCGTCCACATCATCGCCTCCGCAGCGGGTGCACGGGCGTTGGCGCGGCGTTTCCCCAAGGCGCGCATCGTGGTCGCCGCCGTGGACGCGCGTCTGGACAAACGCGGCTACATCGTGCCCGGTTTGGGCGATGCAGGCGACCGCGCTTGCGGCTGTTAAACCCCGCGAATCCTGTGTCAGCCACGGGGGATGACGCGGCCAAGATGCGGCTTGCCACTCGGCAGGTCGCTGCCTACTTTTCGCGCATGGCGTCCCCCAACCTGCTGCTCGTCGCCGACAGCGAGAAGGATGCCGACATGCTCTACGCCGTCGGGATGTTCGTGCCCGACCCTTTCATCTACCTGCGTCTGCGCGGCCGTTCCATTGTGGTGATGAGCGATCTGGAGATTGACCGCGCCAAGAAAGCGGCGCCGCACTGCCGCGTGTTGGCCCTCTCCAAATACGCGCAGCAGATCCATGGCAAAGGCGCCCGACACGCGCCGCTGCACGAGGTGGTGCGGCTGGTGTTGCGCGAGCATCGCGTGAGCGCCGTCGCTGTGCCGCCGAATTTCCCGCACGGACTGGCGTGCAAGTTGATCGCCGCAGGCATCCGCATCAAACCCACCGAGGGCCCGTGCTTTCCTGATCGTGAATTCAAGACCGCCGATGAGATCCGCAAAATCAAGGCGGCCGTCGCGATGGCCGAGGTGGGCATGGCCGAGGCCATCGAAGCCATCCGCCGCAGTCGCGTGGACAAAACGGGGCGGCTCATCCACCACAACGAACGGCTCACCTCCGAGCGCGTGCAGGCCATCATCGGCAGCGCCATTTTTCAGGCTGGCGGCGTGGCCAACAATACCATCGTTGCCGGCGGCGAGCACGGATGCGATCCGCACGAGCGTGGGCACGGGCCGTTGAAAGCCAATCAGCCCATCATTCTGGACATCTTTCCACGCGCGGTGAAGACCGGGTACTTTGGCGACATCACCCGCACCGTTGTGAAGGGCCGTGCCAGCGATGCGGTGCGCAAGATGTACGGTGCGGTGCAGCGCGCGCAGCAGGCGGCGATCGGCAAAATCCGCGTGGGCCAGCCGATGGCCGCAGCGCATCAAGCCGTGGTGGACACGTTCGCGGAGGCGGGGTTCAAGACCGGCCGGCGCAACGGTCACATGGAAGGTTTTTTCCACGGCACCGGCCACGGACTGGGCATGGAGATCCACGAGGCACCGCGTGTTTCGGCCGCTTCCAAGGATATTTTCAAGACGGGCCAGGTGGTCACGGTGGAGCCGGGGCTGTATTATCCGGGCATTGGCGGGGTGCGTTTGGAGGACGATTTGGTCGTTGCCAACGGCCACCCGCGCAATCTGACACGTTTTGAAAAGGTATTGGAGGTCTGGACCAGCGCTTGACGTCCAACCCCCAAGAGGGACACCATCTATTTAACACACCATGCCAGCCAACCCCACCAGCCTCGAACAGCCTATGAAAGCCAAGCGCACTAAACGCGTTGCCCCTCCGGCAACAGTGGCGGCTGCGCCTGATGGCAATGGGGCCAAAGCGCCGTCGGTCATCAATCGCGTCAAGAACACTGGGCCGCTCGGTGCGAGCTACGATGGCGACACAGCGATCAAACTTTATCTCAATGAGATCGCCCGCACGCCGCTGCTCAAGCCGGCGGAGGAAGTGGTGCTGGCCGCGCGTATCAAGAAAGGCGATCTGGAGGCCGAGCAACACATGATCAAGGCCAACCTGCGGTTGGTGGTGAAGATCGCGCGCGACTACGAAGGGCTGGGCTTGCCGCTGCTGGACTTGATTGACGAGGGCAACCTTGGGCTGATGAAGGCCGTCACGCGGTTTGACCCCGCAAAAGGCGGCAAGCTTTCCACCTACGGCTCGTGGTGGATCAAGCAATCCATCAAGCGCGCGCTGGCCAATCAATCCAAGATAATCCGCCTGCCCGTGCATTTGGTGGACAAGATTTCCAGGATGCGGCGTGTGGCCATGCGCCTGCATGAGGTGTTGGGCCACGAGCCGACCGATGAGGAGTTGGCCGAGGAGATGCACATGAACCCTGCGCGCGTCAGGCAACTGCTCGCGGCGGCCATCCGGCCGGCGTCGCTCGATGCGCGGGTGGGCGACGAAAGTGATTCGGAGACGCTGGGCGATCTGCTGGAAGATCCGCACGCGCAGGATCCCTATCACGATCTGGAGGAGAAGACCGTCAATAACATGCTGCGTCAGATGTTGGCCACGCTCAACCCGCGCGAGGCGGAGATCCTCAACTGCCGCTTCGGACTGGACGGCGAGAACGAACGCACGCTCGAAGAGGTCGGTGTCAAATTCAAGGTCACGCGCGAGCGCGTCCGCCAGATCCAGAACATCGCGCTGAGCCGGATGCGCAAGATGATTGATCGCGTGGAGCGGTTTGAGAATCTGCACTGACATGAGTAGCGTCAGCGCAGACGACATCCGGGCCGGCATCCGCAATGTGCCCGACTTTCCTAAGCCGGGCATCCAGTTCAAGGACATCACCCCCGTGCTGGGCGATGCGCGACTGTTCGCAGGCGCCGTGGAACTGTTGATCGGTCCGCACGCCGCCAGCCGCATTGACGCCGTCGTTGGCATCGACGCGCGCGGCTTCATCTTCGCCGCCGCCGCTGCGCAGAAACTGCACACCGCCTTTGTGCCCATCCGCAAAAAGGGCAAACTCCCACACACCACATTCGAAGAGAGCTACGACCTCGAGTACGGCTCCAACACCATCGCCATTCACGCCGATGCCGTGCGCCCCGGCGCGCGCGTGTTGCTGCTCGATGATCTGCTGGCCACTGGCGGCACCGCCGCTGCCGCCATTGCCTTGCTGACAAAACTCGGCGCGCACATTGTCGAGATTGGTTTTCTCATCGAGCTGGGTTTCCTAAATGGACGCGCAAAACTGGGCAGCCATCCCGTGCGTTCCATCATCACTTACTAACGCGCCGATGCCGCCCGCCGCTGTCGCCACCGCATCCGCGATTTCCTTTCCGGTCCGCGATTACGATCTCACCGCCACGCTCGGTTGCGGCCAGGCATTCCGCTGGCAGCAGATCGGTGATGCGTGGGAAGGCGTCGTCGCTGGTCGTTGGGTGAGTTTGCGCCAGACGGATGCAGACTCGATTCACGCAACGACCGCCACGCCCGTGCGCGATTGGTTGTGGCTGCGCAATTACCTGCAACTGGACGCGGACCTCGCCGCCGTGCTCGCCACATTTCCCGATGACGCGCCGATGCGCGCCGCCGTCGCGCATTGCCGCGGCCTGCGCCTGTTGCGTCAGGAGCCGTGGGAATGCCTCGCCTCATTCATCTGTTCCTCGACGAAACAGATCGTGCAGATCCGGCAGATCATCGCACTGCTCAGCGAACGATTCGGCGAAGCCGTCGCTGTCCCGCGAGGCCACGCGCCCGCCTTCACATTTCCAACTCCCGAACGCCTCGCTGCTGCGAGTGAAGCCCAACTGCGCGCGTGCAAGATGGGCTTTCGCGCGCCGTACATGTTCCACGCCGCGCAACAAGTCGTCAGTGGCCAGTTGCGACTTGACGATCTGCAGGCGCATTCCTGCGCGGTGGCGCGCGATGAACTGGAACGGCTCAACGGTGTCGGGCGTAAGATCGCCGATTGCGTGCTGCTGTTCGCTTTTGGTTTTCAAGAGGCATTCCCCGTGGACGTGTGGGTGATGCGCGCCCTGCGCGAACTCTATTTCCCACGCCGCCGCCCCACGCCGCAACGGCTCCGTAGTTTCTCCGAATCGCACTTCGGCCCGAACGCCGGCTACGCGCAGCAGTATCTTTTCCATTATATGCGAACGCGTGCCGTACCGCCGATTGGGCGGCGCGCCGTCGCCGCAACACCATGAACCGCCTCGAAGCCACCTTCACGCCTGCTGACTTCGACGCCCTTGCTGCACGCGATCTCTCGCAGTCTGTCTGCGTCGTGTTCGATATTCTGCGCGCCACGACCAGCATGATCACCGCGTTGGCCAACGGCGCGGACGGTGTAGTGCCCGTGGTTTCCATCGAAGAGGCGATTGCGGAAAAGTCCCGCCGTCCCGGTGCGTTATTGGCCGGTGAACGTCACGGTCTGCGCATCACCGCCGCGCAGAGTGGCGGTGTGGATTTTGATCTGGGCAATTCACCGCGCGAATTTACCGCTGAAAAGGTACGCGGCAAAACCATCATCACCACCACCACCAACGGCACACGCGCTCTTCGCGCCTGCATCCAGTCGCGGCATGTGCTCGTGGCCAGTTTTCTCAATCTGCGCGCCACGACCGGTTGGCTTGCCGCAGCGCGTCCGGCGGAGTTGATGCTCGTTTGCGGCGGCACGTTCGATGAGGCGGCGTACGAAGACATTCTCGCAGCCGGCGCCGTGGCCGATGCGGTGTGGGCCGATTTTGCCGGCGCGCACGTGACCGATTCCGCGCAGATGGCGCGGCAACTTTATCGCGTAGCCTCAGCGGATCTTTTGGCGGCGATGCCGTTTGCACGCAACGGGCGGCGCCTGCTGGCCGATCCCGCGCTGCGTGATGACGTGGCCTTTTGTCTGCGTCGCGACACCTGCGATTTTGTTGCTGAGTTGGGCGGCGACGGTGTGGTGCGCCGCGGTTAAGGTCTGCAACCGAAGCGCGACGGCTGGGTTCGTTATAGCGCAGGCTTGGGCGGCATCATCAGTTCAGTCAACCTGCATGCAGCCCCAGCCATCGGGTTCGCCGCCCACGGACTCTGCGTGCGCGGTGATGTCTTGATGTGTCGGAATCATGTGGTGCTTCACGATGGCCTCCCGCATCTCACGCTCTTCGTAGTAGGAGATGCAGACCTCAAGCGCTCGATCGTCCACAATCTCAGCGAAGGCGAGTGCCTGTCGTCGCTCTGGAAAAACAAAACAGAAATCCACCACACGCGATTGGGTGAGATCATCACCGCCGTCCTGCATCCGCCGCAGCACGTCGCCATTTTCGTCAGATGGGAATTCGAGGGGTGTACTCATGATAAGTTCTATGCGGCACATGGCCGTCTTTCAAAATGACGTTGAATGACGCTAGTGTGGTGGAATTGGCCCGTCAATCGGGGATGCGATGGAAGTGCGGTCGCGGCGGGATCAGGAAACTATTCTCTGCCGGAATGTCCGCCAGTTGAGTCGGAAGGCGGGGCTGAATTCGTGAGGATGTTCGCTCATCCAGCGATCGAGCGCGTCGGGCGTGATCCATTTTCCATCGTCAATCTCCTGCGGATGCAGCGTGAACGGTCCCTCGGCGCGCGTGCGGAATATCTGGATGAACTCCTGTCCCGTGTCGTCGCAGGGCGTGAGCCTGAACAGCGGCTCCAGCGGTTCAGTCGCGCACAGTCCAATCTCTTCGATCAACTCGCGTCGCGCGGCTGCGGGATAATCTTCGCCTGCGTCCACGTGTCCGCTGCACGAGGCGTCCCACACGCCGGGATGATTGTCTTTGGACTGCGATCGTTTCTGGAGAAAGATTTGTCCGGCGGCGTTGAAGACGAGGACGTGCGCGGCGCGATGTCGCAGTCCAAGCGCGTGCGCTTCGCGGCGCGGCCGTTGGCCGATCACCTCGTCGCGCTCATTGACGATGTCAAAAATGTCGTCACTCATCGTGCAGCAGCTTTGTGAGGGCGACGAATTGTTGGAGCGAAAGTTTCTCGGCGCGAATCTGTGAATCAATTTGAAGCTGGGTGAAGGCATGGCTCAACTTCGCCTCCGGCCAGTCTTGCTTGAGCAGTTTGAACATCATCTTGCGGCGTTGCGAGAAGCCGCGCTTCACGACGCGCGTGAACGTTTGGCTTTGCGCGAGGTCGAGCAGCGGTTGCGGCCGGCGCACGAGCACAACGCAGGAGGACTCCACATCGGGCTGCGGATGGAAGCAGCTTGCGGGGATTTTGAACGAGCTGCGCGGTTCATAGCGGAGCTGGACGAGCAGCGTGAGCAAGCCGAAATCTTTCGTGCCGGGACCGGCGAAGAGGCGCCGCGCGACTTCGTGTTGCAGCGTGGCGACAAGACGTTCGGGGCAACCATTGGCCATCGCCAACTCGACAAGAATGGGCGAGGCGACGGAGTAGGGAAGATTGGCAACGAGCTTCCACGCCGACCAATCGCGCGGTTCGTGCTTGAGCAGATGAAGTGCGTCAGCATGAAGCAGCGTCAGATTTTTCGCATCCGCAAATCGTTTCTGCAGGAAGCCGACAAGGCGGCGATCGGTCTCGATGGCAAAAACTTCACCGGCCTGCGCCAAGAGCAAATCCGTCAGCGGCCCAAGGCCGGGGCCGACCTCGAGCACCTTATCGGCAGGCGACAGCTCGCCGGCATCGGCGATGCGACGGAGTTGATTGCCGTCGTGCAGAAAGTTTTGCCCGAGCGATTTGGTGAGTTGGATGCCACCATCGGCCAGCGCCTGTTTGATCTCCGAAAGTTTCATGCGAGTAAATCGCCGAGTGCTGCCAGCGTCTCGCGCAATTGCAGATCGGTGATGGTGAGTGGCGGCGTGAAGCCGATGACGTTTCCGTGCTCGCCTTCGGGCAGCAGAATGAAACCGCGATGGAGCATCGCCTTGATCACGGGCATCGTCTCGGCGCTGGCAGGCGAGCCATCGCGGCGGCAAAGTTCAAGGCCAGCTATCAAGCCCACGCCGCGCGTTTTGAGAATCCAGTCTTTGCTTTTGAGTTGGCTGAGATCGGCGAGAAGTTTTTGGCCGAGGCGTGCGCTGTGTCCGACAAGTTTGAGCCGGCGGATCTCCGCGATTTGCGCCAACGCCATCGCGCAGCCAACGGGATGGCCGAGAAAAGTGCTCGTGTGAATGGCCTCGCCGGTGGAGGCGGGCCATGCGGCGTCCATCACGTCCGCGCGGCCAACGCAGGCGGAAAGTGGGAAACCGCCCGTGAGCGCTTTGCCCAAGCAGATGAGATCGGGCATCACGCTGCTGTGCTCGCAGGCGAACCACGCGCCAGTGCGGCCGAAGCCGGTGTAAATCTCGTCAAGGATGAGCAACGCGCCGTTCTCATCGCAGAGCCGGCGCAGCAGCGGCAGGAATTCGGTGGGCGGAATATTGATGCCGCCACGGGCTTGAATGGGTTCGGCGAGAATCGCGCCGGTGCTGTGTTTTTTGAAAAGACTGCGGAGTTCTTTTTCGAGCTGCGGCAAGTCGGTGTCGTGCGCGGGGAACGGTGCGAACTGGCCGAACTCGCCGAGTTGATCACGGAAGGCGCTGCGGAAATGCTCGCGATGCGTGACGTTGAGCGCGCCGTAACCGAGACCGTGATACGCGCCTTTGAATGCGATGACGCCGCGTTTGCCGGTCGCGAGCCGCGCAGTTTTGAGCGCCGCTTCAACCGCCTCGAAACCGGAGTTGCAGAAGATGACCTTGCCGGTTGCCTTGCCGCCGCGCCAACGCTCGAAGGTAATCCGGCTCAACTCCCGCGCGAGTTGAGCCTTGAGCGGATGTGGATGCACGTCGCCCATCGCGTGCAGCAACGTCGCCATCTGCCGCTGGCCGGCGCGGACGACGCGCGGGTTGGCGTGGCCCGCATTGGCGACGCCGAACGCAGCGGTGAGGTCCAGATACTTTTTACCTTCCGCATCCCAGACATGTACGCCGCGCGCCCGCTCCCACACGATGGGCCACGAGCCGTCCGCGTCGATGTGCGTGACGTTGCGCGATTCGTAGCCGCGGAGTTGTTGGAGGACTTGTCGGGTTTTCTTCATCGTTCAAACCCCGCGCTGATCGGGCGGCCAGATGATTTTGTGCATCTGGATTTGGAAACGGACGGGCAGGGCGTCGGCGACGATGCGTTCGACCAGTTCCTTGCGCGTGAGCGGATGTTGGCCGGCGGGGACGGGCTTGAGCGACTTGTCTTGCTGATGCGCGGCAAGCGGCGCAACCCATGAAAAGAGCAGCGGACAAATGGCGGCGAGGTTGTGCTGCGCAATCTGCGACTTGGCCCAGTCGTAATCCTCGTGAGTGCCAATGACGAACTTCACTTCGTCAGTGGCTTTGAGGTGCGGGATGTTTTCGTAACGGTTGCGCGCGACTTCGCCGCTGCTGGGACATTTCAAATCCATGATGCGGCGCACGCGCGGATCAATCTTGGAGATGTCATGCGCGCCGCTGGTCTCAATGAGCACCGTGAAACCGTCGTCGCAGAGCGCATTCATCAGCGGCAGCGCGTTGGGTTGCAGCAAGGGTTCGCCACCGGTGAGTTCCACGAGTGGCAATCGCTGCGCACCTTTTGCGCTGGCAAAGGGCAGCGCCAATTCGCGCACTTTGGCCAGCGCATCGGCGAGCGGCATCTTGTCGCCTTCGGTAAAAGCGTAGGCGGTGTCGCAGTATGAGCAGCGCAGATTGCAGGCCGTGAGCCGCACAAAAATGCACGGCAACCCAGCAAAGGTGCTCTCGCCTTGCAAGCTCAGATAGATTTCGTTGACGACCAGCGTCTCGGCCACGCCGCAACTTAGCCGTCTGCCGACGATGCAGCACGCGAAAAGACCAGCTTTGCTGTGGGGGCGACTGTTGTGTAGGTTGTGCGCGTGGCGCGACCAGTGGAAATTGAATTAGGCAATGGACTCACGATTCCAGTCCTGCACGAGGATCGTTCGACGTTGATCATCGACAAGCCCGAAGGCTGGATTCTCGCGCCAGTCACTTGGATTCACACCGGTCGCAATCTTCTGCTGGCGCTCATCTCCTCCATCAACGGCGGCGATCGCTGGGCGCGTTCGCGCGGTCTGCGTTTTCTGCGTTATGTGCATCGGCTCGACGCGGAGACTTCGGGCGTGCTGCTGTTCGTCAAAAATGCGGGCGCAGTGGCGGCGTACACGCGATTGTTCGAGGAGCGGCGGGTGGAAAAGATTTACTGGGCTGTCGTGCAGGGTGCGCCGAAAGAAAACGAATGGACCTGCGAATTGCCGCTGGGCCCGCATCCGCGCAAGGAGGGACGCATGCGCGTGGATCACCGCAATGGCAAGGAGGCGCAGACGCATTTTCGTGTGTTGACTCGTGGGCAAGGCAAGACGTTGGTGGAGGTGCAACCGATAACGGGGCGCACGCATCAGATCCGCGTGCATCTGCAAGCGGCCGGTTGCCCGGTGCTGGGCGATGCGTGGTACGGCAACGAAGGTGATGCGGAGGATGTGGCGCTGGCGTTGCGCGCGGTGCGTTTGAGTTACTGCGACCCGTTCACGCGCCGTCATGTGCGCGCACAGGCATCCGTCGAGGCGTTTCTTGCCGCGCAGGGATGGGATGCGTCTGCGGTGGTTTCGGCATTGCCCAGTGGGCCGGGCCGGGTGTTTAATAGGCGCTCATGAGATTGCCGGTGACATGCGAGTACGCGGCGCGCGCGATGCTGATGCTGGCGGCCGATGCAGCGGGCGAACGGCGCGCGTTGAAGGTGGAGGTGCTGGCGCGCGCAGCGGGCACCTCGGCCAATTGTCTGGTGCACGTGCTGCTCAAATTGAAGATGGCCGGCTTGGTGCAAAGTCTGCGCGGCAAACAGGGCGGCTATCTGCTGGCGCGTTCGCGATCAAAGATCACGCTGGGCGATGTGGTGCGCGCGGTGGAGGGGGATTTGGTGGAGGCACCTGCTCAGTCGGGGGATGGTCCGCCGGAGTTGCGTGCGGCTTGGGCGCGGTTGCGCGCGGAAGTGAACACGGCAGCCGATCGCATCACGTTGGAAGAACTGCTGGAGGCGCGCAGTCGCGGGCGCGAGATGTACTACATTTGACTCGGCGACAGACTTGGCCTTGTCGCATCAAACCGCGGCGGCTATGGGCCGGAGGGTTTGTTCATCTTCATGTTCGACTTGTTCTTCTTGCAGGTCAGTTGATGCCCCATAAGTTCGGATGACGTGAAAGGCTCGCCACAATGCATGCACGGCTGTTGGTCATTGCAGCCGGTGATTCCCAGCATGCCCAATGGGGCGAGCAACAACGCGGCCAGTACTACCCATCGAAATGTTGTGTTCATGAATGCCTCGCTTTCTCCTGATGAAAAGATAGCAGCATTTGCGCGCCGCGGACAGGGCAAATTCAGGAGGCGCGGCTAGTTATCTTTGGGCGCTTTGGGCGGCGCGGGTGGTGGAGGCAATACTGGTGCTTTGCCCAGCTTGCGCAGGTGGCCTTGAATGGTGGCCACATCGGCGGTGGGCAGTTGGCATTCGGTGCCGGAGCACGCGTAAACCAGCGCACCATCTTTGTCGGGCTTGAGTCCGCGCGCGAATTCTTCCACCGGCCCAGCGATGCCCAGCACAACTTTGTTGGGCTGATACACGCCATGCACCGCGTGCAGCAACTTGCGCGTGTCCGGCTCGGCGGGATTGCCCGCGACAACGGCGCGCCACGGTGTGTTGAGCCAATAGTCCAGCGCGCTGAGCATGTAGGGCAGGGCTTGTGGCGCACGTTCCAGATTTTGCGAATACAGGCGCAGCGTCTTTTCCGCTTTTTGCGCGAACTCCTTTTGGTCGGTGATGGCCGCCAACCGCAGCAACGCCAGCGTGGCCACCGAGCCGCCGGAGGGCGTCGCGCCATCGTGGCTTTCCTTCACGCGCATGATGAGGTCGGCCGCACCGGCATCCTGCCAGAATCCACCTTGGGCACTGTCGTAGAATTTCTTGATCATCGCCTGCGCCAGATCAATGGCGAAGGTCAGATGCTCGGTCTTCAACGTGGCTTGGTAGAGGTGGATCACTCCGTCGAGCTGGTAGGAGTAGGCTTCCAACAATTGCACGCTGTCACGTTCGCCGTCGCGCCAGCGATGATAGAGCGTCTTGGATTTTTCATCCCACAACTTGGATTTGATGAAGGCCAGATTCTTTTCGGCCGCCGCCAAATAAGTTTCATCGCCCAACACCGCATGGGCACGCGCGACAGCGCCGAGCATCAGCCCGTTCCACGAAGAGAGGATTTTATCGTCCAGATGCGGGCGCACGCGTTTGATGCGCACCGCAAACATTTTCTCTTTGGCGCTGGCCAGCAACTTGGTTTCGTCGGCGCTGATTTTGGGATCGGAGATGTGCAGGACGTTTTGTTTTTTCAACGGATCGGGATGGCTGTGATCCTCAAAATTGCCTTCCTCGGTGATTCCAAAATAGCGGATGGCCACCTTGGCCTCATCGGCGGACAGCAGCTTTTCCACTTCAGCTTTCGTCCAGCAATAGAACTTGCCCTCGTGTCCCTCGCTGTCGGCGTCTTCGGCGGAGTACCAGCCGCCTTCCGCATGCGTCATGTCGCGCTGGATGTAGCGCAGGATGTCGCGCGCCACAGCGGCGTACTTCTCGTCGCCGCTCACCAGATAAGCGTCGAGGTACAGATTGATGAGCTGGGCGTTGTCATAAAGCATCTTTTCAAAGTGCGGCACCAACCACTGCTCATCCACTGAGTAACGGGAAAACCCGCCGCCGAGTTGGTCGTACATGCCGCCGGCCGCCATACGATCGCAAGTGTGGAGCACCATGTGAGTGCCGTTCTCGTCCTTGTCGCGCGCTGCTTGTCCGAGCAGGAAGGAAGGCTCGCTGGGCTGGGGAAACTTGGGGGCGCGCCGGCCGAATCCACCAAAGCGCGGGTCGTAGCTCGATTTGATTTTCGCCACGGCATTGGTCAACATGCCGCGCGTGAGCTGCGCATCAGGCTGCAACTCTTGGAGAGTCAGCTTGGAAATCTCGGCAGCAATCTTGTTGGCCTCCGCCGCAACTTCCTCGTGCTTCTCCTTCCACACTTCATCCACGCGATTGAGCAATTGAATGAAGGCGGGCTTGCGGAAATAAGTGCCGCCGTGAAACGGTTTCTTGTCCGGCGTGAGAAACACCGACATCGGCCAGCCGCCGCCGCCCGTGGTGGCTTGCACGAAGGTCATGTAAATCTTGTCCACATCGGGCCGTTCTTCGCGGTCCACCTTGATGCTGACAAAATGCGCGTTGAGCACCGCGGCCACGTCCGTGCTCTCGAAGGATTCGCGCTCCATCACGTGGCACCAGTGGCAAGTGGAATAGCCGATGGAAAGGAAGATGGGTTTGTTTTCCTTCTTCGCTTTGGCAAACGCCTCGTCGCCCCACGGGAACCAGTCCACCGGATTGAGCCGGTGCTGCTGGAGGTACGGCGACTTTTCCTTTGCGAGACGATTGGTGGTGGTGTGATGAGGTGCGCTCACGTGATTGGTTGCCGGCTGACCCGACGTAGAATTGGTTTGCGGCGCTGTGACGTTGCCCGCGTTGGATCGCGCTTTTTCAGAAGGCGGCGTGCAACCAACAGCCCACACGGCCATGCAAAGGAGTCCGGCGTGTTTCAAAGACATGCGCCAGCCTAGCAGTCGCCGTGCATCGGGCAAAGTTCAAAACCACCACGCATGCGGACGGGGTGTATCGGCTTGCCAATTGGACGACCTTCCACCAAGTTGCGCACCGCCATGGCCAAGCAGGCGCTCATCACCGGCATCACCGGACAAGACGGCTCGTATCTCGCTGAACTTCTCCTTTCAAAAGGCTACGAAGTTCACGGCATCATCCGCCGCGCCAGCACGTTCAACACGGGGCGGCTTGATGCGATTTATCAAGATCCACACGCGAGCCATCAGCGTTTGTTTCTGCACTATGGCGACCTCGCCGATGCCAGTGCGCTCGCGCGGCTCATCGGCAAAATCCA
>SIAW01000117.1 GCA_009695465.1 Pedosphaera sp.
GTGGCCAACCTCGAACCGCCCGCTGGACAAACTGAGTTCCGCGTCGAAGCGCGCCGCAAATTGCTCAAGGAGATTGACGATTTGCAGCGGCGCGTGGAGTCCAGCAGCACGATCGAGCGCGACACGGCTTACGCGCGCGCCTTCAATCTGCTCACCAATCCGGAGACCAAGCAGGCGTTTGATCTGACCAAAGAACCGGACAAGATGCGCGATCGTTACGGGCGCAACACGCTTGGTCAAAGCTGCCTCATGGCGCGGCGGCTCATCGAGCGCGGTTCGCGCTTCGTCACCGTCAATCATTTTGACACCGTCTTCGGCATCTCTTGCTGGGACATGCACGCCGACGGCGGCAGCCTCAACAACACTTACGCCGACTACGAGCACCTGCTCATGCCGCAATTCGATCTCGCCTTCACCGCGTTGATCGAAGACCTCGAACAGCGCGGGCTGCTCAAGGAAACCGTCGTGGCCGTGCTCAGCGAATTCGGCCGCACGCCCTCAATCAACGGCCGCGGCGGACGCGATCATTATCCCTCCGCGTGGACGAATTTCCTGGCCGGCGGCAACATCCGCGGCGGACAGGTCATCGGTTCCACCGACAAGAATGGCGCTGCGCCGCACGATAATCCCATCGAACCGCCGCGCATCGTGGCCTCGATTTATCAGGGCATGGGCATCGATTTGGAAACGACGATGATGCCCGGCCCGGGCGGCCGCCCCGTGCGGTTCATCGAAGGCGAACCCATCCGCGAGCTGTTCTAGCCGCGCCGCCGCATGGCCATTCACGGCGTTCATCGTCCTCTTCGTGCGCTGGCACTGTGCGCGATGTTTATCACCGCGTTGCAGACGTCACTGCCCGCCGCACCGCCGGAAGTTCGCAGTGTGGACATTCGCGGACTGCGCATCACCGGCACGAACACGCTGACGATTGACGGCGCAAATCTTTTGCCCAATCCGCGCCTGCTCACCACGCTGCCCATCGCCCAGCAAACTGTGCGCGCGGGTGCGTTGCCCGGCCGCGTGGTGCTGGACATCACGCTGACCGACGGCGCGCAACCCGGCGTGTACTCGTGGTGGCTGGTGACCGACGACGGCGTTTCCGCGCGCGACGTGTTGACGGTGGATGCGCTGGCGCCGCAGATTTTCGCCGCGAAGGTCGATGCGCTGCCCGCCGCGTTGCACGGCACGATTGCGGGCGGTGCGGTGCGCGAGACCATTTTTGTCGGCAAAGCGGGACAGGACATCATTTGCGAAGTGGAAGCACAGCGGCTCGGCGGCGGCTTGCGTCCCGTCCTCCACTTGTACGGGCCGAACGGCGCGCTGTTGAAATGGAGCCTGCCCACGCCCGCGTTGCGCGGCGACACGCGTCTGGAATTGCGCCTGCCCGCCGACGGCAATTACACCGTGCACCTGCGTGACCTGCAATTCGCCGCGCCTGCGCCCAATCATTTCCGCCTCAAGATCGGCCAGTGGCAATATGCGGACATGGCCTTCCCGCCCGCCATTCGCCGCGGCAGTTCCGTCGAGTTTGAATTGCTGGGCAACGGCCCCGCGCGCCTCGTCAGTCTGCCCGCCACGTTCGAAGGCGAGATGGTGCCCGCGCCGTGGGCCGACGCGAAACTCGCCAGCGGCCTGCGCCCATTGGTGCAGTTGACCGACATCACCGAGGCGATTGAGAAGCGCGAAGGCATCGCGCCGCAAATTTTGTCCGCGCTGCCCGTGGCCGTCAGCGGGCGATTGGAACAGCCCGGCGAGGAAGACGCCTATCGGTTCAGCGTCACACCGGAAAGCGATGTGCAGTTCGAGATTTTCGCCGACAGACTCGGCGCGCCGCTGGACACAATGCTGACGTTGCGCGACGAGAAGAACGCGACCGTCGCTTCCAACGACGACGGCGTCACCGGCTCCGGCGATTCCAAGCTGGTGTATAAAGTGCCCAAGGCCGTGACCAACCTCGTCGCCACCGTGCGCGATGTGCATGGCCGCGGCGGCCGCGCCTGCGTGTACCGATTGAAAATCACCCGCAGTGAACCGGAGAAGGCCGCCGCTGGTTTTGCACTCTCCATCAAGGATGACGCCTTCGCCCTTCCCGCCGGCCGCACGCAGGTGATGCGCGTCGAGGCGCGGCGACAAGGTTACGACGGCCCCATCGCGCTGACGTTCGATCGCCTGCCCGCTGGCGTGAAATTGACTGGAACGGAAATCGCCGCCAACGCCACGGGCACGCTGCTCACGCTCACGGCGGATGCGCCGCAACCGCCACTCGTCACCGCTCTGCGCGGCAAAGGAGGCGAACGCGAGAGCACGGCGATCGATCCGGATTTTGCCACGGGCAAACATCAACCGTGGCTGGCGCGCGAATTCGCCGTGGCGTCTGCCCCGAAGCCCGCCGTGGAATTCACCCTCAACTGGGCCACGAATAATCAGCCCGTGCCGCTCGGCGGCAAACTCGCGATGCCGCTGCGTTGTGCGCGGCCCCTCGGCCACGACGGTGTGGTGCGCCTCACTTTGCTCACCAGTCAGGGCGCGCCCGTCAACGCCGCCGGTCAGCCCGATGTGAACCGCGCGTTGCGACAGGAGGCCGTCGTGCAGATTGTCGCCGATGCGAAAGCGCAGCAGACCTTCGACGCCATTGACGTGGCTGAAAAAGCCCTCGAGGCCGCCACCAAACTGGCCGCCGATGCCAAGGATGACGCGGCCAAAGCCGCCGCGGCGCTGAAAGTGAAAGAGGCGCAGACCAAACTCGACGAGGCCAAGAAAGCCGCGCAGGCCGCCACCGATGCCGCGAAGAACGACGCCACTTTTTCCCTCCTCGTGCCGGCGGATCTGCCCGAGCAACCGCATCAATTCGCGTTCAAGGCCGAACTGCTCGGGCGCGATGGCCGCACGGTGGCGGCGGTGGCCTTCACGCCCGTGCGCGCGTTGCCGGTGATTAATCCGCTGGTCGTGAAATGGGCCGCGCCGAAATTCGAGGTCAAGCTCGATGCCAAAATGGGCGCTGCGCTGGAGTTGGTCGGCAAACTGGAACGGCTAGAAAACGCCAAAGGCGACGTGGTCATCACTCTCACGGGTCTGCCCGCTGGAATCACTGTGCCGCGCGCCACGGTGAAAGATGGCGAGACGGATTTCAAATTGCCGCTCAAGTTTCCTGCGGGCTTTGCGCCCGGCGAAGTGAAGGGCGTCAAGGCGACCGCGACGGGAAAGTTTTTCGCAGCAGGTCCCGACATCAAGAGCCGCGATTTGGATGCGGCCATCAACCTCATCGCACCCGATCCGGAGAAAAAACCGGAACCAGCCAAGTGACATGAAACACATCCTGCCACTCATCCTGCTCGCACTGTCGCTGACAGCGCAGGCGCAGAGCGTTCCGGTCATCGCTGGAAACCTCACAGTCGCGCCCGCCTCGCTCACGCTCACGCGCCAGCACGAGCCGCACTCGCTCGTCGTCATGGGCCGCGACGCTGCTGGGCACGATGTGGATTTGTCGCGGCTGACCAAATGGACCAGCAGCAGCGACGCGATCGCGCGCGTGGATGCGCTGGGTTGGGTGAACGCCGTGACGAGCGGACAGGTGACGTTGACCGGACAAGCCGCTGGCAAAACCGTGCAGGTGAGCGTGAGCGTCAAGCTGCCGCCGGTCGCGCAGCCGCTGAGTTTCCGGCATGACGTGATGCCTGTGCTTTCGAAAGGCGGCTGCAACATGGGCGCGTGCCACGGCTATTCGCTTGGCAAAAATGGATTCAAGCTCTCGCTGCGCGGCTCCGATCCGGCGCTGGATTATCCGGTGATCACGGAGGAATTTCTCGAGCGCCGCATCAACCGCCACAATCCGCCCGCCAGCCTGATGTTGCTCAAACCGCTGGGCGATCTGCCGCACGAAGGCGGTGTGCGATTCGATCCGGGCAGTCTGTCGCACACGACGATGCTCGCGTGGATTGCGCAGGGCGCGAAGGATGATGCGCCCACTTTGACCACGCTGCAAAGCGTCCGCATCCATCCCGCGAAAGTGGTCGCCGCGTCCAAAGCCCGCCAGCAGTTCCAGGTGCTCGCGCGATACAGCGACGGCACCGAGCGCGATGTGACGCGCATGGCGATCTTCGAGGTGAACACCGAACGTGTGGCGCGCGTGGACGACGTGGGTCTGGTTGCAGCCACCGGTTTGGGCGAGACGGCGATTGCCGCGCGGTACGAGCGCATTTTCGCTGTGGCCAATTTCATCGTGCTGCCCGCGGACACCGGCTTCAAGCCCGCGCCCGTGCCGCAGGATAATCTCGTGGACCGTCACGTGGTGACCAAGCTCAACGATCTGCGCATCGAGGCGTCGCCGGTGGTGGATGACGAGCGCTTCCTGCGCCGCTTGCATGTGGACCTCATCGGCGTGCAGCCCAAGCCCGACGAGGTGCTGGCCTTCACCGCCGACGCCGCGCCGGACAAACGCGCCAAGGCCGTGGAGCGTCTGTTGCTGCGCACGGAATTTGTGGATTGGTGGTCGCTGCGCTGGGGCGATCTGTTGCAGAACTCGCGCAACACCACGAGCGATCCGGGCATGTACGCTTTCCGCGAATGGATCCGCGCGGCGATCGCAGCGAACAAGCCGATGGATCAATTCGCGCGCGAGATTCTCACCGCGCGCGGCGCGACGGCCGACAATCCCGCCGCCGCGTGGTTCGCCGCCAGCAAAGATGCCGACGACAGTCTGCAGCGTTCCACGCAGGTCTTCGCGGGCGTGCGCATGCTGTGCGCCAAGTGCCATCCGCATCCGTTCGAGAACTGGACGCAGGCCGACTACTACGGTCTGCACAGCTTTTTCAATCAGGTCAGCACGAAAGCCGATCCGCGACTGCCCGGCGTGGCCAATGCCCGATCGGTGCTCGTGAATTTGCAGGGCGGTCTTTCCACCAATCCGCGCACGGGACAGGCGCAGCCGCCGCGTTATCTGGGCGGCGCCGAACCCAAGCTGGGCGAGAGCGTGGATCGCCGGCTGGATTATGCGCGCTGGCTCACCGCGCCGGACAACGCGCATTTCGCGCGCAGCATCGCCAATCGTTTTTGGAGCTACTTCTTCCATCGCGGCATCATTGATCCGGTGGACGATCTGCGCGCTATCAACCCGCCCATCAACGCCGCGCTGCTGGACGCGTTGGCGGCGGACTTTGTGAAAAGCCAGTTCGACATGCGGCAACTCATCCGCACCATCGTCAACTCGCGCACCTATCAGCGCAGCGCCACGCCCACCGCTTCCAACGCGCATGACGACGCCAATTTCTCGCACGCCATCCCGCGCCGGTTGCCGGCGGAGGCGCTGCTGGATTCGCTGGTGCAGGCCACCGGCGTGCCGGAGAATTTCGGCGGCGCGCCCACGGCCTTCACCGCCGCGCAATTGCCCGATGCGAATTTCAGCAGCGAATTCCTGAACCTCTTCGGCAAATCCCAGCGCATGGAAGCGTGCGAATGCGAACGCGACACACGCTCAAATATGTTGCAGGCGCTGGACTTCATCAACGGCCGCTCGATCCTCAGCCGCGTCACAGCGGCCAACGGTCGGCCCGCGCTGTTGCTCCAACCCAAACCGGCGGATGACGTGCTCATTGATCAACTTCATCTGTGGGCGCTAGCGCGTCGGCCCTCGGATGTGGAGCGTGCGCTGGCGCAGAAATTCTTCAAAGAGTACGGCGACAAACGCGCCGAGGCCGCGCAGGATTTCTTTTGGGGCCTGCTCAACAGCCGCGACTTCATGTTGCTGTACTGACCATGAAACGGCTTTGCATTCTATTGTTCGTGTCGTGCGCCGGCTTCGTCAGTGCAGCGGACATCAGCTATCACCGCGAGGTCTGGCCGATTTTCAAACGTCACTGCGTCGGCTGTCACTCCGCGCAGAAAAGCAAAGGCGGCTTGCGACTGGACGACGTGGCCGCCGTGCAGAAGGGCGGCGAGACGGGACCGCTTTTTGTTTCCGGCAAGCCCGATCAAAGTCTGCTCATCAAACAGATCATCGGCGATGAGCCGGAGATGCCGGTGAAGGAAGCGCCGTTGTCGTCGGCGAAAGTGGCGCTGCTCCGCGACTGGATTGCGCAAGGCGCGAAGTTCGACGCCCCGCCCGCGTCCACAGCGGCTGCAGTGGTCATTCCCGCCGTGTACGCTTTTGCGCCGGCCATCACCAGCGTCGCGCTCAGTCCGGATGGCAAGCTGGCCGTTGCCGCTTGTCGCAGCGAAGTGATTTTGATTTCGGTGGACGAAACGAATGCTCCGCCGCGACGGCTGTCCACCGAATGCGATCTGATCACGCACGTGGAGTTCAGCCCGGACGGCCTGCGCTTGGCTGTGAGCGGTGGATCGCCGCAGCGATTTGGCGCGGTCACTTTTTTCAAGATGCCCGAAGGCAAACTGGAACACACGCGGCGGCACGGCAAAGACACGTTCTTCCGTGGCGGCTTCGCGCCGGATGGCAAAGCGATCGCGCTGGGCGGCGCCGACGGCGCGGCGCACATCGTGCCGGTGGATGCGCAAGGCAAAATCAATTCCATCGATCTGCACAGCGACTGGGTGCTCGACGTGACGTACACGCCCGACGG
>SIAW01000118.1 GCA_009695465.1 Pedosphaera sp.
GCGTGTCGTGTCTTCATCCCGTCCCGTCCCATGCGGATTGCGGGCGTCCTGTTGCTGCTGTTCACCGCTGTGCTGCGCGCCCAACAGCCCGCCGTGCCGCAGAACGAGCTGCAACGCATCATTGAAGAGGAGCGCAAACGCCGCGAGGCCGCGATGGCCGCGCTGCCAGCCAACAATGGCACCAATGAGAACCAGGCGTTCGCCGAGTTGATTCAGGAAAACGTGGTCGTGGCTCGGCTGCGGATCCAGCAATCGGCGCAGAAAGAAAAGGACGGCGACCTCAACGGCGCAGCGGCGTTGTTGGAGGAAGCGCTGGACAGATTTGACCGCGACAAGGTCGCTGAATTTGTCCCCGCCGAAGTCATCGGCGCAGTCGCGACCAATCTGTCGCGTGTGCGACTGGGGCAAGCCACGCAGGCGATCAAGCAAAAGGAATTCAAACCCGCGCTCATCCTCGTCGAGATGCTGCTGGCGGCGTTGCCCGAGGCGGAGTCCATGGGAATTTATCGCGCCAAGGCGGCGGATTTTCGCCGGCAAGTGGAGAAGGCCGAGGCGGATTATCTGGCGCGCACGCCTTCGCATGACACACGTGCGCGGTTGTCGGAGCTAAGTTCGCGCAAGCAGAGCGTTGAGAAAATGTTACTCGATGGCCGCTTCCTGTATGAGGCGCGCGAGCTGGACGAGGCCGACGAACTTTTCCGCGAGGTCGCCAAGTTGGATCCGCGCAACGATCAGGCCTATCACTATCTGCATCTCATCCAGAAAATCCGCAGCCAAGATGCCGAGTTGCGCCGCCAGCAATCGTTCATCGATCGCGTGGAGCAGGTGAACAAGGCGTGGCTGCCGCCGTACAAGCAGAAATCCCTCCCCATCCCCAATCCGTATTATCGCGGCAAGAGCGGCATGGATGCAGCGCCGCAGTCGGGCATGGGCCGCAGTTCCATCATGCAGAAACTGCAGTCCATCCGCGTGCCGGAGATCAAGCCGCTGGACGGTTTTGCGATGGCCGAAGTGGTGGACATGCTCGACGCCGCCGTGCGCGCGGCGGATCCGGACAAGCAAGGCGTGAATTTTCAGATTAAAACCCTGCTGCCCAAACAAGATGGCGACGCGCTGATCGCGCCCGGCGCGCTCTTCCTGCCCAACCCCAATGCGCCCGCGCCGAAGGTGAATCCCAAAAACGGATTGCCCATCATGCCGGACTTTGGCGAGAGCGAATCGGGTGTGCCCAGTGCCGGTTCTGTGGGGCCGGCCAAACCCGCAACAACGACTACGCTCGGCGCACCGGCTTTGCTGCCTGCACGCCCGATCGTTCCGCTTGGCAGCAACGCCAACGCGTTCAATCCATCGCAGGTGAAAATCCGCGGGATGACCACGTCGCTGCGCAGTCTCACCGTGCTGCAGTTGCTCGATGCCATCACCACTTCGTTTGATATCCCCGTGAAGTACGAAGTGATTGAGTACGCCGTGGTCTTGTCCTTCAAGGAGGCGGAGGCGGAGAAGCTGTACACCAAGACATTCAACATCAATCCCAACGCCTTCAAGCAGGGGCTGAATTTGCCGGGCAACTTTCCTTCTGCACGCGCATCGGGGCTGCCGCCAGTGGAGCCGCCGTCTGCGTTTGGCCAATTGCCGGGCCTGTTCAAGGCTGGGCAGAGCCCCGTGTCGGATGAGCCAGTGGGCGTGGGATCGCAGTTCAACAAAACGCAGTCTGGAAAAGATGACCGCATTTATTATGGCGTGCCCGGCGGCGGTGGTGGTGCGCCCGGCGGCGGAGGCGGGGCACCGGGCGGCGGTGGCGCGGCCGGTGGCGGCGGCGCGCTCAACAACACTGCAGCAGCGCAGGCGGTCATGGCGTATTTGCAGGCGCAGGGCATCAATGTCACGCAGGTGTTCTTCAACGATCGCCGCGGCATCCTGATGGTGCGCGCGCCCTTGGCGGACTTGGAATTGGTCGAACAGGCGATTGAAATTCTCAACGCCTCGCCACCGCAGGTGATGATTGAAGCCAAATTCACCGAGGTGGCCTTTGACGACAACAACGCGCTGGGCTTTGACTGGTACTTGGGTTCGTTCGGCGCGCTGGGCCAGAAAATGATCACCGATGTTGGAACCGCACCGACTTACATCGGCAAGCCCTCGACGTACAATCCATCGGGCTTCTTCCCTTTCCCAGGCACATTGCAGCAGGATCAATTCGTGCCGAGCCAGTTCAGTATTTTGCCGAAGGAAACCGACGGGCGCCTCACGCATGATTTCAAGCAGCACGGCAATCCGCTGCTGACACTCACAGGCATTCTCACCAAACCGCAGTTCCGAATGGTGCTAACCGCGATGGACAAGCAGGAGGGCGCCGACGTGCTCTCGCAGCCCAAGATCATCACCGTGAGCGGGCGGCAGGCGCAGATTGATGCGCGCACGCAGGAGTATCTGGTCACCGGCGTGCAGCCGAGCATCACGCCTGGCATGGGCGGCGGCTTCGGCGGCGTGGGCGGTATGGGCGGCGGCGTGATGATGCCCACGGTCACGCAAGCGCAATTTGGTCCGGTGCTCGATGTGATCCCCTACGTGGGCGCCGATGGGTTCACCATTGAGATGAACATCCGCCCGCAGTTCACCGAGTTTCTGGGTTACGAAGATACGAGCTTCGAGGCCACCGCCTTTGCCGGCGGCACAGTGGTGCGCCAACCATTGGCACTGCCGCGTATCCGCACCCGGCAGTTGGATGTGCAATGTGTGGTGTGGGATGGCCAGACGCTGATGCTCGGCGGATTGATTTCCGAGTCCGTCAACACCACCAAAGACAAGGTGCCCTTCCTCGGCGACGTGCCTTTCGTGGGCCGCCTGTTCCGCGGGGAAAGCACCACCCGCAAGAAAAAGAACATGACCATCTTCGTCACGCCGACGATTGTGGATCCGGCCGGTAACGCCGTGAACGCCGAGGAAACGCTACCGTTCATGCGACAGCCGCAGAATGAGGTTCCCGGCCCGATTGGATTGCAGCCCTGACTTGTTGCGCGTGCCTGAGTCTCTCGTTCGTTCGTCGGCGTCCACACTGTTGCTGGTGGACGGCCACGCTTACGCCTATCGCTCCTTCTACGCCATTCGTAATCTGACCGGACCGGATGGCGCACCGACCAACGCCATCTTTGGTTTCATCAAGTCCACCCAGAAAATCCGCGCGCGCTTTCAGCCCACGCACATGACTGTCATGTGGGATGGCGGGTTGGATGAGAAGCGTGTCGAACAATTGCCGCAGTACAAAGCTCAACGACCTGCGATGCCCGAAGATCTGGCCAAGCAAATTGGCGAGATCCCCAAGTGGCTTGAGGCGGCAGGGATCCATTCCATCTGTCAGGATGGAGTGGAAGCCGATGACTTGATTGCGACGGCGACACTGCGTGCTGAGGACATGCAGGTCATCATCGCAAGCCCCGATAAAGATTTCATGCAGCTTGTGCGGCCGCGCGTCGGATTGCTCAATCCCAATGACAAAACCGAAATCATTTGGGGCGCGGCCGAGGTGCGCAACAAAAGCGGTGTCAATCCCGATCAGATCGTTGATTGGTTGAGTCTGGTGGGCGACGCGGTGGACAACATCCCGGGAGCAAAACAGATTGGCCCCAAGACCGCAGCGGCGTTGCTCGACCAATTCGGGACGCTGGAAAATCTGCTGGAGCGATTGGGTGAAGTTAAATCCGACCGCCAACGCGCCGCATTGCTGGAGGCCAGCGAATCCTTGCGGCGCAATCAGCAGATCATCCGGCTGCGTGCAGATTTATCATTGCCCATTGAGATGTCAGCGATGCAATGCCGCGCCCCAAACGTGGATGCGCTGTGCAAGTTTTACGAACGCAATGGCTTTGGTTCTCTTTTGGCGGAAGCTCAGCGCATGCGGCAGGTGGACTTATTCTGAGCCTGGGAAGAAGTGTTAAAATTAATGTTTGACACAGGCTCACTATTTGCATGAGATTCTATCAGTAGAACAAAATAAATATTATGAGTATGCCAAACCAAAGAGACCCGGACAAAAAATTAGTCGCAGCCTTCGTGTCTGTGAAGACCAAGGCCAAGATTGAACGCGAGGCCAAGAAGCGCGACGTGACGGTTTCGCACCTGTTGCGGGACTTGATCTACAAGTGCGTCGGGCGTTAGTTTAACACCCGCGTTTTCGAATCCCAACCCTCTGGCGGCGCAAGCCCCCAGAGGGTTTTCATTTTCTAGTTGAGGCTGCGCTGTACATTCCAACAGCCATTTCCATGCCAGCCGCATGGGCCGACCTGTAGGGGGTGGGGTGACTCCAAGGCCCTACATATTCACATCGATGTGGAAAACATGTTGACAAGTATTTGCGTGTGTGGGATACGTTGCGCGCAAGGAGGAGGAGTGCTTGACAGCACAGGCGGTGGCAGCCGGCAGTTAGTGTAGGCCGGAGGCCTTGGAGGGGCAGCCCTAAAAACCCGTGTGATGGCAGGCTGCACCGCAATCAACCAAGACAAGGAGCAAGGGGAATTCTCATGAAAACATACAAGCAAATCATAGGCGCCTTGGGCGCTTTGGCATTGATGGCTGGCCCAACACAAGCTGCGTTGAATCCGCTGGGGGGCGAATTTCCGTTGCTGGGTGACTTGCCGGGGCATCAAAAAAATCCCGATGTCGCGCTGGGGGAAACAGGCGGCTTCGTGGTTTGGCAGAATCTTGCGGGCAGCGCAAACACTGAGCGCGTCATGGTGCAGCGGCTGGGACCGGACATGACCGGTGCGGGGGTGCCCTTTGCGGTCGGGCAGTCGGCCAGGAGTTGGAATGAGTTGAGCCCACAGGTCGCGATGTTGCCTGATGGCGGCGCGGTGGTGATTTGGACGGGGGGCGCGCGTGCCGATAATGATGTCTATGCGCGGGTGCTCAATGCCAGCGGCAGTTTCACGACGGGCGATATTCTTATCAACACGACCACGGCAGGCCACCAGCGCGACGCGGCGTTGACGGTGCTGTCCAATGGCAACGTTGCTGTCGTGTGGAGCAGTACCGATCAAGACGGCGATGGCGAGGGGGTTTACGGCCAGCTCCTTGCGGGTACTGGCGCTCGCATTGGCGGGGAAGTCCGCATCAATCAGACCACCGCGATGAATCAATCTTCGCCCTCTGTGGCGGCTTTGAAGGATGGCAAGTATGTGATTGCTTGGGTGTCGGAGGAGACCAAGGGGAAGACGTCGGCCGGTGCGCCCAATCTGCGCAGCAACGTGATGGGCCGTATCATTGGTGCCGACGGCGCTGGTAGCGGCAACGAATACAAGTTGAACGAAGGCGATGTGTTGGGTGCTAATCCGGCGTTGGCCAGTGGCGCGGATGGCAGCTTTACACTCGCGTGGGAGCAGCGCGACGAGAAGAACACGCGCAACTTGGAGGACATTTACCTGCGCGCCTTCAATGCCGATGGTGTGGCGCAGGGCAGTCAGATTCAGCAGAATACCTTCCATAAAGGCCAGCAGGAAGCGCCCGCGTTGGTTTCGTTGGATGGCGAGGTGTTGGTGGCATGGACCAGCTACGGGCAGGATGCTTCCGGTGGTGGCATCGAAGGTCGCATGGCTTCCGGCGGCAAGGAATTCCAAGTCAACAGCCAGGGCAATCTGCACCAGACCGCGCCCACGCTGGGATCCGATGGGCAGAGCAAATTCTTGGCGGTGTGGGTTAACACCATCGCGGCCAATCACTCCATCCTTTCTGCGCAACGCTACCTCAGCAGCGATAGCAGTTTGGGTGGCACCGTGGATGTCACCGATGGCGCTGTGCAGATTGTCGATGCCGAGGACAAAGGTCGTGCGGCAACTCCAGTAGCTTCTGCTGCGGCCGCGAAGCTTGCAAACCAACGGGCTGAGGGCATCACGATCTCTGGGGTGAATCAGACGAGCTATCCTATCAACACTTCCCCGGCACCGGCGATAGCGGCCGCACCGCGGGCTGTTGCGACCGTCGCACCAGCAATTGCACCTGCAGCGTCTGTCGCAGCACCGTCCGCTTCGGCGGCGGCGCGTGCGGCGTTGAGCAGTGCAGCGCAGATGCGGCAACCTGCTTCGGCTCGTATCAATACAGGGGCGAGTGTCGCCTCGCGGACGGCTTCACTTGCTCCCAAGCCCGCACCGGCAACGCGCACCCCGACTGCGGCAGCGCGTCCTGCGGCAACGGCGCGTCCCGCACCGTCTGCGACAGCCGCAGCCAGATTGAGCACCGTCCGGACACAGGCGAAGACCAGTTCCACCGCAGCCAAGCAAGCGACGCCCGTGTCGGCTTCTTTGGTGAAGAACGGCGGTGGCAACGCGCTGCAATGGAACGGGCAATCCGGCGCAAAATATCAGGTGCAGGGATCCAGCGATCTCAAGGCGTGGAACAACGTCGGCACATCACAAAGTGGTGCGGGCAGCGCCCTCTCGGCGGCTGTTGGTGCGGACGGCGCGCGGTACTATCGGGTGGTGAAAACGAACTAGTTTGGGGCAGCCAAACCAGTTCGAGACAATTCAAGTTCAAGGACAAGTGGAATCAG
>SIAW01000020.1 GCA_009695465.1 Pedosphaera sp.
TGGAGATCACCGTGCGCGGGCCCAAGGCCGATCTGCACTCGGGCATCTACGGCGGCTCTGTGGATAATCCGGCGCTGGTGCTTTGTCAGATGCTGGCCAGTCTGCGCGATCGGCGCGGGCGCATCACCGTGCCGGGTTTTTACAAGGACGTGGCCGCGCTCTCCAAAACCGAACGCCGCGAATTGGCCCGACTGCCGTTCTCCAAGAAAGCGTACAAGCAATTGCTGGGCGTGCCGGAGTTGTTTGGTGAGCACGGCTACACGGCCATCGAACAGCGCAGCGCGCGGCCCACGCTGGAGATCAACGGGCTGACCAGCGGCTATCAAGGCGAGGGCAGCAAGACCATCGTGCCCGCGTGGGCGCGTGCCAAGATCACCTGCAGGCTGGTGCCCGACCAGTCGCCCGCCGACATCGCCCAGCGGTTGACGCAACACCTGCAGCGCATCTGTCCGCCCACGGTGCGATTGAAGATTTCTGATGGGCACGGTGCCGAGCCGTATTTGACACCGCCCACCGGACCGGCCGCCCGCGCTGCGTTGGGTGCGCTGGAGAGCGCGTTTGGTGCGCGCCCCGTACAGATACGCGAAGGCGGCTCCATCCCCATCGTCACCCAGTTCAGAAAGATTCTCGGTGTGGATTCGCTGCTGCTCGGGTTGGCGTTGCCCGATGACAACCTGCATTCGCCCAACGAAAAGTTCGACCTCGCTTGTCTGCACGGCGGTTGCCGGATGAGCGCGCAACTCTGGCCGCGGCTCAGTGCTGCCTTCGCCGCTTCCTGACATGGGCGCGGCCAAGATTAATCCCGCACCTGTTGACGCCGTGCCCAGTGTGTGGCTTGCGCGTTTTTTGCTGCTCACCGCAGCGATCAATGGAGCGGTGATTCTCGTGGTGGAAATTCTCGGCGCCAAAATGTTGGCGCCGTTCATGGGCACGTCGCACTTCGTCTGGACAGCGCAGATCGGCGTCACGCTCCTCTCGCTGGCCGCCGGCTACTACGCGGGCGGCAGTCTGGTGGATCGCTGGCCGCGCGCCGGACTGCTCTACGCGGCGATGACATTGGCATCGCTGTTTCTCTGCCTGTCAGTATTGCTGGTGCGGCCGGTGTGTTTTTTCTGTTTGGACTTGGGCGACTTGGCCGTGGGCGCGCTGCTCGCATCGGTGCTGCTGTATTTTGTGCCGCTGGCGTTGCTGGCGATGACCGTGCCGTTTCTCTCGCGCATGTTGACCGATTCAGTGAGCCGCGTGGGCGGCCAAGTCGGCCGGCTCTCCGCGCTGAGCACGCTGGGCAGCGTGGCGGGCACTTCATTGATCGGCTACGTGCTGCTGCCGCGCGTGTCAAATTCCACCACAATGTTTGCCGCTGCTGCGGTGCTGCTGCTGCTCGCGGCGGGGTACGCGTTGATTTGGGGCAGGGCAGGCAGATCAGCCGTCGCGGGTGCCGCCGTGTTTGCATTGTTGCTGGCGTACGCTGGATGGAAGAATGAACGCGCGGCGATGCAGTCGGATTCACGCCGGATTCTTTATCATGCCAATTCCAACTTCGGTGAGTTGATGGTGAGCGAGAGCGCCAACTACTACATGGTGGATGGCGAGAACGGCGGGCCGCCGCAGCCCGAGCGCATCCCGTGGCGCGAGTACGTCAACGACTATCTCGTGCAGAACAATTACGATCCGGAGATTGGCAAGAGCCTGTCGCTTTTCACCAGCGCGCTTTACGGATTGCCGCAGGTGTACACGCCGGCCACGCGCGACGTGCTCTGCATCGGCATGGGCGTGGGCGTGGTGCCGATGCGATTTGCAGCCGACGGCGCACGCACGGACGTGGTGGAGATCAATCCGCAGGTCGTGCCGTTGGCGCAGGCGTATTTTCATTTTCGTCCCGAGCAGGTGGGTCTGCACATCGGTGATGGCCGCCAGTTTCTCAATCGCGCCACCAACACCTACGACGCCATCGTGCTGGACGCCTTCCTCGGCGACTCGACGCCCTCGCACCTGATGACCCGCGAGGCGTTTGCCGCCATGCGCGAACGGCTGCGTCCCGACGGCGTGCTGGTGATTAACAGCTTTGGCCGCGGGTTGGATGACGAGGAGCAGAAGCAGGCCGATGCCGGCAAGTTCAGCAGTTTTGTTTTCGATCGCGCGGAGGATTATTTGACCGCCTCACTCCACAAAACGCTGGCTAAGGTGTTTGGTGCCGGTGGCGTGCGTATCCATTCATCGGGCAACGGCAACGTCTTCTTCGTGGCGGCGCGCGCCGGGCAATTGACGGCGCATCGCGCGCCAGATTTTGCGAGCACGCAGCCCGCGGCCAACGTGTTCGCGTCGGAACATCCGCTGCTGTTGCGCAGCACCCATCGCATCAACCGCCCCGAATGGATGTACAAACGCGTCTGGACCGTGGCCCCCCGGATGGGCGACGTGTTGACCGACGACTTCAATCCCGTGGAATTCCACGACGCCAAAAATCGCCAGCGCACGCGCCTGCATCTGGCCGGCTCGATGCGGCAGCGCCAGTGAGGAGCCTCGTGGGCGCGCCATCTCAGCGGCGGGTTTTGTTGGATGACGAATGGTGGACAGTGGTTCACCGCGCCGATTCCCCGCACGGCCCCATCCAAGTGGTCGAGCTGCGCGAGGACAACGGGCTGCTGCGCCGACGTTGCCTCCACGGTGGGCTGGTGCAAAACACCTACGCACCGCAGCGGCGGCAAAGCCTCTCGCACTTCGCCGGAGCGCTGCTGGGACTGGCGCGTGCGTACACGCCGCGAATTGAGCAGGCGCTGTGCATCGGCTTGGGCGCGGGCATTGTGCCGCGCGAATTGGCAAAGTTGGGCGTTGCCGTGGAGGTGGTGGAAATCAATCCGGTGATGGCCGCGGTGGCCACGGCATATTTTGATTTTGATCCCGGCGCGGTGAGCATGGCCTTCGGTGATGGCCGGGAGTTTGTCGCCGCCTCGTCGCAGCAGTACGATGCTGTGTTGCTGGACGCCTTCATGGATGGAGACATCCCGCGCCATCTGGTGACGGTCGAGGCGCTGGCAGAAGTGAAGCGCCATCTGCGCCCGGACGGGGTGCTGGTGATTAACGCTTTTGGCGAGACCAGCGCGGCGCGGCGCGAGAGTGCTGCGCAACTTGACCGGACGCTGCGCCGGGTGTTCGCGTCCACGGCGGTGGTGCAGCATGCGTCGGGGGTGGGCAACGTGTTTTTCGTGGCCACACCGCGGCCGTTGCTCCAGTCGTTTCGCGAGCCGGATTTTTCAGGCGAACATCCGGAACTGCAATTTGAGCTGATGTTGATGTGGCAGGGCGTGCGGCCAGCAATCTCAAAAGCGGGATCGGTGTACACCGACGCGGAGTTGCGGCGGTAGTATCGGATTGCCTGCGCGGCGCTGCTGTGTATCTTCCCGCCGGTGACGGACAATCCTCCGGCAATCACGGCGCAGACGACCGACGCCACCCAGCCTCCCGCTGTGCCTTGGGCCAACGTGCTGGTATTCGCGGTCACAATTTTCACCGGGGCATTTCTGCTCTTCCAAGTGCAGCCGCTCGTCGGCAAATACATCCTGCCGTGGTTTGGCGGGACGCCGGGGGTGTGGACGACGTGCCTGTTATTTTTCCAATGCCTGCTGCTGGCCGGCTACGCCTACGCGCACTGGCTTTCGCAGCAGCGTCCGCTTGCGCGACAGGCGCAACTGCATCTCCTCCTGCTGGGATTAGTCGGTGTGTTCATGTTGGTGGTATTGGGCGCGGCCGCCAAAGGCACGCAGCCGATGGAATGGCTCAAGCCCACGCAGGTCTCGGCTGATCCCACCGGCGACATCCTGCTGCTGCTGCTCGTGGGAATTGGCCTGCCGTATCTGTTGCTCTCGTCCACCGGCCCGCTCATCCAAGCGTGGTTCAGTCATAAACACCCGGGCACTTCGCCGTACCGCTTGTACGCGCTCTCCAACGTGGGCTCGATCCTCGCGCTGGTCAGCTATCCGTTTTTGGTGGAGCCGTACACGGCGCGCAACACGCAGGTGTGGATCTGGGCCGCCGGGATGATCGTGTACATCATCGTCTGCGGCACGGTGGCACTGGGATTAAAACAACGACCCGCTGCGGAGACCGCGAAGACAGCGGAAGCGCCCGCAGCGCCCATCGGGTTCGGGCGGCAACTGCTTTGGCTGCTGTTGCCGGCGTGCGGCACCGTTCAGTTGATGGCCACGACGAACAAGATCTGTCAGGACATGGCCGTGATCCCGTTCCTGTGGGTGCTGCCGTTGTCGCTCTATCTGGTCTCATTCATCATCTGTTTTGACAGCCCGCGCTGGTATGTCCGGCAATGGTTCACACGCCTGTTGATGCTCAGTTGGGGCGGCGCGGTGTGGGCGCTCTTCAAAGGCGTGGATGTGGACATCGTGTTTCAGGTGGCCATCTTCAGCGCGACACTCTTCTTGGGCTGCATGGTCTGTCACGGCGAATTGTTCCGGCTGCGCCCGCCGCCCGCGCAGCTCACGCGCTATTATCTCTCCATCTCCGCCGGTGGCGCCGTGGGCGGATTGTGCGTTGCATTGATCGCGCCGCGGCTCTTCAACAGCTATCTGGAATTCCCGCTGGGCCTGTGGTCCTGCGGCGCGCTGCTGGCGGCGGTGTCGTTCAGCTTGGGATCGCGCGGCAACTTTTCCCGATGGCACGTGCGCTTTCTGCTGGCGGCGGGCTGGGCGGCGGTGTGCTGGGCAGTGCACCGCAAAACCCAACTGGCGATCCCCATGCCGTGGCTGACCTGTGCGCGCCTGTTGCTGGCGGGATGCCTGTTGATCTGGGTGTTTGAATCACTCTGGAAAGGCTCGTCGCTGCGGCACCGCTTTGGGCCATTGCTTGGCTTCGCGCTGTTGGCGGCGCTGGGCAGCGTGCTGGACTTTGTCTATGTCAGCCAACTTGCCGGCCGCGCTGCGCTGCCGTGGCCGGTGATTATCGGCGGCGTGCTGATCCTCGCGGCCATCTGTTTTGTCTGGTCCGCGTTGCGGGATTGGGAGGGCTGGTCATTTCTGGAATGGATCCCGCAGGTGCTGGCACTGGCAGTTTTGGGCGGCGGCTTGCTCTCGCAAATCCGCGAGGAGGAAGGCGATGTGTCGTCCCAACAACGCAATTTCTTCGGCGTCATCAAGCTGCTCGATTACAACATTGAAGAAGTCTCGACCATGGACGGCATGGCGGCGCACACGTTGGCTGGCAGTGTGACGGCGGGCCGCTTGGCCGCAGCCGATGCCCGTGGCCTCGTGCGTCTGTGGGACAGTCTGACGGGCGTGTTGGCTGGCGAACTCAAAGGGCACACAGGCGAGGTGCGCGCCATGAGTTTTAGTCCCGATGGCAAGTGGCTGGCCACGGGCGGCGCGGATGGCTCGATCCGTTACTGGGATCCTTTCGCCTGCATGATCAAGCGAGTGGATCACGCCGCGCACGAAGGCAGCGCTGTCAACGCCATCAGCTTCAGCCGAGACGGCCGCTGGCTGGCGTCCGCCGGGGCCGATGGACTGGTCAAGCTGTGGGACGGCATCAACGGAAAGCCGCTGGGTGTTTTATGGAAGCACACCGGCGCGGCGACCGCCGTTGCATTTTCGCCCGGGGCAGATGTGGTGGTATCGGTGGGGGCCGATGGCATGGTGCACCACGGTGTGCCGCTGGCGACGAAGCAGGAATTCAAGGCGCATGCGGGGCCAATACGGCAAGTGGTGTTTGGATTATTTGATGAGATTGCCACGGCGGGCGAAGACGGCACGGTGCGACTCTGGCATCGGGCAACAGGCAAAGCATTGAACGAACTGCAGGCGCGCCGCGGTGCGGTGCGCGATGTGGCCTTCACGAGCGATGGCCTGCGACTGGCCAGCGCCAACGCCGATCGTTCCGTGACGGTGTGGGAGTCCAAGTCCGGCGTCGAACTTTTCACCATCAGCCCGCAGCGGGCGCAGGCGCAGCGCGTGTTGTGCATGCCCTGCGATTGGTGGATGCCCAGCACGAATGTGCGCACGCTCGACGTGGTGGTCAGCGGCGGCGCCCAGCACGTGAAGATGTGGGAGATGGACAGCCACAATCGTCGTCTCGTCAACGGCGGCATCACGCACGGTTTTCAGTACACCAATCCGGGCCATCGCGGCATGAAGACTTCGTACTACGGCGAGACCAGTGGCGTGGGCTTGGCATTGCGCTGGGCGAACCGCGAACTCAACGGCACGCGCGAGGGCAATCAGACGGCCGCCGGCTGTCGTTTTGGCGTGGTGGGACTGGGCACGGGCACGCTCGCCGCCTACGGCAAACAGGGCGGCTCCGTGCGGTTTTACGACATCAACCCGCAGGTGGTGGACATCGCTGAGAAACAATTCAGCTATCTGCGGCAATGCCGGGAGACGGGCGCGAAGGTGGAGTTGGAGTTGGGCGATGCGCGGTTGCGGATGGAGAATGAGCCGCCGCAGAAGTTTGATGTGCTCGCGCTGGACGCCTTCAGCAGCGACGCCATCCCCACGCATCTATGCACGCTGGAAGCGTTCCGGATTTACGAGCGGCACATGGCGCCGGGTGGCATCATCGCCGTCCACGTCTCCAATCGGCACTTGGACTTGGAACAAGTGGTGATGGGCATCGCCCGGAAATTCCAGACCACCGACCCTTCTTGGAACGTGGTGATCGTCAACGGGGGCAAAGAGGACGCGCAAGGTCAGGAACGGCATTGGCTCTATTACTCGGAGTGGATCCTGCTCACGCGCGACGCGAACTTTGTGAACCACCCCGACGTGCAAAAGGCCGACGCCGCCCCCAAGGAAACCAAGGGGCCGTATCCGCTGTGGACTGATGATTACGTGAGCGTGTACCAGATCTTGACGCTGCCCAGTTGGTGGAAGAAATGACCGCGCAACGGCGGTGCTGGATTGCGAGTTAGTGACCGATGGACTCCGCCCCTTCATGGCCTGCGCTTTTCCCGGACCGGGATTTCCGGTTCAACTTCGGGGCGCACCCCGGCAACGCCGCCGCGTTCTTCGCGCCCACCGCCGAACATCCGCAGCTTGTCCGCGAGCGCGCCCACTGGCTGCAGACGAGTCCCGCGCATTGCCTGTTGTGTCGCGACGAGGCGGCGCCGCTCATCGCCGAAGCCATGGACTGCGCCGAGGCTTGGGGGGATTTATCACCCGACGAACGCAGCGCACTGCGCGCCGCCACCGCACCCGCGCCGCAATGCCACGCGCTCGGTCGCGTCTGGGAACCGGACTGGCTCCTGCTCAATCCCGACGACGCAGGGCGATGGGTGTTGCTGGCGGCGGCCGTGTGTTTCCCTTCCACTTGGCGGCCGGAAGAGAAACTGGGACTGCCCCTTAGCCAAATCCACGCGCCCGTGCCGACGCTCAACGAATCGCTCGGCGCACAGATTGATAAGTTCATCGGTGCCATCTTGCCCGGCACATCGTGGGAACGCTCCAACTGGGGACTGAGCCGTTCGTCCGAACTTTGCCAGCACCCGGCGCGGAATCTGCCGCGACTGACAGCGCCGCTGCGCGCAGAGCAAGTGTGGGTGCGCATCGAGAATCAAGTGCTGCATCGCCTGCCGCAGACGGGCGGGTTGCTCTTTGGCATCCGTCTGGAAAACGTGCCGCTGTCGGCGGTGAAAGCGCACGCGACTGCTGCGCCCGGATTGCAACGCGCGTTGCGCACGATGCCCGATGAGGTGGCGCACTACAAAGGACTGCATGCGGCGCGCGAAGAGTTGATTGCGTTGCTGGCTTGAGCGCGCAGTCGGCGCTACTCGGAGACTTCTTCGACGAGCGGCACGGATTTGCGTAGAGCGCGGCCGGAGTGGACTTCCGGTACGAGCATCAACGCTGACAGCACGATCAACCCGCCGCAGATCCACGCCAGCGTGCCGAATCCTGTTGTGCCCACCAGATGGAACGCGAGCAACGGCGCAGCCACACCGCGGACGCCGGTAAAGAAAGTATGCACCGACATGTAGTCGGCCACGCGATCGGGCGGCGCAAGTTTAGTCACCCACAATCCCCACGCCACATCGCCGCCGGCGTTGGCAGCACCGAACACGATTGCGCCCACCAGCAGGCTGGTCGTGTTATCCGGATTGACGAAAAAGGAGACGATGCCCAGCGCGAAGCCGAGGTTGAGCACGATGCGCATCACAAAAAAGTTCATGCGATCAAAGAGCCAACCCCACAGCGGGCTGAGCGCAAAGCGCACGAGGTTGGGCACCACGCCTACGTACAAGGCGACCTCGCCCACGTTTAGCTTTGAGCCGTACTGCGGGTTGGCCAGATATTCCACGCGCAGCGGGTACATCATCAGATTGGCAAAGCCCATGAGCATCCAGCAGATCAACGTCCAGCGGAACAGGCGATCTTCGCGCACGTAACGAAAGGCGCGCAGCGGATGCGAACTGCCCGAGGGCGTCAGCGGCCGCGAGGGCAGGCGCGAGAAACACCAGCTTGAGAAAAAGTATGCCACGCCGAAGAGCAGCAGCAGGACGCGGAACCAATCCAGATGTTTGTCCAGCGCCCAGCCCCCCGCCGCGCTGAACAGCAGCGCCGCGCCGATGCGGATCATCAACGCGCGCGAGAAGAGACGGCCGCGCAGCGCTTCCGGATAATTGTCCTGATACACCTGCGTCATCAGCGGGATGATCGCCGAGGCGAGCGCCATGGCCAACATGCCGCCGGTGATATACACCGCCTGCGTCGGCACCGCCGCCATGATCAGCAGGCACACCCCGCCTGCGGCTGCCAGTCGCGAGGCCGCCTGCGCAGCGGGCAGACGCAGCCTTTCCACCACGCCCACGACCATTGGACCGCACAACAGGCCGAGGCTGCCGCCGATGCTCAAGAGCGCCTTGGCGGTGGCGCCGGCCTGGAAGTGTTTGACGGCGATGAGCAGCAGGAACGTCGTGGCCGCCGACTCGAGCACGCCGCCGCTGATGGCGCGCCAGCGCTCGAAGCGGAAGGTGCGTTCGGTATCAGTCTCTGCCACGGCGGGACTGTACCGGCCGCCGCTTTGACGCCAAACAAAATCCGGTGCGGGCGCGGACGCCATTCTTTAGGATTGAATGACGGGCGCGGGGTTCTCAGATTGCACGGGTATGGGTGCCCAATGGAAACAGGCTGGTCGCGAATCCAACGCGCACAAGCGCGGACAGATGGTCGCTAAGTTCGTGCGCGAAATCATGATTGCGTCCAAGTTGGGCGGGGCGGATCCCGAACTCAACGCCCGTCTGTCGGCGGCGTTGGAGAAGGCCAAGAAAGCGTCGGTGACACGCGACACCATCGAGCGCGCCATCAAGAAGGGCGCGGGGTTGACGGACGAAAAGGTGGAGTTGGAGGCGGTGGTGTACGAAGGATTCGCGCCGCACAAAGTGGCGGTGGTCGTCGAGGCGTTCACGGATAATCGCAATCGCACTGGTCCGGAGATGCGTTCGCTCTTCCGCGCGGGCGCGTTGGGCGCGCCGGGCAGCGTGGGCTTTTTCTTCAATCGCCTCGGCGTCGTGGAGGCCACGCATGCCGACGCGCAGCGCGATGCGGAGTCCGATGCCATCGAGGCGGGCGCGCAGGAAGTGGAACCGTTGGAGGCAGAGGAAACGCCCGAGGGCCACAAGGGCGCGCGGTTCATGACGGAGCCGAAAGATTTGGATGGCGTGGGCCGGGCGCTCAAGAACGCGGGCTGGAAGATCAGTGCCGCCGAGCTGCGTTACGTGGCCAAGGAGTTCAAGGAAGTCGAGGGCAACGCGCGCAAAGAGGTCACGGATTTTCTGAACGCGCTGGATGATCACGACGATGTCCATCGCGTGTACGCAGCGTTGAAATAAGCGCGGCGACGGACGCGTGCCCGCGCGCAGGAAATTTTCCTTGCGGCCACCCAGCGGCGGCGGATACTCGCCCTCACACTTTTCAAACCACAACCCGCATTGTCTATGACTCGCAAACTCATCAAAAACTATTCGCGCCGGCATTTCCTGCAGGCGAGCGCCGTCTCGGCGTTGGCCATCAACTTCCTTCCCAGCCGCGTGTTTGGCGCCAATGAGCGTCTGTCCATCGCGGGCATCGGCGTGGGCGGCAAAGGCGGCGGGGACATCAGCCAATCCGGCAAGCTGGGCGACGTGGTGGCGCTCTGCGATGTGGACGCCAACAGTCTCAACGCCAAGGCCAAGGAATTTCCGAAGGCTAAGTTGTTCCAGGATTTCCGCGAGATGCTCGACACGATGGGCAAGGAGATCAACGCCGCCACGGTGTCCACCGCCGACCACACGCACGCGCCGGCAGCCATCCGCGCGATGCGCATGGGCATCCACGTGTACGTGCAAAAGCCGCTGACGCACACCGTGTGGGAAGCGCGCCAGATGCGGTTGGAGGCCAAGAAGAACAACGTCTGCACGCAGATGGGCAATCAAGGCACGGCCGAGAACGGCCTGCGCGAAGCGGTGGAGTTGGTGCGCTCAGGCGTGCTGGGTGCCGTTCGTCAGGCGCATGTGTGGACCAATCGCCCCGTGTGGCCGCAGGCGCCGGGCACCATCGCGCGCCCGAAGGATACGCCCGCCATTCCCGCGCACGTGAACTGGGACGCATTTCTGGGGCCGGCCCCGCTGCGGCCGTATCATGGGGCGTATCACCCGTTCAAGTGGCGCGGTTGGTGGGATTTTGGCACTGGCGCAATGGGCGACATGGCCTGTCACACCGCCAACATGGCGTACATGGCCTTGAAGCTGGGCCAGCCCAATCATGTCTCCGCAGAGTCCGGCGTCATCAACTCCGAGACCTTCCCGGAGTGGGCGCATGCCTTGCTGAAATTCCCCGCGCGCGGCGACTTGCCCGCCGTGGATTTCCATTGGTACGAAGGCAAAAAGGACGGCAAGAAAGTGTTGCCCAACGCTGACATCACCGCGCTCTTGCCCGGCAAGAGAGGCGCCGACGGCCAAGTGGAATTGGCCAGCAGCGGCTCGCTCTTGGTGGGCGACAAAGGGATCCTCTACTCGCCCAACGACTACGGCGCCGCGTTCGTGTTGCTGCCGGAAAAGGACTTCAGCGGTCTGGTCAAGCCCAAGCCCACACTGCCGCGCAACGGCAAGGGCGACGGCGGCATGAAAGAAGAATGGGTGGCCGCCATCAAGGCCGGCAAACCGGAGATGGCCATGTCCAACTTCGACTACGCGGGCAACCTCACCGAGGCCATCCTGCTGGGCAATGCCGCCGTGCGCTCTGGCAAATCCTTCAAGTGGGACGCCGTGAAGCTGGCCTCGCCCGACGTGCCCTCCATCAACCAGTTCATCACGAAGGAATACCGCAAAGGCTGGGAGATCTAGCCCGCGTCCGCAGCGAGCCATTTTGTCTCTGCAACACCGCCCCATTGGGGCGGTTTTTCTTTGGAAACACGGGCCAGGCCGTCTCGTGGCATGGAGGCTGCTTTTAGCTCGGTGACATTGGAAAAGGTCCGCAAGCCCCGAGATTCCTGCAAAGAACCGTCTTTTTTGCAGGCCAGCCGGCATGGGGCAGTGTAATCTTTCCGGTGCGCGATTGGTTGCCATAGCAAAAAAGCCCATGGCGGCGACAAAGACAGAAAATCCGAAGGCCCGCTACAACGCCCTGCGCAAACGCGTCAAGCAAGGCGATGTCTGGGCCATGTACCGGCTGGGCTTGATGTGCGCCAATGGCGAAGGCGTGGCGCGCGACGCCGCCCAAGCCGAGCGCTGGTACCGTCTGGCCGCCCAAAAAGGATGCGCACCCGCGCAGAATAATCTGGGCGTGTTGCTCGCCAATGGCAGTGCCAAGACTGTTGCCAGCGCGAGTTGGCTGGACAGGCTCAAGCGATTTTTTGGCGCAGCCAAGCCCGGCCAAGTTTCCGCAAGCGACGTGGTCGAGGCCATCCACTGGTATCGCCAGGCCGCCGAACGTGGCGACGCGCACGGCCAATGCAATCTGGGCTGGTGCCTGCTCAACGGCCGTGGCGCCGGCCGCAACATTGACGAGGCCATCAAGTGGCTCCGCTTGGCCGCCGCTCAGGGACACGCGCTGGCGCAAAACAATCTGGGCGTGGCTTACCTGCGCGGTTTGGGTGTGAGCCGCGATGACGCCGCCGCCGCTGCATGGTTTCAAAAAGCCGGCGACCAAGCCGAGCCATTGGCGCGCTACAACCTTGGCCTGCTGCATCTGGAAGGATTGGGTGTCAAACAAGACGCGGCCGAGGCTGCCAAACATTTTGCCGTCGCCGCCCAGCAAGGCCACGCCGACGCGCAGTACTGTCTGGGATTGCAACACGCCGAAGGGATCGGTGTGGAAAAGAACGAGGTGGAAGCCGTGCGCCTCTACCGCGATGCCGCCGCGCAGCGCCATCCGCAAGCCCTCAACAATCTGGGCACCCTGTACGCCACTGGCCGCGGCATGGATCCCGACCACGAAGAAGCCGCGCGCTTGTATCGGCAGGCGGCGGAGTTGGGCGCGGTGGAAGCGCGAGAAAACTTGGGATGGAAACTGGCATTGGGAGAAGGGGTGAAGCGGGACCAAGCAGGGGCGCTGGAACTTTTTGGAAGTCTGCCGGGAGAGAGTGGAATTGATGCGGGGTTATTTTTTGAGATTGGGCGTCGGCTGGAGAGTGACAAAGGCAATGGGGCAAAGGAAGCGCCGGTGTGGTACGAGATGGCGGCGCAAGCGGGGCATGTGGAGGCGCAATTTCGGTTGGGGGAGATGAATCGGTTGGGCGAACAGGTGCCGCACAGTGGGGAGGAAGCGGTGTATTGGCATTTGAAATCTGGAGAGCAGGGGCATCTGGAATCGCAGTTGGTGTTGGGCAAGATGTACGCGACGGGCGATGGGGTGTTGCCCGATGCGATGGAAGCGGTGCGATGGTATGAGAAGGCTGCGGCAGGTGGGGATATGGAATCGCAGTACCTTTGCGGGACGATGGCGGAGGCAGGGGAAGGGATGGCGCGCAATCTGGAGCGGGCGGCCCGGGAGTATCGGAGGGCGGCGGAGCAAGGGCATGCGGAAGCACAATTTCATTTGGGATATCTGTTGGATCAAGGAACCGGAGTGAGGCGGGATGAAGAGGAAGCGTTCAAGTGGTACAGCAAAGCCGCGCAGGCAGGCCACGGGAAGGCGCAGTGCAATGTGGGAGCGATGTGGATGCAGGGCCGGGGGACGGCGAAGGATGAGAGTGTGGCTGCAGAGTGGTATGAGAAAGCGGCGGGGCAAGGACTGGCGAATGCACAATATAATTTAGGGGCGCTGTATCATCGCGGTGGCGGGGTGAGGCAGGACAAGGCCGAAGCGGCGCATTGGTACAGGCGAGCCGCGGAACAGGGACACGGCGCAGCCGCGTTCACGCTGGCAACGATGTGCGAGCACGGGGAAGGCGTGCCCCAAGATTACACGGAAGCCGTGCGCTGGTATCGAGTGGCAGTGGAACACGGCGACCGCGAGGCGCAGGTCATCTTGGCCGATCTGTACACGCGCGGCGTAGGCGTGACGGAAGATTATGTGCAGGCGTACCTGTTCTATAGTCTGGCTGCCGCGCGCGGCAGTGAGCTGGCCGTGTACGGCAAGAAACTGGTCAGCCAGTTGATGACCCCGCAACAGATCGCTGAAGCCCAGCAGTTGAGTCGCGCCTAATTGTTTTCCAAAGCGCGCGCATCCGTGCGCCTTGCTACTGCGTGTGGAGTCGGATAGCTTCTCGCGCCAATCATCACGCCTATGAAACGCATTCTTGTTTCGCTCTCCTTCGCTTGTTTTGTGTTCCTCGTGCCGGCAGCCGAACGCCTGCAACAAGCCACGCGCGATCGTGTGGCCGCCGAGTTCCCCGCGTTGCTCGACCTCTACAAAAATCTGCACGCGCACCCGGAGATTTCATTTCAAGAAGCCAAGACGGCCAAGCTGCTCGGCGACGAGATGGAGAAGTTGGGATTCACGGTCACGCGCAATATCGGCGGGCACGGCGTGGTGGCGGTGTTTAAGAACGGGGCTGGCCCGACCGTGCTCATCCGCACGGATCTGGATGCGTTGCCGGTGAAGGAGGCCACCGGAGTGCCCTACGCCAGCAAGCAAACCACGGTGGATGAGACGGGCAAAGAAGTGCCCACCATGCACGCCTGCGGGCATGATGTGCACATGACGTGCTGGGTGGGCACGGCGCGCGTGCTGCTGGCGCTTCGCAAAGAATGGACGGGGACACTGGTGTTCATCGGGCAACCCGCCGAGGAACGCGGGGCCGGTGCGCGAAAGATGCTGGCCGATGGGTTGTTCAAGAAATTCCCCGTGCCGGATTATTGTCTGGCGCTGCACGTCGCGGCGGATCAACCCGCGGGCACCATCGGCTACACCAGCGGCTTTGCGATGGCCAATGTGGATTCGGTGGACGTGACCGTGCGCGGCGTGGGCGGGCACGGTTCGCAGCCGCAGTCCACCAAGGATCCCATCGTGCTCTCCGCGCAGATCATCCTCGCGTTGCAGACGATCGTCAGCCGCGAGGTTGCGCCGCAGGAACCGGCCGTCATCACCGTCGGCTCCATCCACGGCGGCACCAAACACAACATCATCCCCGACGAAGTGCAGATGCAACTGACCCTGCGTTCGTACACCGACACGGTGCGCCAGCAACTCATCACCGCCATCCGCCGCGTGGTGCGCGGGCAGGCACTGGCGGCGGGCCTGCCGGAGGATCGCCTGCCGATCGTCACCCTGCGCGATGAACACACGCCGGCCACGTACAATGACCCCAAGCTGGTCGGCCGCGTCAATGAGGTGTTCAAGAAATGGTTCGAGGAGGGGGCGCTCATCGAGCGGCGGCCCACGATGGGCGGCGAGGACTTCGGCCAGTTTGGGCGGACGGAACACAAGATCCCCGTTTACATTTTCTTCCTCGGCGCAGTGACGGCCGAGGCGGTGAAAAGCGCGCAGGTCGCAGGCCGGGCGTTGCCTTCACTGCACTCCGGACTGTTCGCGCCCACGCCCGAGCCGACCATCAAGACCGGGGTGACAGCGATGAGCGCCGCCGCGTTGGAGTTGCTCGGCAAGAAATAACGGTCGCGCCCGCCGATGCCTGTCTCTCGCCCTGAAAACGAGTCCGCGCCGCGCCGTGGATTTTCGGTGGAACCATTTCTCGTTTTGGGAATGCTGGCCCTCCTGTGCTGCCTGCCGTTTGCCGAGCAGTTGTCCGCCTTCCGCGTGGACTCGGAGATGGGCGATCTGCTCGCGGGCGATCAGCGCAGTCTGACCAGTTACAAAGATGCGGGCGGCCAATTGGCCTCCTCGCTCGGTGCCGATTCGGTCGCGGTGCTGGTGAGTGTGCAGGCCCCCGATGTCTTCGCGCCGGAAGTGGTGCGGGCACTGCGCGATGTCAGCGCCGAACTGGCCCGGCAGCGCGACGTGTTTCACGTGTTCAGCATGGCCAGTCCGTGGGTGCGGCCGCGGTTCCATCAGGAAGGCAACTTCAGCATCTTCAAGATGCCCAAGGTGCGATTCTATCTTGGCCCGATGGTGCCCGATCCGCCGGCGCGCATCGCGCAGGCCGAACGCGACTGGGCGCTGGGCTTCCCATTTTTCCGGAACCTGCTGGTGGATGAACGCGGACAGCACGCGCTGATCTTTGCCTTCGCCAAACCGCGATTGACTGGCGAAGCCGCGCGCCGCGAGTTCTGCGAGGATGTGGACGAGCGCCTGAGAATGTTCGACGCGCGATTCCGCGCCAACGGCTGGAAGATGAATGTGCTCTCCTTCCCGCACGCCGAGCAGGAGACGTTGGCCACGCTCAAATCCGATCTGCTGTGGCAACTGCCGGTGTCGGCGGCGGTGCTGGTGCTCGTGTTGCTGTGGACTTTCCGCGGCTCCTTGCGGTTGGTGTTATACGGCGTCCTGATGCTCGCGCTGGGCGGGTTGGTGGTGATGCCGCTGGCGCAGATGATGGGCTATCGCATCAGCCCGTTCACCTCGCCGCTGTATCCGCTGCTGGCCGGAGTGCAACTCGCGCTGGTGATCCATGTGGGCACGGCCTTCCAAAATGCGCGGCGCGCGGGGCTGGCTGGCCTCGCTGCGCTGGGCGCGATGCTTGATGAAATCCTGCGCGGCTGCCTCTTCGCCACCGCGATGGCGATTGTCGGGATGCTGTCGTTGTCGGCGAGCGAGGTGCGGCCCACGCGCGAGTTTGGATTGATTGGCGCAGCGGCGGTGACGCTGCTCTTCGCGATGGTGTTCGGGCCGGGAATCCTGCTGCTGCGCCTGTTCGGCGATGGCGCGATGACGGTCCCGTCTCGCAACGCGGGCGATGGTTGGGCCGAGAGTCTGGTGACGTGGCTGGAACGGCGGTGGCGTTGGATTTTGTGCGGCACCGTCGTGGCGGTGTTGGTCACCATCGTGGGAATTCTGAAAGTGCGCACGGACATCCGCATTGTGGAATTTCTGGATCCCAAAAGCGCGACCCGCAAATCGCTGGAAGAATTGAACCACGCCTACGGGGGGCTGAACTTCGCCAAGGTGGAGTTGGACACGGGCGTGGCCGGCGGTGTTTCGCGCCCGGAAGTGCGGCAGTTCCTCGCGGACTTGCACGCCTTCGCCGAGCGCCAGAAGGGCGTGTCGATGGTGTACTCGGCATCGGGCCTCGTGAAGGCGGCTGGCGATGTCGCGCGCCGCGAGATGCCGTGGACGACCAAAGTGCCGCCTGCGATTGTGGATGCGATGGTGCTCGCGCAATTTCAGCAACCGGAAATCCGCAAGACACTGCCGTTGCTGGATTCGCTTTACGACGCACCGCTGCAAAAGGCGTGGCTGGTGATGCGCACGCGTGACATGCCCTCGGGCGACTATCTGGATTTGATCGCCGCAGTGGTGGCCGAGGCCCAACGCACGTGCCCCGAAGGGATCAAGGTGTCCGCGCAAAATGCGCAGCAAGAAATCCTGGAGGCGGACCGGCGCATCGTGGAAAGCCAGATCAACAGCACGCTCTACACGCTCGGATTGACGGGCGTGATGCTGTGGGCGTTCTGGCGATCGTGGCGGCTGGCGTTGCTGGCGATGGCGGTCAACGCGGTGCCCGTGGGGATGGTGGTCGCGCTGCAGGGCTTCGCGGGCGTGCCGCTCAACTCCATCACCATCATGGTCTCCGCCATCGTGTTTGGCATCGCGGTGGACGACACCATCCATTTCATCACGCACTGGCTGCAGGAACGCCGCAGCGGAGCGGATGCGCGCACGGCGGTGTTGCGTGCGCTGCGCGTCAAAGGCCGGGCCATCGTGTTCACCAGCGTCATCCTCATCGGATTGATGGGCGTGTTTTTGTTGTCGTCCTTTCCGCCGGTGCGTTCATTCGGTTGGTTGTCGGCGCTGGGATTCATTTGGTTGCTGGGTGCCACGCTGACGTTGTTACCGCTGGCGTTGGCGCGATGGCCGCGTCGTCAGGATTGTGCTGGACTGAAAAAACAAACTGACTAGGCTGCCCGAATTTGTTGGGAACAGACATGTCGGAGCTGACTTTGAATAAACCTGTTGGATCCAGTGAAGCCTCTCATCCCCCGGAAGAACGTGCGCCTTCAAAAAAGACGCCGCCTCGTGGGTACACCGCACAAGACAGCGCCCGGCGCGTGGACTGGCTGGAGGCGCAGACGGGTTTCCGCCTGCCCCCTTCTCAGCCGGACAATCCCGAAGTGCTGCAAGGACTGGTCGAGAATCACGTGGGGCACATGTCCATCCCGCTGTCGGTGGCTGGGCCGCTAAAGATTGATGGCTCGTACGCCAAGGGTGAGTTCTACGTGCCGATGTGCACGCTGGAAGGCACGCTTTCTTTCTCCATGACGCGCGGTTGTTTTCTGACTTACCTCGCCGGTGGCATCGCCAGTCGCCACATCAAACAGGAGCTGTCGCGCAGCCCGATCTTCATTTTTGAATCCCTCGAGGAGGCCTACACATTTTATCTATGGCTCAAGGAGAACGAGCTGGAGATCCGCCGCGCGGCTGAGTCCACCACGCGCCACGGCAAGCTGGTGCGCATCGAAAAGCATCCCATCCACAACCGCGTGCTGTTGGAGTTCATCTACAACACCGCAGAGGCCGCTGGGCAAAACATGGTGACGATGGCCACCGAGGCCGCCTGCCAATACATCATGGGCGCGTACAAGCAGGTCAAGCCGTTCCGGTATTTGCTGGAGAGCAATTTTTGCTGCGACAAAAATCCGGCGCACAAGACCATCCTGCACGGGCGCGGCCATCACGTCATCTGTTCCTTCATCGTGCCCGATCGCATCCTGCGAAAGGTGATGCGCGTGAGCGTGGATCAAATCCTTGTTGCGCTCACCGACAAACATCTGGGATCGCAGATGGCCGGTCTGCTCGGGATGAACCTGCACACGGCCAACGCGCTGGCCGCGCTGTATCTGGCGTTGGGACAGGATATCGCGTGCGTCGCAGAAAACTGCGTGGGTATCGCCACGTACGAACGGCAGGGCGACTCGCTCTTTGCCACGCTGAGCATGCCTTCCATCACCGTGGGCACCAAGGGCGGCGCTACGCGCCTGCAACAGCAGCAGAACAATCTGAAGATGATCGGTTGCGCGGGTGAACCCAACTCCGCCAAAAAACTGGCCGAGATCATCTGTGCGGCGGCGTTGGCGCTGGAGATTTCATTGGCGGGCGCCATCGTCAGCAACGAGTTTGCCCATGCACACGCGAAGTTCGGGAGGCCATAAGTGTCGGCATTCAAGGAGCTGCTCGAGCAAACCCCGCTGGAGCCGGAGTACGGCTATTTGCGCCAGCCGCCCAGCGGCAAGGCGCGTCTTTGGCACAAAGCCTTCGAGATCTTCTGCGCGGGACTGTTTAATCTGTACTGCCCGCTCAAAGTTTTCGGGCGCGAAAACCTGCCGGCACCGCCGTTCCTTCTTTGCAGCAATCATAGCAGCCACATGGACAGCGTGGCGTTGATGTACGCCAGTGGACTGGGCTTCGGCCGCTTCGGCATGATCGCCGCCAAGGATTATTTTTTCGACAACGCCAAGCGCAAGAACTCGCTGCCGCTACTGATGAACCTCATCCCGGCCGATCGCAAATCCACACGGCAGACCATTGCGCGACTAATGGTGGCCTGCCGCGAGTTCAGCCAGTGCGGCCCGCGCAGCATCATCATTTATCCCGAGGGCACGCGCTCGCTCACCGGCGAGATTGCGCCGCTTAAAAAAGGCGTGGCCATGATCGCCGCCGAGCTGCACCTGCCCATCGTGCCCGCGTACATCCACGGCACTTTCCAATCGCTGCCCAAAGGGGTAGGCTTCCCGCGTCCGCGCCGCATCCGCGTGCATTTTGGTAAACCGATCATCGCGCGCCAGTTTGCCGATGACGCCGCCGACACCGGTGCCGGGACGGGCCGCCTGATTTACACCCACATCACGAACGAACTGGAGCAGCGATTGCGCGCCTTGCGCGATCACCACCACACGACGCATGGCCACTGAGAATTCACAACCGTTCCGCCACATGAAATGGTGGGGCTGGGGCCACGAAGAGGTGGCCTTCGATGACTCCAACAAGCCGGGGCTCTGGCCGTATCTGCGCCGCGAATTGCAGGTGCCCGAAGGCGCGGCACACACGAAGGCTGTGGCGTTCGAGTCAGTTCAATTACCCGAGATCAAGCGCAACGAACCTTTTCTCGCGGCTCTGCGCACGCGATTGGCGCCCGACCAGATCGTTGAAGACAAACGCTCGCGCCTCATCCACGCAGCCGGAAAAAGTTTCCGCGATCTCTGGCGCTTGCGGCAGGGGTTGATCACCGTTGCGCCCGATTGCGTGGTGTATCCGCACAGCGAGGACGATGTGGTGGCCGTCATCCGTGCGGCGGTGCAGCATCAAGTTGTCGTCATTCCTTTCGGCGGCGGTTCCAACATTGCCGGCTGCTTGGAGCCGCACGATCAAGCCGGGCGCATGGTTGTCTCGCTCGACATGGGGCGCATGCACCGCGTGTTGGAGGTGGATACGCATTCGCTCACCGCGCGCATCCAAGCCGGTGTTTACGGTCCGCACATGGAGGAGCAGCTTGCGGCGCACAACGTGACGCTCGGTCATTTCCCCGATTCGTTTGTGCATTCCACTTTGGGCGGCTGGCTCGCCACGCGCTCGGCGGGCATGCAGAGCGACAAGTACGGCAAGATCGAGGACATGGTGTTGAGCCTGCGCATGGTCACGCCGCAGGGCACCATCGTCACGCGCACCGTGCCCAAATGCGCCAATGGCATTGACGTGCGCCAACTCTGCGTGGGCAGCGAGGGAATCCTCGGCGTCATCACCGAGGCGGTGATGCAGGTGCATCCGCAGCCCGCGCACAAGGATTACTACGGCTGGCTCTTCCCGGATTTCGAGAGTGGCGCGGCGTCCATCCACGAGTGCATGCGACGCGGTTGCATGCCGGTGATCACGCGCTTGAACGATCCGCAGAAGACCGCGCTCTCTTTCGCCTTCAAGACAAGCAAGCCGCCGCTCAAAGAAGCCGTGGGCAAGGTGGTGAAGTGGTACTTGGGCAAAGTGCGCGGCATTGATTTCAAAAAGTGCTGTCTGATGATTGTGGCGTGCGAAGGCGATCACGCGACGTTCCATCGTGTGCGGCAAGAGTCGGCCAATGTGTTCCGCAAACACGGCGGAGTGTATTTGGGCGTCGAGCCGGGGCGCTCTTTCCAGCGCGCCAAATTTGATTTCCCGCACCTGCGCGACTACGTGATGGATCGCAACATCATGGCCGATGTCAGCGAGACCGCCACGACGTGGGCGAATCTGTTGCCGTCCTATTACGACACGCGCCGCTCCATCGAGCAGGCCATCCGCGACACGGGCAGCGCGCCGTGGGTGGGCTGTCACATCAGCCACAACTATCACAGCGGTGCCAGTCTGTATTACACCTTCGGCGCGTTGCAGAGCAAAGGCCGCGAGCTGGCGCAGTATCTGTATGTGAAGAAAGCCGCCGAGGACGCCTTCATGCGCAACGGCGGCACGCTCTCGCATCATCACGCCGTGGGCAGCGAGCACATTCCGTGGGTGACGGACGACATCTCTGCGACGGGCGTGGCGGCGGTGCGCGCGCTCAAGCACGGGCTGGATCCGGGCGGCATCATGAACCCCGGCAAGATTCTTCCATCCGAAAACCCGCTGGAAACTTGGGGCTTGCCCGAGTCGGTGGCGCGGCAGTTCAACAACACCGGCAAGTGAGGTTCGAAGGCAAAACGGTCGTGGTCACCGGCGCGTCGTCCGGACTGGGCCGACAGTTGGCGCATGAGTTTGCGCGGCGCGGCGCGCAGTTGGTGCTCTTCGCGCGCGGCGAAGAACGCCTGCGCGAGACGGCCGATGAATGCCAGAAGCTCGGCGCCGCCGCCACGTTGATCGTCACCGGCGATGTCACGCAGCCGCAGGATTGCCATCGTTTGGTGGAGCAGTCGCTGGCGCGATTTGGCGGCATTGATTGTTTTGTGGCCAACGCCGGCATCAGCATGTGGACGCGCTTTGCCGACATGGATGACGCGACCATTTTCCGGCGGCTGATCGAAACCAATTTTCTGGGCGTCGTGCAGTGCGCGCAGGCCGCACTCAAGCCGCTGCAAGCCCGGCGCGGCATGCTCGTCGTCATCTCCTCCATCCAAGCCAAAGTGGGCGTGCCTTTCCACTCCGGTTACAGCGCCAGCAAACACGCGTTGGAAGGCTGGGTGGACGCGCTGCGCTGCGAGTTTGACGGCACCGGTGTGGAAATCCTGAAAGTCTATCCGCACTGGTTGGCCGGCACGCGCCTGCGTGAGAACGCCTTTGGCAGCGATGGCCAGCCGTTGGGCGCGCGCAAACGTTCCCCCAGCAACTCGGCCATCACCGTGGAACTCTGCGCGCATAAAATCGCCGAGGCCGTGGCGCAACGTCGGCAGGTGCTTTATGTGCCGTGGCATCTGTGCTTCTTGCCGTGGTTGAAACTGCTGATGCCCGGTGTCCTGCGCCGGTACATCCGTGGCAAGGTGGGCCATCAAGAGTCATGAACCCTGCCAGCGGAACAGGCGCGCCCTCGCCATCCGCCGAGCGGATGACGCCGGGATATTTTCTGGCCTGTTGTTGGTTTCGGATTTTCTTTGCCACCTACCAACCGCGCACAATCTATCACGTCGAGCGTGTGCCAAAGAGTGGCCCAGCCATCCTTGCCGCCAATCACGTGAGTCTCATTGACCCGCCGCTTGTCGGCACGGCCACGCGGCGTGTGCTGCACTATCTGGCGCGGGAAAGTGCGTTTACCAATCCGATCGCCGGTGCCATTTTGCGTTCGTGGAATTGCGTGCCGTTGGATCGCGATGGCGGCAGTGCGCGCGGACTCAAGACCATCCTCGAACACCTGCGCAATGGACAGGCCATCATGATGTTTCCCGAAGGCACGCGCAGTCCCGATGGTAAAATCCAATCCGCGCGGCCGGGCATTGGACTCGCCATCGTCAAGAGCGGCGCGCCCGTCATCCCCATCCGCGTGTTCGGTACGTTTGAACTTTTCGGGCGCAAGCATCTGCTGCCGCGTCCCGGTTGCGTTGCCGTCAAGTTTGGGAAGGCGCTGGATTTTGCCGACGCACGTGCCCAAGCGGCCGACTGCACACCGGCTCGGCGCAAGGAAATCTACCAGGAAGTTTCCGACGCACTCATGGCCGCCATCGGCGCGCTGCAACCCACGTCCGATGATGCGGGCTGACATCATTTCAAATTACGCTTTCAACCGGCTCACCAAAAATCCTCACCATGAAAATCACCACGCACACCGGCCCTTGGGAAACACTATCCGTGGACGCGCTGGCGTGGCCGCTGACCACCGCCATGCAGCCGCAACGCGGACTGGACAGTGCGCTGGCAGGTTTGTGGAGCGAGATCGGCGCGGAGTTCAAAGGCAAGGCGGGCGAATCGTTGGTCCTCCATCGTCCGCCCGGCGAGCACGTCCGCCGACATGTGCTCATCGGTGTTGGCAAACAGGCCGATGCGTTTTCCCTGCACGCATTCGGTTCGCAAGCCGCGCGCATCGCGGGAAAGATGAGTGCGAAGCGACTGGCGATCATCGTGAGTGATCCCGCGCAGGTGCGGCGCGTGGTGGAAGGGGTGCTGTTTGGCGACTGTCATCTGCGCGCGGTCAAAGACGGCAACGGCAGCGCGATTGAAGAACTCATCCTCTGCGGCGCGGTGGAGAATTGCGACATCGCCGCCGCGCAGATTGATGGCGACGCCATCAACTATGCGCGGGAATTAATCACCGCCCCGGCCAACGAGCTTGGCCCGGTGGAATTGGCCGATCGCGCCGCCGCCGATGGACGAGCTGCGGGGCTGGAGGTGGAGGTGTTTGACGAGACGGCACTGCGTAGCATGGGTGCCGGTGCCATTCTTGCCGTGGGCCAAGGTTCGGTGCGCCCGCCGCGTTTGGTCCGACTTTCATGGGCGCCCCAAAATGCGAAAGGCAGCGGGCACCTATTTCTGATCGGCAAAGGCATCACGTTTGATTCGGGCGGCCTCTCGCTCAAGCCGGCGGATTCCATGGAGAAAATGAAGTATGACATGGCCGGCGCGGCCACGATGTTGGCGGTGATGCTGGCAGCGGCGCGGCGGCGCTTGCCAGTGAGGGTCAGTGCGCTGCTGGCGTTGGCGGAGAATATGCCCAGCGGCACGGCGCTGCGGCCGGGTGACGTGATCGCCGCGATGAACGGCAAGACTATCGAGGTGATCAACACCGACGCCGAAGGCCGGTTGGTGCTGGCCGACGCGCTCGTGTACGCGACACGGCTGGGGGCCACGCAGATCATTGATGCGGCGACGTTGACGGGCGCGGTCAGCGTGGCACTGGGCAGCGTCAACGTGGCGGTGCTATCCAACAACGACGCGTTGGCAGGCCATATCCGTGCGGCGGGCCAGTCGGTGGGCGAACGGTTCTGGCAGTTGCCGATGGACGAGGAATATCTGGCACCGATGCGCGGCGATATTTCCGATCTGCGCAACGCTTCTGCCGAACGCAAGGCGGGCACCATCACGGCGGCCAAGTTTCTGGAACAGTTCGTCAGCGAAACGCCGTGGGCGCACTTGGACATCGCTGGCACGGCGTGGACCGACAAGGCCACCGCAGCGTATCCCAAGGGCGCGACCGGCGTGGCGGTGCGGACTTTGTTGCGGCTGGTGGAAGATTTGGCGTAGGCGTTTGCATTATTTAAGGCCGCGTGTAAGTTTGGCCCATGAAGGCATGGGTGGGATTCGGGTTTGTTTGTCTCGCTGTTTCCATTGCTGTCGCGGCTCCCACACCGAAAAAGCCCAAGGAGATCCAGCAGAAGTCCGCCGTGCCAGATTTGCAGGCCGCCGATCTGCGCGCTTTGGATGCCCGAGCCAAACTGGGTGACGTCGCTGCGCAGGTGGATTTGGGCATCATCTATTTTGAAGGCAAGCGCGTGCCTCAGAATCTGGTGCTGGCGCAGCGATGGTGGACTTTGGCTGCGCAACGCGGCAATGAGGTTGCGCTGGCCAATCTGCGTCTCCTCAATCTGAAGGATGAAGAGGAGCAGGAAGGCGGCGTGTCCTTTTACGGGACAGCGGGCAAAGGCCGGGTGTTTGCCTTCGTCATCGACAAATCCGGCAGCATGACCGGCGAGCCTTTTCGCGCCGCCAAACTGGAACTCATCAAGTGCATGAAACAGTTGCCGGCCAACTCGCGGTTCATGATTTATTTTTTCGATCACGACGTGGAGCCGCTGCCCGTCGCGAATGCACCCGCAGCGGTGCCGGCCAATTTCAAGTGGGTTGAGAAATGGATTTTGGAGCGGGAGACCGGTGGTGGCACAGACCCGCGCTCGGCACTGACGGCGGCATTCCAGTTCAAGCCCGACACTATCTGGATTCTGACTGACGGCGCATTTAACGATGCCAAGGACACTGTCCGTCAGATTGAGCATGCCAACCCGCGAAAGCATGTGCGGGTGAACACGATTGCTTTCTACAATCGTGACAGCGAGGACACGTTGAAGACCATCGCCAATGGCAACGACGGCAAGTACCGGTTTGTGGATCGCTGAACCTTTGCGTCGCCTGCGGGGTTGTCTATCCTGCCCGCGTGCAGTGCGCCTACGACATCACGCGTTCCTACGAGGAGAACTTTGAGCGCGGCCCGTTTTTCGCCCGCACGGATTTCTCAGCACCCAACACACCGCCAAAACAGTTTCTTGGTTTGTCGGTGCGCAGTCGGATGGGGATTGCGGCCGGGCTATTGCTCAACAGCAGATGGCTGCTGGCGTACGCGGCGCGGGGCTTCGATTTGCTGACCTACAAAACCGTGCGCTCGCGTGCGCGACCGAGTCATCCACAGCCCAACTGGGTGTTCGTGGAGGACGACGGCAAGACCGATGGGCCGGTGTTTGTCACCGAGCAGACTTCGTCGTTGCCCGATGCCGCTCGGCGGATTAGTTCGGCCATCTGTTTCGGGATGCCTTCGATGGCGCCAGAATGGTGGCGCGAAGATGTGGCGCGGGCCAAAGCGGGATTGGGCGCGGGGCAATTGCTCATCGTCTCGGTGGTGGCCAGTCCGGAGCCGGGCTGGACGACAGCGCAACTCGCGGCCGACTACGCCCAGTGCGCAGCTTGGGCAGCAGCGGCCGGTGCGGATGTCATTGAGGCCAATCTTTCCTGTCCCAATCTCTGCCCGGCTGATGGCCCAGTGTATTGGGACACGGCACTGAGCCGGGAGGTGGCCCAGCGCATCCGCGATGGAATTGGATCGGTGCCGCTCCTGCTAAAGGTGGGACAGTTTGAGGAAGAGAATATGCAGCGAAACTTTCTGCGCGCAGTGGCAGATAGGGCGCAGGGCATCACGGTGGCCAACAACGTGTCGCGCCCAGTGTTGCATCGGGATGGTCGGCCGGTGTTTGGTTCCCAACACGAGAAAGCCGGCGTGGTGGGGCGGTTGATTCACGAGCCGGCGGTCGCGAGTGTGCGCGTGGCACGGCGGATTCTGACTGAGGAGGGATTGGGACTTTCCATCGCAGCGGTGGGTGGCGTGGCGAGCACCGAGGATGCGGCAGATTTTTTTGAGGCGGGCGCGGACGCCGTGATGATGGGCGGTGCGCCGATGTATCTGCCGGACTTAGCGGCGGAGATTAAAACCGCGCATCCGGAATGGTGAGCGATGAAGCTTATGCCTTGCCTGTGCGATGGGCTGTGGCCATGCTGCCGCCACACAACAAAAGTAATTCCATGAATCAACCTTTCACCCGACGTTCCTTTCTTCAAAGCACCCTCGTCACCGCCGCAGCCGCAGGGGCCACTTGGTTTGATGTGCCGCAGATTTTCGCCAAGGAGTCTGCGGGCCGCGCGGACTCGCTCAAGAAATACGGCGGCTTTCCCATGGGCATCCAAAGCTATTCGTTGCGCGGCTTTGGCGTTGATGGACCGGAGGGCGCGTTGCAGAGGATCCAGAATCTGGGGCTGCATTGGGTGGAATTTTTTGGCGGGCACTATGCCATCACGCCCGATGAAAAGAAGATCGCGGAGATGAACGCGAAGCTGGCCAAGCACGACTTGTCGGTAAGCTCGCATGGCGTGAATGGTTTCTCCAAGGATCACGCGAAGAACGAGGCGATCTTTAAGTTCGCCAAGGCGGCGGGCATCCGCAACATCAGCGCGGATCCCACGCCGGATTCCTTCGAGAGCCTCGACAAGTTGGTGGCGCAGTACGATGTGCGCATCGCCATCCACAATCACGGGCCGGGCGCGCGCTACAACACGCCCGAGGATTCGCTCAAGGCGGTGGAAGGCCACGACAAGCGCGTCGGTTTCTGCGCGGACTTGGGGCACTACATTCGTTCCGGATACGACGCGGCGGAGGTGGTGGAGAAACTGGGCGCGCGGCTGTACGGAATTCACCTCAAAGATTTCGCGGAGAAGAAGAGCAACGCCAAAGGCGTCATCCTCGGCAAAGGCCAGATGGATGTGGCGGCGGTGTTCAAGGCGATGCGCAAAGTGAAGTTCCCGGCCGACGGCGCGTTGAGCCTCGAGTACGAAGAGAATCCGAAAGACCCGATCGCCGAGATCAAAGAGTGCCTCGACATCGCTGCGGCTGCTGCGCAGAAAGCGGCCAAGGGCTAAACGCTCGCGACAGTTTTTGAAAACACAAAGGGGCGAACTCACGTTCGCCCCTTTTGCTTTGGATCGTTGAATGCGGCGGTGTTACTTGAGCGGCTTGATCGCGATGTTGCGAAACGCCACCGGGCCGTGATCGCCTTGGAACATGATCGGCCCCTTCGCCTTTTCCTTGCCGTCCACGCCGCCGGGCGTGCCTTTGGGCATCTCCACATTCTCGTGCAACACTTGGCCGTTGAGGATCACCTTTTGAAAAACGGCGTTGCTGGTCTTCTTGCCGTTGGCATCAAAGCGCGGCGCCTTGAAATGGATTTCGTACTTCTGCCATTCACCGGGTTTCTTGCTGGCGTTCACACGCGGCGGCTGTGCGCCGTAAAGCGCGCCCATGTCGCCGCCGCCCGGCTTGGCTTTGCCGAAGCTGTCAAACACCTGAATCTCGTACTCGCCCATCACGTAGATGCCGGAGTTGGAACCCTTGGGCACCATGACCTCGATCTCGAAGATCGCATCGCCGAACGTGGCCTCGCTGTAAATATCCACGCCGCCGCCCTTGGCGTTGACCAACTCGCCGCTGTCTTTGGCCACGGTCAACTCGCCATTCTTCACCGCGTTCATGGTCGCAGTGCCGGCCGTCCACTGGCTTTTTTCCTTCGCGCCCTTTGTTTTCCAACCGGCCAGATCCTTGCCATTGAACGGCGAGGCGTCATCGGCGGCCAGAGTGAGAGTGAGTGTGCAGAGACAGAGAGGCAGGAGTGATTTCATAAAAGAGTGTCGGCCGACATGTTTGTTTGGGTGGCGCGAATGTCAAGCCTCCGCCTTTTGGCTTTCCACCGCGCGACGCTTGGTCAAGACTCGGCCGCGATGGAAGTATCCCCTGCGCTGGACAAGCCAGCATATCGGTCTGGGGCGCGCAGACTTTTCAATCGCGGATTCATTTCGCTCTCCATCACCCAATTCTTCGGCGCGGCCAACGACAACATTCTCAAGCAAGTGCTCACGTTGTCGGTGGCCGCCGGCGGCGTGTGGGACGGCAAACTGGGCAATGGCGGGCAGGCTTACGCGGTCTATTTCATGGCGCTGCCTTTCATCCTCTTCTCCGGATTTTCCGGCCAGCTCGCCGACCGTTACAGCAAGGAGCGGTTGGCGTTTTGGGTCAAGGTGTTTGAGATCTTCATCGCCGTGGTGGCCTTCGCGGGGTTCTGGTTTCAGAGCGTGTGGTTCTGCTTGATGGCGATGTTCCTGCTGGGCACGCACTCGGCGTTTTACGGGCCAGCCAAATACGGGATGATCCCCGAGTTGGTGGATCGGGGTGAGCTCAGCCGCGCCAACGGCATCATCAACATGATGACCAACCTCGCCGTCATCGCCGGCACCGTGGTGGCCGGGCCAGTGTACGCGCAATTCGCCGGCGAAGGCGGCGGGCCGCAGCAACTGTGGATACCCGGCGCGGCGATGATGGCCGTCGCCGTGGCCGGATTATGCGCGGTGCTGTTCCTCTCCAAATTACCCGCGCAAAATCCCGCGCTGCAACTGCGCTGGCACGTCGTGTCGCCCTATGTGGTGACGTTGCGCGAAATGGCCCGCACACCGGTGTTGCGGGTGATGTACGGTTGGGCGCTCTTTTATCTGATCGCGGCGATAGTGCTGCTCATCATTTCCGATTACCGCGACGTGCTGCAGGTCAGCTCCACTCGCGCGGTCGCGCTGATGGGTGTGCTGGGCGTGTCCATCGGCATTGGCAGCGGCGTGGCCGGCTGGATATCAGGGCATCAGATCAAGCCGCGATTGATCCCCGTGGGCACCATCCCGCTCACCGTGATGTTCCTGTTGCTGGCGACGGCTCCCAAGCGCTACGACCTGGTGGCGTTTTACATCGGCGTGATGGGCCTCTTCGCTGGCTGCTACGTCATCCCGCTGCAGTCGCTGCTGCAAAAACTTTCGCCGGACGATTCGCGCGGGCGATTCATGGGCGTGGCCAATGCCTTTTCATTTGTCACCATCATCGTGGGCGCGGCCATCTTTCAAGGCGCGAAAGTGCTGGAGATTGAATCGCAGCACGTCTTCTACATCGCCGCCGCACTAGCAGCCGTGGGCACAGCCTACTATTTCTTTCTGCTGCCGCCCGCTGTTCGTGAGGATCAATGATGAGAGGCTGATCAACTGGCCGGCCGCGCGACGACCACCACGTGCTGGCCTTGCTCGACGCGCGCCTGCCACGCCTGCGCGATGACGTAGCCCTCCAGTCGCGCCTTCAGTTCGTACGGTGGCTCGTCAATGCGATGGAAGTCGTGCAGCAACGCCACCGTCTGGCCCGCGTGCACAAACGCGCCGCAGTCCACCACCGGCTCGAAATGCCCGGGCCACGGCGCGGGAACGAAACAATCGCGATCCACCATCTCCACGATGCGCTGAGTGCCGTCGGCATGATGATCAATCGGGGCGATCTGCCCGGCGAGCTGCCCGTGATGGATCGCCGCGGCCAGCACACCGTGCCGACCGTACCGCACGCCCTGCGCGTTGACCGCCGCGCCCCAACCCAGCTCCGTGCCGATGGTAATTTTGCCGAGCCGCTCCGCCTCGCTGGGCAACAGACCGGGCGTACGGTTTTGGTAAGTGATGATGAAGGGCGTGCCGAACCAGCGCGCCGTCTCCGCCATCGCCTTGGACTGCGCGGCATCGTCCACGTGATGAAAACTGGTGGTAAGCGCAAAGCGTGCGACCACGCCGCCGGAGTGCAGATCAATCACCACATGCACCTGCGGCCAGATGTGCTCGCGCACAAACCGCGCGATGCGATGCGTGATGCCGCCCAGCGCCGTCGTGGTGCCCGCGCCGTCCACGAACGCGCGATTGAGATTCACGCCGTCTTCGTTGGAGCTCTCACGCGTGCCGCTGCGAAAGGCGGCGGTGTTCAACACCGGCACGAACACCAGTCGCCCGCGCACGTCGGCGGGGTTGATTTCGAGCAGGAGTTTCTTGATGACCACTGGCCCCTCGTATTCGTTGCCGTGATTGGAGCCGAACACGACGAGGCCGCGCCCGCACTCCGCCTCCGGCCCCACCATCACCGTCAGCGGCACGTGCCACTCGCCCCAGATGCTGTCGTGTTCCAAGCTCACCCAATAATCGCGGCGGCCGGGCGAGGTGAAATCCAGTTGATCGGGGGTGGCGACGGTGCGCGTGGGGTTCATCGCGCCGACTGTAGCAGGCGGTCACGTGGCCGCCAATCCCTGCGCGCGACGCTACTGGCGCGCGGGCGGGAGAGGATTGCGGGCCAGTCCATCTTTCATGAAGTCCACGATGGACTGCATGATCTTCGGCCGGTCCACACCTTCGAAATAATGATTGGTGTCGTACCACGCGACCTTTGAACCTTCGCCGGCAGCTTGATGCAACGCGGTGGCAAAAGGCCGCAGCACAATCGCATCCTTCTTGGCGTTGATCATCAACAGCGGACGCGGCGCGATGCGCGCGACGTGATATGCCGGATCGAGCACGGGCACATCGGGGCGATCAGCCATCGGCACGCCGAGCAGGCCGATGAGTTTGCCGCCGCCCCCGACGCAGACCACCGTGCGCACGCGCGGATCGTACGCGGCGTAGGTGACGCCCGTGATGCCGCCCCAACTGAACCCGATGTAGCCCAGCCGCGTCTTGTCCACATCCGCGCGCGTGGCGAGATAATCAAAGGCGCGGCTGTAATCGCCGCAGTGTTGCTGGAACCAGCGGTGCATCTGCGGCATGTCCCACCACGCGGGGCTGGGCTGATTGTTGCGGCGTTCGCCACGGCGCGGCGCATCAATGGCCAGCGCCACCACGCCTTGTTCGGCGAGCAGCCGGCAGCAGTGAAAGATGTACTCGGCCTGTTTCTTGTCGCCGATGCCATGCTGCACCAGCACGGCAGGGCGGCGGCCGTCCGGTTTTTGGGGCAGATAAAGATGGCCGGGCACGCGGTCGCCTTCGATGCCGTTGAACTCGACGCGCAGCTTCGTGTGGCCTTCGGCTGCTTCCAGCAATTTTTCAGTGGCACGCAGCGGCGCGTCGTGCGCGGTGCGATAGAGGGGCGCGGTTTTGTTGGAGTCAGCGGGAGCCGCAGCCGTTCCAGTTAAACACCACGCAGTTGCGGCGAGGCAAAGGAGAACCGTGCGAAGGACGTGTGTCATGTTGGATGCGGCGAACGAGTCAGCCGCGGTCAACCGAAGAGCGCGGTCAACGGGCGGCCGTCATTGATGCGGTGCGGCCGGTTGAGATTGTCGTGCACCATCGCGTCGGGGGTCAGTCCCAGCGCGTGATACATCGTGGCGTGCAGATCGGCGGGCGAGACGGGATTGTCCACCACGTAGGCCGATTGCTTGTCGCTCTTGCCATACACGGTGCCGCCGCGGATGCCGCCACCGGCCAGCACTGCGGATTGGCAGGCGCCCCAGTGATCGCGCCCCGCGGTGGCGTTGATCTTGGGCGTGCGCCCGAATTCGCCGAACATCGCCACGAGCGTCTCATCCAACATGCCGCGCTGCGTGAGGTCTTCCATCAAGGCGTAAAAACCACGGTCGAGCGAGGGCAGGCAGTACTCCGCCTTCAACATGTCATAGCCGGTCTTGCCCTCGAAGTTGCCGTGGTTGTCCCAGACGTTGGCCACGTTGCCGCCTTTCTGGATGTACATCCACGAGATGGTGACCAGTCGCACGCCCGATTCCACCAGTCGCCGCGCCATCAGGATGCTCTCGCCCCATTCATTGCGGCCGTAACGCTCGCGGGTCTGCGGCGTTTCCTTGTTGATGTCCAGCGCGGCCTTGACCTTGGAGGTGAGCAGCATGCCCAACGCCTGCTTGCGATATTCCATATGATCCGCCGTGGCGGGATCGGTCTGCAATTTGCGGTCGATGTCCTCGAGTGTCTGCATCAACCCATGCCGCGCCAGCAAGCGGGTGTTGCTGACGGCGTCAGGCAACGTGAGCGGGAAAAGTTCGTCGGCCTTGGTCTCCTCACCCACGCGGCCGATCTCCAGTGGATCATGCCGCGGCCCCACGAAGCCCGCGTGTGTGCCGGAGTAGGTCACGCCATCGTGCCCGATGGGGCGCGGGATGGTGACGGTGGCCGGCATGTTGGATGTGGGCCGCAGCGCCGAGAGCACCGAGCCCATGCCCGGGCGGTCGTGGCGATTGCGATGGTTGCGGCTGAAAACCTTTTGCGGATCGCGATAGCCGGTGAGGGTGTAATACACCGAGTTGCCGTGCTCATCGCTGTCATGCGTCAGCGAACGGATGATGGCCGTCTTGTCCGTCAGCTTGGCAAAGAGCGGCATCTCTTCGCTGACGTGGATGCCCGGCACCTTGGTGGGGATGGGCTTGAAAAGACTGCGCACGCCGGCGGGCGCTTCGGGGTTGGGATCCCACATGTCCATCTGCGGCGGGCCGCCCCAAAGATAGATGAGGATGCACGACTTGGCCTTGCCGCCGGCCGCCGGATGCACTGCGCGGGATTGTTCGGCCAACGTCAACCCCGGCAGGGTGAGGGCGCCCGCCCCGAGCTGCCCCAACCGGATCATCGCATCACGTCGGTGGAGCATAGCGGACATTGTCTCTTGGGTTAGTCCACGCGGATCATTGCTGACCCTGCGGTTTGGCCTCCCTACTTCGGAGGACCTATTTTTTGACCCGTCCCAGACTCCTCCCATTCAAACGCGACCAGCGCCTTTGACTGGGAATGGAAATAGAGCTTGATGACCCCCTGCTGGCCGTTGGCGTAATCGTGCCGATCACAAGCGATCATTCCCGACTGCTGTTCTGGCTGCGATGCAGTCGGATGATAAAGGCGGCCCAAAGGATGGGTGGTGAACCGTTTGGCCTCCAGTTGCTCGGATTCCTGTTTGTCAGGTTTGCCGAAGCGTTCTTCAATCGCCGCAGCTTTGGGCCATGGCTGCTTATTCTGCACCGATACGAGGATCTGCACCATCGTTCCCCACAACCTCACTGTGCGCTCGGTGTGCAGCCCAGCGGATGGCGTGGGATTGGTGCCCGGGTTTGTACCTGGATTTGTTCCAGTACCGCCTTTGGTGCCGGTGAAGGGCAGACCTTTGGGCGTGGGCCGGCCTTTGGAGGGAGGCCCGACGGGGGACGAGGTGCCGGGGCTTCCGTTGGGCGTTCCAGCAAAGGGCCCGCCCGAGTCAGCCAAGCTCTCCAGCGCGGCCTGCGGAATATCAATCGACATCTTGACCAGCGAAGCCGACTGCACCGGTTTGGGCGGCATGATGCCCATGGCCTGTAGCATCACTAACCCGTCGGCAAGCTGTGGATTGCCCAAGAGCGAATTGAGACCATCGGTCAACGCCTTGGCGGAGGCGTCATCGGCCAACTTCGCAGTGATGCCCAGTTGCAGTCCCGTGGCGAATGAACCGGCAGCAGCGATGCCCTGCAGTTTAGCCAGCGATTGCAACATGGCCTGCATCTCCGGCGGCGCGCCGGGCGGGATGGGCGCGGACTCGGCGGCCTTGGCAAAAAACGCTGCGCCGGGGGCAAAGGCAATGAGCACCTGCTTGGAGGTGTCGGCAAAATCCAGATTGGGCAGCACGGGCGCATTGCCTTTGCTGTCAATGGCCGCCTTGACGCCGGGTTCGCTGCCGAAGATCAGCGTCTTGTTATCCGAGAAATAAAAGGCACCGGGCGCCTCGCCGGTGGTTTTGGCGAGGATATACTTGGTGCCGCCGTGGGTCTGTTCTTGGATGCCAACGGCCTGCGCCGAGAGCGCGTTGGTCATCAAGCCGATCAACTTGACCGGATCCACTTCCTTGGTCGCGCGCACCACCACGGTGAGTTGCAATTGGCCGCTGCTAATGGCGGCGTTAAAATCTGGAGGTGGGGCACCGGCACCCCCACCACCGGGAGGGCCGCCAAAACCGCCGGGACTGCCACCCGGGCCGCCAGCCCCGCCACCGGGAGGGCCACCGAAACCACCCGG
>SIAW01000119.1 GCA_009695465.1 Pedosphaera sp.
TGGAGGCGAGGGTCGGAATCGAACCGACGAATGGGGCTTTTGCAGAGCCCTGCCTTACCACTTGGCTACCCCGCCTTGGGGAGGCTGAAAGTTAATCGGGCGGCGGCAATGTTCAATGCTTTGTTGCAGCCGACCACTGCGCGGCGCGCCCTTCTGTCCGTAACGGCGGCTGTTTAAGCGCCGGCGGCTTCTCCGATCTGGAACCGGTGGAAGTGCAGGACGGTCGGCGTGTCGCCCAGCGATTTGCCCACAGTGGCGATGTGATCCTTGATGGTCACTTCGTTCTGTTTGACGAAGGCTTGGTCGAGCAAGCAAACGGTCTGGTAATACTTGTCGAGTTTTCCGGCGACCATTTTCTCGATCACCTGCGCGGGTTTGCCCTGCGTCTTGTCTTTCATCTGCTCGGCGGCGATCTCCATTTCCTTGGCGATGAGCGCGGGATCAACCTGGTCGCGCGTGACGGCCAGCGGGCTGCCGGCGGCGATTTGCAGGGTGATGTCTTTGACGAGTTGTTTGTAGTCGGCATTGGCCAGTGTGGCTTCGTTGCCGGTGGCGACTTCCACCAGCACGCCCACTTTGGCGCCGTGATGGATGTAGGCGGCAACGGTGCCGCTGCCACTGACTTCCAATCGCACGTGCCGCGCAATCTGGATGTTCTCGCCGATCTCGGCGATGATGCCCACGCGAGCCGCTTCCAGATCCGCCTTGGGATCGTCGAGCAATCGCTTGGCGATGTCGTTGCAGAAGGCCTGGAACTTGTCGTTCTTGGCGGCAAAGTCCGTCTCGCAATTGATCTCCACCAACACGCCCGCGCGCGCGCCTGCAGCGATGGACTGCACGATGGCGCCTTCGCGCGTGGCGCGCCCGGCCTTTTTGGCGGCGGTGGCGACGCCCTTTTTGCGGAGACTATCAATGGCGACTTCAATGTCGCCATTGGCTTGGATCAAGGCGCGGCGGCAATCGCCCAGTCCCGCGCCGGTGCGTTCGCGCAGTTGCGCGACGAGTTTAGTGGTGATTTCTGGCATGGATAAAAAAAGGTTGCGAGATGGAACGGTTCCCAGCGCAGCCGGTGTTAGACACCGACAACTGCCGGTGCCGCCACGGGTGCCTCAGCAACAGCGGCGGCCTCGGTGCCTTCAGTCTTGCCGCGACGCCCGTACTTGGCCTCGTACTCCGCCTTCGCCAACACAGCCACTTGGCCCAGATTGGTGAGCAGGAATTTGACGGAGCGAATGGCGTCGTCGTTGCCGGCGATGGGATAATCTACCAAGTCCGGATCGCAGTTGGTGTCCACGATGGCCACCAGCGGGATGCGCAGCTTGCGGATCTCCGCCACGGCATTGTGCTCGCGTTTGATGTCCACGATGAAGGCCGCCTGCGGCAACGCTTCCATGTTGCGGATGCCGCCGAGGTTCTTGATGAGGCGCGCCTTTTCGCGGCGCAGACTGGCTTGTTCCTGTTTCACGTACAGGTTCATCGTGCCGTCCTGCTCCATCTGCTCGATCTTGCGCAGGCGATTGAGCGAGCGCTTGATGGTGTTCAAATTGGTCAACGTGCCGCCCAGCCAACGCTCAGTGACAAAGGGCTGGCCGCAGGATTCCGCGGTCTCGCGGACGATTGTCTGCGCCTGTTTCTTCGTGCCCACAAAGAGCACCGTGCCGCCTTTGCGCAGGATGGCGGCCAGAAATTCCGCCGCCTTCTCAAACTGCTTAACCGTCTCGTTGAGGTTGATGAGGTGGATGCCGTTGCGTTCCTCGAAGATGTACGGTTTCATCTTCGGATTCCAACGACGGGTCTGGTGTCCGAAATGGACGCCAGCTTCGAACAATTCTTGGACTGTGATTTGGCTCATATCGTTCCTAGTTAAAAGCCCTTCATGGGCCATCCCGCGGAACACGGGATTTCAGTTTGATGTTGATAGGCCGCCGCATCCACACGGACACGGGCGCTTCGGGCCATTTCCAATTTCCACCCCGGCACCAGCCGGTGCAGAAAAAGGGCTGGCAAAGTAACAAGGGGCAACGTAAAGGCAACTTTAATTTCGCCGACATGCCGCGCCGCACGCCAGCCATCGCCAACTCGGACACGCCGCCCATCGAGATTTGCATCCTCGCTGGCGGCCGCAGCACGCGCATGGGCCGCGACAAACTGCGCGTGCAACTCGCCGGGCGCACCTTGCTGAGCCACGCAAAATTATTGGCGCGCGCCGTCGCCCTGCCCTGCCGGGTCATCACGCGCGACTTGGTGCCGCGCTGCGGGCCGCTCGGTGGCGTCATCACCGCACTGCGCACCACGCGCGCTCGCGCCGTCCTCTTCATCCCCTGCGACATGCCCTTCATCTCACCAACGCTGCTGCGCCGCCTGCAACGTCGCCTGCCCGCGTTCGCCACACACGCTGGCTTGGTGGGCTTTCCGTTTGCGCTGACACTGGACCATCTTGCCGCAGCGGAAGCATTGCGCATCTCCGGCGATTGGTCGCTGCAATCGCTGGCCAAATCCGTGCGGGCACGCCGCGTTGGACTTGCCGGCAAACAGGCCGAGCAACTGGCCAACATCAACACGCCCGACGAGTTGATCCGTGCAAAAGCGCAACTTCGCCCGCCTGCACAATCAAGTCGCGTGCGTGGAAAGCCTTCGGGCCTGCGTGATGTTCGCGCTTGATGTAATGGGTGGATGCACTTGGACGACCGTAACGCAGCTTGCCACCCACCCTAAACCGCCCTTCCGCCAGCGAATACAAAAACTAGCCGTTTGGCATTGGATGTGCTTTCAAACCAAGATTGGGCGGTCAAGATTGTGTCTCTCGAGGTCGTGCTCTGTCCATCGTGCTGAACTAAGAGATTGACTGTCCCCCGGACGGGCACAAAAATAGCAACTCATTACTGAGGTTGAAATGAAACGAGCCAAACAAAACGGATTTACCCTCATCGAACTGCTGGTTGTCGTGGTCATCATCGGCATCTTGGCGTCCATCCTGTTGCCGACCCTCAACAAGGCGCGGCAGAAGGCCAACCGCACCAAGTGTTCGTCCAACCTCAAGCAGATAGCCAATGCGTTCAACGGGTTTGCCACATCGAGCCAGAACTTCCCGTGGATGCTCACCACGAGCAGCGCCCAAGCGGTGTATGCCAACCAACCGACCAGTTTGGCGGGCGGCGCGCAGGGGGATTGGTCTTGGTCATCGGATATCCAGCGCATGTGGGGCCCGATGGGGGGTGATCTGAAATCGGCACGCATGCTGGCTTCGCCCTGCGATCCCGGCGTGCAGGCAGCCAACGATTCTGAAACCGCAACGGAAAACAAAGTGTCCACCGTGACGAGCACTACCACTACGTATCTGGATGCCAGCGGCAAGGCGGTGGATCCCCACAGCACGGCGTACGCCTCGACGAGCACTTACACGTCCACGTACCAAAGCGGCGGACTCTTCGCAGGCGACAATGTCCTTAGTCGCACGGCAATCAGCTACGCGATTCATCGTGGCGGTGACGTACAGAATCCCAACTCGATTTTGGCCATGACGAAGAATTTTGTCGGCGCCACCTGCGGCCCGCAGACCGGCGTCAGCAAGCATCCGGTGCAGCCATACGATAACGATGGCGACGGCAGCTACGATGCGCTGGCACCAGCGAGCCAAGAGGGCCAGTACAATTACTCGGTCATCAACAAGACCACCACCAGCGGCATACAAATCCACTATCTCAGCCCGCAAACTCAAGGCGCGTGGAACCATTGGTGGTCCGATCAATATCTCTGCGCGGGATTGATCGGTGCCAACTTAGGCTCCGGCCTCAAAGGCGTTTCATGGATTGGCCCGAAGACAGACCCGTCGGCCACGTTCTGGGGCGGCTATACTGATGCGTGGACACACCTCCCAGGCCACGTGGGCTGCACCCCCGGCAGCCTTGCCGCCACCAACACCAAGAGCGTTTACAACAGCTTGGTCATGACTGGACTGGACAGCAACCAAGGTCAGGTCGCCCGCGCTGATGGTTCTGTCCAGATGGCAAACGACACTCAGCTCCAGGCTGCCGTCAAGTTACACGCCTCCACACGCGGTTCGCACACGGTGGCGCTTGAGGTCGTTTCCCAACCCAGCCGCGAGCGCAAGTAAGCGCCAATTCATTCCCGCCCCGCACTGATTCGCGACACGCGTTCCCTTGTGGACGTTGTGCCCGCCATGTAACCTGCCCCCCGCAGCCCGTGTCATCAGTGGGCAAACCATGACAATAATCTTTGCCCTATCCATCAGCCTCGGCCTTTTGCTGGCGCACAGCTTGCCCGCGGCCTCCGCTGAAAATCTGCTGCCGGCCAGCACCGTTGCCGTCTTCACCGTGCCCGATGCCCAGCGCCTGCGCGCCGCCATGGGCGACATGCCCTTGGCGCACCTGTGGCGTGATGAGGCCATGAAGGCGTTCTCAGAAAAATTCAGTGCCGGCCTGCGCCAGCACATCCTTGATCCGTTGCAAAAGGAGGCCGGCTTTCAGCTCGATGAATACCTCGACCTCGCCCAAGGCCAGATCACCTTGGCCGTCACCTTCACGCCAGCGGACGCCAAAATGCCCGGCGTCGTTGCCATCGTGGACAGCGGCAACAAGGCCGACGCGCTGGCCGCCAAACTTAAACACCTGCGCCAAACGCTGACCGACCGCCGTGTGCCTTTCAAGTCACGCACCGTGCGGGGGATTGATTTTCTCTACCTGACCGCCCCTCGCAACGAGCAGTTGGGCATGTTCGTCGGCCGCTCCGATTCCCTGCTCATCGCCGCCAACAACGAGGCCGCCCTCGACGCCGTGCTCCTCGCCCAATCCGGCGGCGCCGGCAAACGTCTCGCGGATCTGCCCGCCTTTCAGCGCCTGCGCGAGACACAATTTCGCGGCGCGCTCGCGTTGGGCTGGGTGGACTTCAGTACGGTGCTGGAAAAAATCCAGCAAGTCCCCAACCCATTCGAGCGCGAAAAAGAAAATCCCAATGCCGCGCCGCGAGTGACCCCCGATCAAGTCCTCACCGCACTCGGATTGAAGGGACTGCGCACCGTCAGCTTCAGCTACAAACAGGACGGCGGTGATTGGGCCGAGATGCGATTGGACGTGCCCGCTAAAAACCGGCGCGGGCTTTTCAAGATGTTCGCGCCCGAACTGGCCGACACCACGCCGCCACCCTTTGTCGGCACGGAAACGACCAGCTACATGCGCTGGCGCATCAACGGACGAACCCTTTGGAGTCAACTCGTGGAAACCGCGCTGGACATCGCGCCGCAGGTGGATGGCGTCATCAAACTCGGCGAAAGCGCCGCGCAAACGAAGGATCCGAAGTTCCGTTTCAAGGAGAGTCTCTTTGACACGCTGGGCACCGATGTCATCCGCCTGCAACTGGCTCCGCGCGGCGAGACGGTGGAAGCGCAGCTTTCGCCGCCCAGCGTTTACTTCATCGAATCACAAAAACCCAACGCCACATTGGCCGCCATCAACACGTTGCTGAGCGTGGCGGGACTGGTGCCGGAGATGCGCGATGCCGATGGAAAGAAAATTTACACCCACAAGCTGCCTGGACTGCGCGGTGCACGCGAACAGGTTCTGCACCTCACCACCAACGGGGGCTACTTGGTCGTCGCCACGGATCTGGCCACGTTGGAGGCGCTGCTGCGCGGCGCGGAAGATCCCGCGCGCAAACCACTGCGCGACCTTCCCGGCCTCAACGAAGCCGTTGCGAAAGTCGGCGGCTACCGCACCGGCTGGTTGGGTGTTGAAAACGACAAAGCGACCGCCCAATCGCTGCTGGAATTTCTGCGCAAGAATCCGACCTTCCTCGATAAGCTGCCCGTGCAGGCCAGCCTCAAGTTCACGTTGCTGGATCGCGCAGGCAAAGGGCTGCCGCTGGACTGGCTGGATTTTAAGCTGCTGCCCGCGTTCGAGAAGGTGGAGAAATATTTCTCGCTCACGGCCTACAGCGTCAGCGCCGACGAGGAGGGCATCCGGCTGCGCATCTTTTCGCCGACGCCGGCGGCGCTGAAAAAATAGGCGCGCTACTTCTTCTCGTCGAGCGCCGGCAACGGGAACTCGGCTGACGGCGTGTGTTGCGCGCGGGCCAACGCTGCGAGCCGGGCGACAATCTTCGGATGCTGCGCGGCGACGTTCTTCTCTTCGCCCACGTCCTGCGCGAGGTTGTAGAGTTCCCAATCCAAAACCGGCTTGCCGTTTTTGCCAGCGGGCTTGAGCTTTTGGCGCACGGCCTTCCAGTCGCCTTCACGCACCATTTGCTGTCCGCCGTAGCCGGGGAACTCGCGGTATAAAAACGGGCGAGCGTCCGGTTGCCGTTCCCCGCGCAACGTCGCCGCAAAGCTGATCCCATCGGTGTCCTTCGGCGCAGCGGTCTTCGCGCCGG
>SIAW01000021.1 GCA_009695465.1 Pedosphaera sp.
ACGCGCTGCCGACGGATATTGTGCCGGCCAATCCGCCGTACTTCAGCCAAGTGGTGCAGCGCACGACCACACGGCCGGACATCATCTTCATCGCGCAAGATTTGGGTGTGGCGGGCAATGTGTTGCCGGTCATCCAGATTCCCGACACCGGCAATTGGGATGGTTCGATGATCCCGTTCAACACCCAGCAAGGTGCGGCAGGCCGATATATGGGGCCGGGAGTCATCCGCACGCCGGCGGGCGCGTCCATCCAATATGCGTTCACCACGCGCGCCCCGTTTCATCAAGTGATCTGGGCGGGCCAGCCGGGTATTGAAGGCAACATGGTCACCCAATTCCAATGGGGTTGGATTACCAACACCGGGCCAAATGATTTCATCCGGTTTCCAGAGTCAGACATCACGCAGGTCGAAGCCATCACGGGGCCGAGCGGGACGGTTGCGGAGATCACCGCGTTGTCCGTGTACGATGGGGCGAATGCCCAGTTCACAGCGCCTTCGACCAGCTACATCATCGATCGTGCAGCCGACAGTCTCATTGTGTACGGGCGCCGCTTGGACACGGTAAAGTTTATCAAGATTCTGGACCACAATTCCAGTGTCAACGGCAAGTACAACGTGGTGCAGACCATTGATGCGCGCCGGTACATCATGAGCGATCAGCAAATCGTGCTGCCTCCGGGGGCGCTGGATGAAAAGACGGTGACCACGACTTCGCCCGTGCGCTATCGGCGGATCAGTCTGTTGAATACACAGGGCGATAGCGCTTCGGAGTTGATCTACCAGATCCGCGATGGGCGCCCGATCGTGACTTCAACGCAGTACGACGGGCTGCCGTTGAACACGACAAAGAGCCTGATCATCCAAGGCAGCGGCTTCAAGTCCGCCAATGGCATCGTCAATCAGATCTGGTTTTTTGATGATAACAACGCATCGAATTACTTGGACGACCCCAACACCGGCACCGGCACATTCCCCATCCCCGTGGCGATCTTGGATATCAACGCCGCCAGCGGTTACGTGGCGGCCAGTGGAGTGGGGGCCAGAAATTCTGACATCGTCATCACCGACAACTCCATCTATCTGCCGCCGCATCTCATCAGCGATGGCAGTTTTGCACCCGGTGGTGTCCCAGTGAATTTCATCTCGAATGGCTTTGGCACACTGGGTCAGGGCAACAACATGGCCCGCAGTGAAGGCAACAACACCGATGCGTTGGTGGGCATGTTCATCAAGCACATGCGTGTGGTCATCAATCCCGATGCCACTGGCCAGCCCAACGCCAACGTCAGAATGAGCGCTGCGCGGCCGACGGTGCAGGGTTACACGCAATTGGGCATCGGCGGCGACCGCAATGCCAGCGTCGTCGCAACCGCGCCCACCACACCGACCATTATTGATTCGTTCACTGACGCCACAATCCCGGGTGCGCCGGTGACGGCTGCCGATGCCAATCGCACGTGGATGCGCGGCAACAATGCAGACGTACTGACGATTCGCGGCACGGGTTTGGATCTCGCGGTGTCGATCGAGTTCGTGGATGGCTTGGGCTTCCCCATCCAATCCACCGACGCCAACGGCTTGGCGCCGCAGCCCGTCTCCCTGCGGCAGGCGGCCAATCCCAGCGCGCTGGCGCCGGGCGTGGTCATCGTGCCGTACGGATTGATCGGCTCGCGCGATGCGTATGAGATTCGCATCAGCCCAGTGACCTTTGGATTTAACGGCAACGCGCTGTTCGATTCGGCCGCCGCTACCAATCCCAGCCAGCTTCGTCGCGTGGTCATCCGAACACCGTTCGGCACGGCGATGGCCCCGGCCGCAGCGTTCGTGATAATCCAATAGCAACGTTGCGAAAGATGATTGCCCGTGTCCAGTTTTGCGCACAAACCAGTTCTACTCGCCGAAGTGATCGCGGCGTTGCGACCCCACGACGGGGGGCGGTATGTGGATGGCACACTCGGCGGTGCGGGCCATGCGGAGGCGATTTTACAAGCCAGCGCGCCAACGGGCTGGCTTGGGGGGGGCGACCGGGATGGAGCAGCGATTGCGGCTGCAGCGTCCAGACTCGCGCCATTTGCCGGACGCTGGGAATTGTGGCGCGGCACCTTCGCGGAATTGCCGCAGTGGATTACCTCGGCCAGCGTGGACGGCGTACTGCTGGACTTGGGCGTGAGCTCGCCGCAACTGGATCAACCAGCGCGGGGTTTCAGTTTTCAGCATGATGGCCCGCTCGACATGAGGATGGACGATCGCCAAACCCTGACAGCCGCAGAGGTGGTTAACACCACTGGCGAGGAAACGTTGGCGAATATTTTTTGGGAACTCGGCGAGGAAAGACAGTCGCGCAAACTGGCGCGCGGCATCGTGCGCCAGCGTGATCGCGCCCGCATCGAGACCACCGCACAGTTGGCGGCCATGATCGAGCAGATGGCACCGCGGCGCGGCCAGCGCATCCATCCGGCCACGCGGGTGTTTCAGGCGTTGCGCATGCACGTGAATGACGAAGCCGGACTGGTGCAACGCGGGTTGCCCGCTGTGGCGTCATTACTGCGACCGGGCGGACGACTGGCCGTCATCACGTTCCATTCGCTGGAGGCCAGGCTCGTGAAGCAATTTGGCGACAGCACCGCGAAGGCGGAACCGGCCACGATGCGTTGGGTCAATCGAAAGGTGATTAAACCCAGCGAAGCTGAACTGACGGAGAACCCGCGCTCGCGCAGCGCCTGTCTGCGCGTGCTGGAGAAGTGTTGAGGCCATGATGCAACCAACACAACTGAATCGTTGTTTCCAAGCCGGTCGGCACGCGGCAGGCGTTCTCGCAGCGGCATTGCTGTGTTGTTTCAATGTCGGCACCGCGTCGGCTGCATTGAGTCCGATGGGCAAAGAGTTTCCGCTCATCGGCGATATCGCCGGGCATCAGCAGCGACCGCAGATGGTCATGGGCGCTGCCGGTGGGTTTGTCGTTTGGCAGAATGAATCGGACAAAAGCAACGGCGAACATGTGATGGTGCAACCGCTCAACGTGGGCATGGTGGGCGTGGGCATCCCCATCCGTTTGAGCGCGGCGACTGATGGGCGTTTGGAAAGGAATCCGTGCGGCGCGTTGCTGCCCGATGGCGGAGTGGCGGTGGCATGGGAGGCTGGCACACGCGCCAATCGCGAGATCTATCTGCGAGTGCTCGCGCCCAACTTTGTTTTTCTGACAACGGAGATCGTGGCGAACACCAAGCAGACGGGAGATCAGCATGACCCCGCGCTGACGGTGTTGGCGGATGGCACCATCGTCGTGCTGTGGCGCAGCGATGGACAGGACGGCAGCAACGGCGGGATCTACGGGCAACTCTTCACGAGCCAAGGCGCGAAATATGGCGCGGAGTTCAGGGTGAATCAGAACACGCAGATGGATCAAAGCCAGCCCAGCGTGACGGCGCTCAAGGGCGGCGGTTTTGTGGCGGCGTGGGTTTCGGAATCTGCCAGTGGCAAAACTTCTGATGGCGCACCCAATCTGAAAGGCAATGTCTTTGGCCGACTTTTTTCAGCGCAAGGCATTGCGACCGGCAACGAGTATCGCTTGAACGGAACCGACGTGGTTTGCTCCGAACCTGTGTTGGCGGCGATGGGGGATGGATTTGCGTTGGCGTGGGTGCAGCAGGATGAAAAGACGATGGCCAATCTCGGCGATATTTTTGCGCGCACGTTTGGAGCCGATGGATTGCCGCTGAGCGAAGGTGTGCGGCTCAACACGTGGGTCATCGGCAAGCAAAGCTCGCCGTCGCTGGCAGCGTCCGGCAAAGAGGTGCTGGTGGCATGGCAATGCGAGGTGCGCCAGACCGGTGGTTACGAAGTGCATGGACGGCTGCTCTCGGGCGGTGCGGAATTCCGGGCCAACACGCGCGTCTTGTATCATCAGCGCCAACCAACGGTTGCAGTGGACGGTCATGGAAATTTCGGTGTGGCGTGGGTGGATTACATCCGCGACCGGCATGCCATTTTATCGGTCAGACAATTTGCACCTACGGCCGAACAGGACATCACGGCCGGAGCGGATGTGAATTACGAGGGCACGGCCGCGAACGGCGTCACGTTGGCGGGGCAAGTGGCCAAACCGGAAGACCCCGTGAAAACAGAATTGGCCGGACGCGCCGCAGTCCAACAGGAGGCCGTGGAGCGCGCAGTGGATCAGCAAGTGGCGCAGGCTGCCACTGTTGCACAGGCTGCGGCTGGCGCCGCTGCAACGATAATTCTTCGTAGCACGGCGCAAACGGCGACAGGTAACGAAGTTCGGACATCACCGATGGGTCCGGTTGCGAGCGGCATGACGGCCGGACGCATCTCGACAGTGAAAGCAGGCGCCGCCAGTCCGTCACAGGCCGCGCTGTCCAGTGCGGCCGCCGCCAATCGATTGACAATTTCACGCACAGCTTCGGCGAACACTTTGCGAAACATAGTGAGCCAAGCGCGGACAGCGCAGCCTGCACTTCCCTCCGCCGTGACACGTTCGGGTTATATCGAGCCAAAAGGCGCGGCCACGGGCGCGACCAAGACCGTGGCGGTCACCGCAGCGACGAAGGCGGTCGTGAGTCGCGCAGCCGCATCAACGGGCAGCGCGAGTACCACTGCGAGTCGGACAACAACCGCGGCCAGTCGGTTGACGACCGTGCGCAACACCGCCGCCAGCAGTGCCACTGCGGCGCGGGCGGTGCCGGCGGTGCAGGCGTCGTTGACGGGATCGGGCCGGAACATGCAGATGCAATGGAACACCACTGCCGGCGGCAAATATCAGGTGCAGGGTTCGGTGGATCAACAGTCGTGGCAAAACGTCGGGGCAATCCGCACGGGTGCGGGAGCGACGGACGCGGTGCCGGTGGATGCGGCGGGCAATCTGCGCTTCTTTCGCGTGACGAAAACCAACTGAGATGAATCAAAAGAATCTTTCCAGAGAGCGATTTGTGCCGGCACTGAAAGCCGCGATGATCTGCTTGGTCACCTGCGCGCTGGGACTGGGTTACGTCTGGCAAAAACAGCAAATCGCAAAGCTGGGCGAGGAGATGAAGAAGCGTGAGGAACATCTCACCGCGCTGCGGCAGGAGGACAAGCGGTACAACGACATCCTCGCGCAGTTGAAATCGCCGCAGATGCTCGATCAGTTGGCGCGCGAGTGGCGGCTGAATTTGGAGGTGCCCAAACCGCAGCAAGTGGTGGTGGCACCGGAGCCGACAGCGGAGACCTTCACTCGTCCCCTGCGCGCGGCCAGCCGGTAATCGGCAATGGCACAATCCGCATCCACACATCAGCCGCTGCAGCCGACAAAAGCCGGGCGACGCTGGCTGATTTGTTTTGCGGCGATGCTGATGATTTCCTTTGGGGCGCTGGCCTATCGGCTGGTGGATCTGCAGATCGTGCGGCACGAGCAACTGCACGACACGGCGCGCGATAACACCACTCGCACGGTGATTCTGGAGCCGCGCCGTGGCGACATCTTTGACATCCGTGGAAACAAACTGGCGACGAGCAAATTTGTGAAGAGCGTCTGCGCCGATCCGGCGTTGCTGGGCAAATACCACGCCGAAGTCGCGCGCGCACTGGCGCCGGTATTGCAGTTAGATCCGGTGGAGCTGGAAAAGCGGCTGCGCCCGACCTTGCAGAGATCCACGACAGGTGAACTCAAAACCAACCGGTACGTGGTGCTGCGGCGCAAAGTGAAGCCGGAGATGTGGGAGGCGGTGAAATCCACGATGGCCACGATGGCGTTGCCCGACGAGCCTGCGCGATTAGCGGGTGAGCAGCGGCAATTTTACACCGGCCTGCGGCAGCGCGCCATTTTTGCCGACCGCACTGAGGATCAGCAGCGGCTGTATCCATCGGGCGCACTGGCTGCGCATGTGCTGGGATTTGTGGGCGGCGATGATCACGCCGGCAAGGAAGGGATTGAGTCGGCGATGGATTCGCACCTGACGGGCGCGCGCGGCTGGCGGGTGATCGAGACCGATGCCCGCAAGCGCGAGAAGGTGGAGCATCGCGTGCAGGATGTGCCGGCGCGCAACGGACTCAATGTGGTGCTGACGCTGGATGCGGGCATGCAGAACATCGTGGAGACCGAGTTGGCTGTCGCCATCAAAAAGCATCAGCCGCAGGGTGCGACGGTCATCGTGGTGCGTCCACGTACCGGTGACATTCTGGCGATGGCGAATGCGCCGACGTTCGATCCCAATAAACCCGGAGAGGCTGCCGATGCGCAACGGCGCAATCGCGCGGTGACGGATCTGTCCGAGCCAGGCTCGACTTTTAAGATCGTGCCGATTGCCGCCGCGCTCAATCAGGAAAAGACCACGCTGAAGAGCCAGTTCCACTGCGGCGAGGGACAATTTCTCTACGCGGGCAAAGTGCTCCACGACCATCATCCGTACGGACTGCTGAGCGTCGAAGGCATCATCACCAAGTCCTCCAACATTGGCGCGGCCAAGGTGGGCATGCTGTTGGGCGCGCCGTTGCTGCACCAGTACATCCACGACTTCGGTTTTGGACGCAGGACCGCGGTGCAATTGCCGGGCGAAGTCGCGGGCGTCGTGCATCCATTGCCGCGCTGGAACGCGCTGTCGATCACGCGCGTGCCGATGGGGCACGAGATGAGCGCCACGCCGTTGCAGATGGTGATGATGATGAGTGCGATTGCCAATCGCGGGCAGTTGATGCAACCGCGCATCGTGGATCATCTGGCCAATGACGAGGGGCAAGTGGTCGTGCGCTTTCCCGCCAAGGCGGTGCGGCAGGTGATTAAACCTGAGGCTGCCACGCAGATGACGCGCGCTCTCAAGACGGTCGTCGGCGCCGAAGGCACCGCCAAACTGGCGCGGTTGCCGTACCATTCTGTGGCGGGCAAAACGGGCACGGCGCAGAAGCCCGGTCCCGGCGGTTATCTGCCCGGCAAATATTATTCCTCGTTCATCGGATTTTTTCCTGCCGACGCGCCCGAACTGTGTATCCTCGTTTCCATGGACGAACCGCAGGGGGAATATTACGGCGGCGTGGTGGCCGCACCGGTGTTCAAGGCTATCGCTGAGCGCGCTGCCAGTTATCTGGCAATCAAGCCGGACTTGAATCCGGATGCCAATCTGAGTTCCGCCGCCGCCAAGTCCCAACCGCGCCGTCCGTAGCGATGAAACTTTCGGCGTTGCTGGGTGCCCTGCAGCCGCGCACCGTTTCGGGCGGCGTTGAGGTCGAGTGTCGCGGGCTTGCTTATGATTCGCGTCAAGTGACGCCGGGCATTCTTTTCTTCGCGTTGCCCGGCTCGCGTGTGGACGGCGCAAAATTCTCAGCGCCGGCCGCAGCAAACGGTGCAGTCGCCGTGGTGGCCGAGTCCGCAGCAGCACTGCCGCCGACCATCCCGCAAATCATCGTTCCCAACGCGCGACAAGCGATGGCCCGCGTGGCGGCGGCATTTTATGGCCAGCCCAGTCGCGCCCTGCGTGTCATCGGCATCACCGGAACCAACGGCAAGACCACCGTCGCGTTTCTTGTGCGGCACCTGCTCAACTCTGCGGGCATCCGCACGGGCATGCTGGGCACGGTGGAGTACGACACGGGCGACCGCGTGATTCCCGCCAGTCGCACCACACCCGAGTCGCTCGATCTCCAGCAGATGTTTGCCCGCATGCGCGATGCCGGTTGCGACGCTTGCGTGATGGAGGTCAGTTCGCACGCGCTCTGCCAGCATCGCGTGGAGGAGATTCAGTTTCATGCCGGTGTCTTCACCAATCTCACGCGCGACCATTTGGATTATCACGGTGACATGGAAAAGTATTTTACCGCCAAGCGACGGCTCTTTGAAATGCTGCACCCCGATCGCGCGCCCGGAACGGCGATCATTAATGTGGACGATCTCTACGGCCAGCGACTGGCATCGACGCTGTCCGCTGAGGAGACCACCAGTTTCGGTTTGTCAGATGGCAGCGGATTACGCGGCAGGATCCAGCAATTGGGCGCGCAGGAAACACACTTTCACGTGGCCAATGCCGGCGCGCGCGCGGGCGAATGGGATCAGCAATTTCCATTGATCGGTCGGCACAATGTCAGCAACGCCCTCGCTGCCATCGGCGTCGGACTGGCGATGGGACTGGATGCGAAGACCATTCAATGCGCGATGGCGACAGCGCCGCCCGCGCCGGGGCGATTGGAGCCGGTTGACTGCGGCCAGCCCTTTGCGGTGTTCGTGGATTACGCCCACACCGATGACGCGCTGCGACAGGTGTTGATCACCTTGCGCGAAATCACCCGCGGTCGGTTGTTGCTACTGTTCGGTTGCGGCGGCAATCGTGATGCCGGCAAGCGCCCGGCGATGGGAGAGGTCGCCGCTGAGTTGGCCGACATCACCCTAGTCACCAACGACAATCCACGCCGCGAATCGCCGGAGACCATCGCGGCGCAGATTGTCGCGGGCTATCATTGCGGCCGCAGTGATGGTTGTGAGATCGAGCTGGATCGCGCGCGCGCCATTGAGAAAATCCTCCAACAAGCACAGCCCGGTGACACTGTCTTGCTGGCGGGCAAAGGCCACGAGACATACCAAGAGGCAGGCGATGCCGTTGCTGTGTTTGATGATCGGCAACATGCGACGACTGTGTTGGCGGCGCTGGGCCACGGTCGGTGAATCATGGAAACGCGCACGCTCCAATACCTCGTGTCTGCGGCCGGCGGACGATTGGTGCGCGGTGATGCCTCGGGTTCCTGCACCGGTGTCACCACCGATTCGCGCCGCGTGAAGGCAGGCAACCTGTTCATCGCATTGCCGGGCGATCGTTTTGACGGGCACGACTTCATTTCCACGGTGGCCCAAGCGGGTGCCCGCGCGGTGCTGGTCTCGCGTGCCTGCGAAGTGCCCGAAGGCTGCGCGGTGGTGCAGGTGGATAACACCCGCTTGGCGCTGGGCCGACTGGCGGCGTGCTATCGCGGGGATTTCCAACTGCCAGTGATTGCGGTCGCGGGATCCAACGGCAAGACCAGCACCAAAGAATTGCTGGCGGCCGTGCTGCGCCCGTCGCTGCCCACGTTGTGGAGCGAGGCCAGTTTCAATAATGACATCGGCGTGCCGCTGACGTTGCTTCGATTGGAGGCCGCGCATCGTGCTGCCGTGTTGGAGTTGGGCACCAATCATCCGGGCGAACTGGGCCCGCTGGTGCAGATGGCCCGGCCGCAGTTTGGTCTTATCACGTCCATCGGGCGCGAGCATCTTGAGCACTTTGGCGACTTGGCCGGCGTGGCGCGCGAGGAGGGGGCGCTCGGCGAATTGTTGCCAGCGTGTGGGAAACTTTTTCTGTACGGTGACAGTGACTGGAGTCACTACATCGCGCAGAGGAGCGCGGCCCCCGTGGTGACCATCGGTTTGGCGGCACGGAACGATTGGCGCGCGGAGAACATCACAGTGGATTCAACAGGTGCGACATTTATTGCTGCTGGCCCGATCGCTGCGGCGTGTGGTCTGTACCGTCTGAATTTGCTGGGGCGCCATCATGTGACCAACGCGCTCTTGGCCATCGCCGTTGCAGCGGAATTGGGATTGGCGCAGCCGGCCATCGCTCAGGGACTGGCTGAATGTCAGCCGGCTAAAGGGCGGCTGCAATCGCGCGATGTGCGCGGCGTGCGCCTGCTCGACGACACTTACAACGCCAACGCGGACTCGGTCAGTGCGGCGCTTTCAGCGTTGTGCGAAATGCCCTGCAGCGGCAGGCGACTGGTTGTGCTGGGTGATTTTTCAGAACTGGGCGCGCACACCATCGCCGCGCATACGGAGGCTGGGCGTAAAGCTGTTGAGTCGCGCGTGGACGTGTTGTTGGCCGTGGGCGAACACGCCGGCGTGACCGCCGAGGCAGCTCGCGCAGCGGGTTTGGCCGAGGTGCATGTGCTGCGCAACAACGCGGAGGCAGGCAGTCTGCTGCGTGAACTGGCGCGGCCGGGCGATGTGGTTTTATTGAAGGCATCGCGCGCGGCGCGTTTGGAAGAAGTCTGCGCCGCATTTTCGCAAGGAGCGTGAGCAGGTTTTGGCCGCTGGCCAGCAAGGATGTTTTATTACCTCAGCCAACTCTCGGACTGGATGGCGCTACACGGCCATCCCGCTTGGGCGGACGCGTTGTCCGGCCTGCGCGTGTTCCAGTACATCACCTTTCGCGCAGCCGGCGCGGCGGTGACGGCGTTGTTGCTGAGCCTGTGGCTGGGGCCGCGCGTCATTGAATGGCTGCGCAGCCTGCGCGTGCGGCAGGAGTACGAAGACCGCGCGCGCGAGATGGGCGGCATCACCGCCGATGGCATCAGCAAGCGCGGCGTGCCCACGATGGGCGGACTGCTGATCGTGGGCGTGATCGACATCACGGCGTTGCTGTGGGCGCAGTGGAATCCGCTGGTGACACTGACGCTGGGCGCGATGTTGGTGTTGTGCCTGCTGGGTTTTTACGACGACTACTCCAAGATCACCAAACAGCAAAGCGGTGGCGTGCGCGCCACGGTGAAGTTGGTGGTGCAGTTTGGGCTGGCACTGTTCGTCGGGATTTTCCTGTGGTATCTGCCGGTGAACAGCGAAGTGTTTTTGGGCGGCAGCCAGCAGGGCAAAGTGGAGACGCACAATCTGATTTCCTCCATCATGGTGCCGTTCGCCAAGCATCCGGTGCTGACGGGCGTGGGCGTGTTGGGCGTGCTGCTGACGATCCTGACCATCGTGGGCAGCTCCAACGCCGTGAACCTCACCGACGGACTGGATGGACTGGCCATCGGCAGCACCGCCATTGTGGCGACGGTGCTTCTGGTCTTCACGTACCTCGCCGGCCATCGCGAGCAAGCGGCTTATCTCAACATGCCGCACGTGCCCGGTGCGGGGGATTTGTCAGTGGTGTGCGCAGCCATGATCGGCGCCAGCTTTGGTTTTCTCTGGTTCAACTGTCACCCCGCGCAGGTGTTCATGGGTGACACGGGATCATTGGCGCTGGGCGGTGCGCTGGGGATTATTGCGGTGTTGATCCATCAACCGTTTGTGCTGCTGATCGCTGGCGGCGTGTTTGTGTTGGAGGCGTTGTCCGTGTTGCTGCAACGCGGGTGGTTCAAATACACGCGACTGCGCACGGGAGAAGGGCGCCGCATTTTCTTGATGTCGCCCCTGCATCACCACTTCCAGAAACTCCACTGGCACGAAAACCAAGTGGTCATCCGATTTTACATCATGGGCGTCTTCTTCGCCGTGCTGGCGTTGGCGACCTTGAAACTGCGTTGAACGATGGGCGAGTGGACAGGCAAACGGATTTTGGTGGTCGGCCTTGGCGCCAGCGGATTGGCGGCAGGCCGCCTACTCTTGGCGCACGGCGCGGTAGTCACAGCGGCGGACGCGGCGGACACGCCGCGCCTTCGCGACAGCGTGCAGCCACTGCGCAACGCGGGTGCGACGGTGCAACTGGGAACGGACGGGCAGGGACTTGATGGATTCGATTTGGTCGTCGTCAGTCCGGGCGTGCCGCTGAGCCAGCCGATTGTCGCGAGGCAACGTGCGCTCGGCGTGCCGGTGATTGGCGAACTGGAGCTGGGCTATCGGCATTCTCGCTGCCCCAACATTTCCATCACTGGAACCAATGGCAAAACCACCACGACAGAATTGGTGGCGCTGATGTTGCAGGGCGCGCATCGCCGCACCGTCGCGGCGGGCAACATTGGGCTGCCACTCTGCGCTGTGGCGGAGCAGAGCAACGATCTGGATTATCTGACCATCGAGGTCAGTTCGTTTCAATTGGAGACGATTGAATTTTTCCGGCCGTCAGTCGCGGTGTTGATGAACATCACGCCCGATCATTTGGATCGCCACGCAACGATGGCCGAATATGCGCGGGCGAAGGCGCGCCTGTTCAAAAACCAGCAGGTGTTTGACTGGGCCATCGTGCAGTACGAAGCGCTGCAGCAACTGCAGGCGCTGGGTGCGGCGCCGTCGGCAAAGACGATCACGTTCAGCGCGCGGGAAACAGCGGCGGATTTGTATTTGGATCGGTCGCTGTTGGTCAGCCGATTGCCGGACTGGAGCGGCCCGTTGCTGGACATGAGCCGGTGCCAGTTGATCGGCCAGCACAACGCCGAAAATTTAATGGCCGCGCTGGCGGTGGGACGTTTGCTGCGATTGTCGCTGGAGGAAATGCGTTCGACCTTGGAGCAGTATCAACCGCAGGAACATCGCTGCGAGTGTGTGGCCGAGATCGCGGGGGTGAGGTTTTACAACGACTCCAAAGGCACCAATGTGGATGCGTTGCGCAATGCGTTGGAGGCGATGCCAGAGGGGCCGGGCGGCCGGAAGAATGTGTGGCTAATCGCCGGTGGATTGGACAAGGGATTGGATTTTCATGACGTGGGCCCAATGCTGGCGGAGCGAGTCAAAGGGGCTTTTCTATTGGGGCAAGCGCGCGAGAAAATCCGTTCGGCGTGGGGACTTTTTACGGCTTGCACTTTGACTGATACGCTGGCAGATTGCGTGGCAGGAGCAGGGAGGGAGGCAACCCCGGGAGACGTAGTTCTGCTGTCGCCGGCGTGCGCAAGTTTCGACATGTTCGAAAACTACAAGGCGCGCGGTAAGGCGTTCCGAGAACTCGTCGAACACCGGGGACACCAGCAGCGTGAATCGGCGGAGGCGACCTATCAACAGGCGGCTCATAAGTCGTGACACAATTGGATTTACCCGCCCACCTTGCGCCGTTAAATAGAAAGGTCGGTTCAAGGAGCGGGCAGTGTGAGTCAACCAAGGAGATCCGGAGAAATTACAGATTCTGAAGGAGGCCTATGAAAAATCCCAACCCCAACATTCAACCCGGAATGGCACTGGAAAAAGCCAGCCGCGGTCGTTCCAACATGCGCGTCGCAGTGATCGTCATCGTGCTGGCGCACGTGGCGCTTTTTAGCGGCATCCTCTTCAATGCTTGCAGCCAGAAGAGCGATGAAGCCAAGGAGTCGCAAAAGGTGAACGTCGCAGAAAATAATCAACTGCCTGCGTTGCCGCCGCCCGATGGGGCAGGTGGCACACCCGCCGCAGGCGCAGGCCCGGCGACGGGCGGTGCGTTGCCCGGCGCCGGTGGATCGAATCTGCCGTTGCCCGTGCCTCCTGGTGGAGTCGCTGGCGGCGCGACGACGCCGCCACTCGGCGGTGCAACTGGCGGTACGCCCGCGTTACCGGGATTGCCCGCGTTGCCGACTCCCGGTGGCCCGGCTGCCGGCGCGACCACGCCGCCGCCCGCTGCGGGTGCTTCGGAACATGTGATTCAACAAGGCGACAACTTCTATTTATTGGCCAAGAAGTATAACGTGCGCTTCAAGGCGATTCAGGATGCAAACCCCACTGTGACGCCCACCAAGTTGCAGATTGGCCAGAAGGTCAGCATCCCCGTGTCGGTTGCGACGACGCCTGCACCCGGTGGTGCTGGCCCGAATGCGGGGACTCCGGCTGCCGCATCGGACACGTACGTTGTGAAGAAAGGTGACAACCTCAGCACCATCGCCAAACGTTTTGGGACATCGGTAAAGGCGTTGCGCGAAGCGAACAGCCTGCAGAGCGAGAGGCTCATGCCGGAACAAAAATTGAAGCTGCCGGCGGGTTCCAAGTTCTCCACCGCACCCGCTGTGCCCGCTCCGTCCACTGCCTCCGGTCCGATCAATCCGGGCCTTGAATAGGGGTGAAGCTCGGTAACAATCACGCCCACCCCGGACACCACGGACCGATTCACGGCCGGGTGCCGGGGTGGTTGCTTTTAACAGTGCTTCGATGAAATGGGCGACGACCATCCTCGTGGCCGCAGTGGCCGGGCTGATGGCGCTGGGCATGGTGATGCTCTACAGCGCGAGCATGGCGCAGAGCGGTTCGCGCTATCTCATCATGCAGCTCGCGTGGGGCGGACTGGGCCTCATCGCCTGCATGGCCGCCACCATCATCGACTACCGCCGCCTGCAATCCTTCGCGTGGCCGTTGCTGGGGTTGACCTTGCTGCTGCTCGTCCTCGTTCTCATCCCCGGCATCGGCGTTGAGCGAAATGGGGCACGTCGCTGGTTCAATCTTGGGCCGATGCATTTTCAACCTTCGGAACTGGCGAAGGTCGGCCTCTTGGTGGCTTTGGCCGCGTACGGCGCGAAGTTCCACGATAAGATGCGCGAGTTCAAACGCGGCCTGCTGATTCCCGGCATCGTGCTCGCTGTCCTGCTGGGATTAATTTTCAAGGAACCTGACTTTGGCACCACACTACTCTTGGCCACAGTGAGCATCATCGTGCTGCTCGTGGCTGGAGCCGACTGGCGTTACCTCGTGCCGCCAGCCTTGGCGGGCGTCGCCCTCTTTGCGCTGGCGGTGTTTAATGATCCGGTTCGCATGCGCCGCATCATGGCCTTTCTGCATCCTGACGAGCACAAGGCCGACGCCGGTTTCCAGGCTTATCACGCCATGCTCGCATTGGGCTCCGGCGGTGCCACTGGATTGGGGCTGGGCAACGGCCGCCAGAAACTGGGATTTGTCCCGGAGCACCACACCGATTTCATTTTCTCGATCATTGGCGAAGAGCTGGGCGCGATTGCCACGCTGGCCGTCGTCGTGGCCTTCATGGTGATTGTGCTCTGCGGCCTCTACATTTCCTGGCGCAGCGGCAATCGCTTCGGCCAACTGCTCGGCTGCGGCTTGACCTTCCTCATCGGCCTGCAGGCATTCATCAACATCGGCGTGGTCACTAGCGCCCTGCCGAACAAAGGACTGCCGCTGCCCTTCATCAGCTACGGCGGCTCAAGCCTCTTCGCGATGCTGACCGTGGTGGGACTGTTGCTGAGCATCGCCAGTCATGCCGCTGAATCCGAGCCAACACCCGCAGCAACATCGAATGAGCAGGGCACTGCGCCATTGGAAGGAAACCCGTTCGCCGAAGCGCCATGAGCGGAACCACCCAACGCGCGCCGCAAGTGTACATCGCCTGCGGCGGAACCGGCGGACACTTCTTTCCCGGCGTTGCAGTGGCACGCGAGTTGCAACGCGAGGGTGCTGTCGTGACGCTGCTAATTTCTGGCAAGCGCATTGATCAGCAGACCGCGAATTCTCAGCGCGATTTTCCAACCCGCGAACTGCCGGCCGTGTCGTGGCAGCCCCGTGCTCCGTGGCGATTTGTGCGAGGCTTGCTGCATTCTCTCCGCGCCCTTCGTGAAATCTATCGCCAGCACCCGCCCGATGCCGTCCTGTCGATGGGCGGTTTCACCAGCGCTGCGCCGGTTCTTTTGGGCCGCGCACTTGGTGCGCCCGTGTTCATTCACGAATCCAACACGATTCCCGGACGCGCCAATCGCTTGCTTGCCCCGTTGGCCGACAAGGTGTTTGTCGGCTTCGACTGCGCCCGCCATCGCTTCCTGCACACGACCGTTGAAACCACCGGCACGCCCGTGCGGGGCGCGTTTTCCAATTTGGACAAGGCTGCGAGTTGCATTCGGCTGGGCTTGGATCCCCACCGGCCTGTGCTGCTGATCATGGGCGGCAGCCAAGGCGCGCGCGCCATCAACCACCTTGCGCTGGCCGCCGTGCCACAATGGTTGCGTGCCCATCCTAGCCTGCAGTTCCTCCACCTTTGCGGCGATGGTGAAGATGAACGGGTGCGCGGTGTTTATCACAGTCACCATGCCACGGCGCAGGTGCACGCATTTTACGCGGATATGCCCGCAGCACTGGGCGCGGCGGATGTCGCGGTAGGCCGCGCGGGTGCTTCCTCGCTGGCAGAAATTGCGGCGGCACGATTGCCTGCGTTGCTGGTGCCGTTGCCCACATCGGCTGACGATCATCAGCGGCACAACGCGCGCGAATTTGCGGCGCAAGGCGCGGCGTTAGTCCTGGAACAAACGGCCAACCCCAGCGAGGTCTCGGCGGCTGTGCAGCGGCTCTTGGCCAGTCCAGTACCGTTCCGGCTGGCACTTGGTGCCATGGACGCACCGCAGGCCGCCAGTCGCGTGGCCGCGCAAATTCTATCCAGCATTCAGCAACCTTCGACGGCAGATCGGCAACACGCATGGAAAGGAAGGATCCCCAATTGCAGCATGGCAGCCTGACCTATTCCGACCGCGCCGAAGTGAGCCAGTGGCTGGCCACTGCGCCAGCGGGCGCCCCGGTGTATTTGATCGGAGCCGGAGGCTGCGGAATGAGCGGCCTGGGGCATCTGTTGCTGGATCACGGCCTGCATGTGTGCGGTTCGGACGCGCGCGAGAACGATGCCGTGCGCCGACTGCGCGCGCGTGGGGCGGACATCCGGCTTGGGCACGCCGCTGCGCATCTGTCCGCCAGCCGGTCGAGGCTGGTGATTTACACCTCAGCCGTTCGGCGGGACAATCCAGTGCTGGAACAGGCGCAACGCATGGGGCTGCCGCTGGTTCGCCGGGCCACCATGCTGGCTGCGTTGATGCAGGGACGACGCGGCGTCTGCGTCGCTGGGATGCACGGGAAGACCACGACGACAGGGTTGCTGGCGCATGCCTTGAAAGAACTCGGGGCGGATCCAAGCCACGCCGTCGGCGGGCATGTGCCACAATGGGAACGCTCGGCGCAGCTACGCGGAGATGACCGCTTCATGGTGGTGGAGGCCGATGAAAGCGACGGCACGCTGCGCGAGTTTCATCCTGAGCAGGCGCTGGTGCTCAACGTTGACGAGGAGCATCTGGATTACTACGCCAACATCGCGGCGGTGTGCGCGGAGTTTGCAACGTTTGCGGCGCAGGTGAGTGGCGCGGTGTTTTATTGTGCGGATGATCCTCGGTTGGTGGCCATGTTTGCGGCCCGGCCCAGCATGATTTCCTTTGGCCTCAATCCCGCAGCGCAGTACAGGGTGGAGCCGTTGGAAGCGGCGGCGGATGGCGGCGCGTGTTTTGATCTGTGGCACGAAGGCAATCGGCTTGGTTCATTCGCGCTGAAATTGGCGGGCGCAAAAAACATGTCCAACGCCGGAGCGGTGGCGGCTTTTCTTCATCACAATGGATTTGCAGTGGAGAAAATTGCGGCGGCACTGGAGACATTCCGAGGCGTGGCCCGTCGCCAGCAGGAATTGTTTCGCGACGGACAATTCCGGATCGTTGACGATTACGGACATCATCCGCGCGAGATCGAGGCCACGATTGCCTCCATGCGCAGCCGCCATGCGGGGCGCTTGCTGGTGGCATTCCAGCCGCACCGCTACACGCGTACGCAGTTTCTGCTCAAAGATTTTGCCCGCTGCTTCAAGGGTGCCGACCGTGTGTGGATCACCGAGGTGTACGCGGCCAGCGAACCAGTCATTCCGGAGGTCAATGGACAGCGGTTGGCCGATGCGGTGGCCGAGCAGGGATTGCCCGCCGCGTTTGCGCCAACGTTGGACGATCTGCACGAGCAAGTCCGATTGGCCATGCAACCGGGCGACATGGTATTATTTCTCGGGGCAGGGGACATCACGCAGACGGCGCATCAATTGGCCATGCAATGTGCATTGAAAGGAAGTGACGTGGCGGCGGCTCTGCGCGGGTTGCTCGCGCCGGAGTCGGGGGTGCGCGCGGATGAACCGATGGCGCGCCGTACCACGCTGCGTGTCGGCGGGCCGGCGGATGTGTTTGTGGAGCCGGCCTCGGAAACGGATCTCGCCAAGGTGCTGGCGTATTGCCACGCGCGGCCGCTGCCGGTGTTTATCTTGGGGCGCGGCTCCAATCTGTTGGTGAAGGACGGCGGATTTCGCGGTGTGGTCATCCATTTATCGGCGGGCGCATTTTCCAAAATGGAAATGCGCGGCAGCAAGATTTACTGCGGCGCAGGTGTGCGGCTGAAGCATCTGGCCAACGATGCGCGCAATCACGGGCTGGCAGGGTTCGAATTTTTGGAGGGCATCCCGGGCAACTTGGGCGGCGCGCTGCGGATGAACGCTGGTGCGATGGGTTCGGAGACGTTCGCGATGGTGGAATCCATTCGCGTCATGGATCGCGCGGGGAACATCGAGGAAATCCCGCGCGACCAAGTGGAGGCCCAGTACCGCAGTTGCCCGCTGCTGAAGGAGCGTATTGCGCTGGGCGCGGTGCTGCGCGGAACCAGCGCCAGTCCCAGTGAGGTGGCCGCACGCATGCGCCAGTTCAGCGAGAAGCGCCACGCATCGCAGCCGGGCGCCAAGAGCGCAGGTTGCATGTTCAAGAATCCCAGTGAATGTCCGGCGGGCAAACTGGTGGATGAGTTGGGGCTAAAGGGCACGCGCGTTGGCGGGGCAGTGGTCTCTGATGTGCACGGCAATTTCATCATCAACGATGGGCATGCCACGGCGAAGGACGTGTTGGAACTCATCGCGCTCATCCAAGAGAAGGCCAAGGTCATGCGCGGCATCGAACTGCACACTGAAGTGCAGATCGTGGGCGAGTGATTCCGGCGGGCACCTTGAAAAAGGAAGTTTTCTTCCGGCACCATTTCAGATACGTTCAGCGGCGGGGGAGGCTTTGGGAGGAGGGTTTCACATCACCGTATTTGCTGGCGGGCCAAGCGCTGAGCGCGAGGTATCGTTGCGCAGTGGTGCTGCGGTGGCGCGGGCGCTGCGCACGCTGGGTCATCACGTTTCCGAAGTGGATCCTATCGAAAGAAAATGGCGACTGCCGGCAGGCACCGACGCGGTGTTTCTGGCGCTGCACGGCACCTACGGCGAGGATGGCCAAGTGCAGGCTGAGTTGAGTGCTGCAGGCGTGCCGTTCACCGGCACCGGTGAGGAGGGGAGTCGTGTGGCCTTTGATAAGATTCTTTCCAAGGAGCGATTTGAAACTGCAGCCGTTCCCACACCGCGCTGGGCGGTGATGAACACCGCCGCTGCTCTTTGTCCGGCGGCGTTGCGGATGCCGATGGTGCTCAAGCCCGCGTGCCAAGGATCCAGTGTGGGTTTGCAGTTCGTGGGGCAAGAGGGCGAGTGGAGTGCTGCGTTGCAGGAAAGTTTTCGGCATGGCGACCGCGTGTTATGCGAAGAGAAAATTTCCGGGCGCGAGGTCACGGTGGCTATCTTGGGCGATCGACCGTTGCCCGTGGTGGAGATACGCCCCAAGCAAGGGGCGTACGATTATCACAACAAATACACGAAGGGCGCCACGGATTATTTTTGTCCGGCGGACTTTGATGCAGTGATGACCCGCCGACTGCAGGCGGTCGGCTTGATGGCGTTTCACGCGGTGGGCGCGCAGGATTACGGGCGCACGGACTTGATCGTTCCGGAGACTGGCCCGCCCGTCGTGTTGGAGGTCAACACGCTGCCGGGCATGACGGAAACCAGTTTGTTTCCCAAAGCTGCGGCGGCCGCTGGCATTGGGTTTAACGAACTCTGCGGTCGTATGGTGGAGCTGGCGCTCGCCCGAGCCGCGCATTGCGGAAGCAATCACTGATCATGTGGGGAAACACACGCAATCGTCGGCACCGCAGGCAAGCGCTGCTTGACGTCAAGCTGAGCGCGGAGCAGGTGCGGCGCGAGCGATTGACAATCGCCTCCAAGATCGCGGGCATTCTGTTGGGCGGGACGCTGTTATTTTTTGGCGTGTGGCGCGGTGGTAAGTGGATGTTGGATCGGCTGTTTTACGAGAACCGCGCGTTTGCCATCCGCACGGTGGATCTGCGGACCGACGGCATCTTGGGCGATGCTCAGTTGCGAGCGTGGTCAGGGGTCAAGGTCGGCGAGAATTTGTTCGGTATGGATTTGCTGCGCGTGAAGCGAAACCTCGAAGCGGTGCCCGCCATTCGCACGGCCTCGGTGGATCGCGTGTTGCCGGACACCTTGCGCGTGCGTATCGCAGAGCGCCGTCCGGTCGCACAGGTACTCGTGTACCGGCGCCGTGCCGCGGGCGATTATGTGCGGGTGATTTATCAGATGGACGCCGATGGATACGTCATGGAGCCGGCCCCCGCGACCGAGGCGGTGAAGCAAGGACAGGCGTGGCTGCCGCTGCTCACGGGTGTGGATCCGGGATTGCTGCTGCCCGGCCGGGCGATTCATCAACCACAAGTGCGCGCGGCTTTGGATCTCATCAAGCAATTCGATCGTTCCCCGATGGCTGGCCTCGTGCAGTTGCAGCAGGTGGAGGTTTCCGCGCCGCAAACGCTGATGGTGCGCACGTGGCAAGGCTGCGAAGTGACCTTGGGATTGTCGCAGATGGATCGCCAACTGCGACGCTGGAGGTTCATCCATGACTACGGGCGGCAACATCATCGCGTGGCCGCTGCCGTGGATCTATCGGTCAAAAACAATCTGCCCGTGCGCTGGCAGGAACAGGGCAACGCACCCGCCGCGCCCCCAGCCAAGGGGCGTGCCCGCACGGTGGCCCCACCACGAAACAATGTTTGACGACAAATTCATCGTTGCCGGATTGGAGATCGGCACATCGAAAGTCTGCGCCGTCGTGGCCGAAGCCGTGCCGGGCGAACCGCTGAACATCCTCGGGGCTGGCTGTGTGCCCTCGCGGGGGGTGAGCAAAGGGGAGATCGTCAATACCACTGCGGCCGAAGAGGACATTCGCCGCGCGGTGGCCGAGGCTGAGAAGATGTCGGATGCCGAGATCGGCAGTGTCTTTCTCGCTGTGACCGGCGCGCACATCGCCAGTTTTAACAATCGCGGCATCCTGCCGACGTCGGCGCCGAACCACGTGATTGACGAGGACGATGTGGAGTCGGTCGTCGCGCATGCGAGTGCCGTGAATGTCCCCGCCGACCACGCGGTGATCCACACCGTGCGCCAGCATTTCCACGTGGACCAACATCCCGGCGTGGTGTCGCCGGTGGGCCTGTTGGGATCGCGGTTGGAGGTGGATGTCCACGTCATCCACGGCCGCAGCAATCGGGTGCAGAACTCCATCCGGTTGGTGCGCGGCCTGCAATTGGATGTCGAGGCGGCGATCTTCAGCGGACGCGCCTCGGCCTTGGCGGTGCTCAACGCGGAGCAATGCCAGCAGGGTGCGCTGTTGGTGGACTTGGGTGCGGGCGTCACCGAGTACGCGTTGTATTTGGGCGGCGTGCCCCGGCACAGCGGCGTGCTGCCCGTGGGCGGCGATCACGTCACCAACGACATTGCCATCGGCTTAAAAGTCACACTGCACCGCGCTGAGCAGTTGAAGAAAGAACACGGCCGGGCCGTGCCTGCTGCGGACGATGGCGGCGTCATCACCTTGCCCAGCGAAGTGGGCTTTGCGTCCAAAACCATCAGCCTCTCCGCGCTGCACCTCATCATGCACGCACGCATGGACGAGATGCTGCAGTTGATCCGGCAGGACTTGGCGCGCGCGGGCGTGCTGGGCGCATTTCATGGCCGTGTGTTTCTCACCGGCGGCGGCGCGCGCACATCGGGCTTGGTGGAGTTGGCCGAGCAGACATTTCAACTACCCGCCGCCGTCGCCACCAATCATACCGCAAGTGGATTGCGGGAAATTTTGGATCAACCCGAATACAGCACCGCAATTGGTCTGATCGAATACGGCGGCAGACAATTGGCCGCGCAGGGGCAGCATAACCGCCTGTTCGATTGGTTTCGCGGATTGAAAAAGAAAATGGGCGCGACCAAGTAAGACACCATGATTTCATTGTACAACATTCCCGCGGCTCACAGCGCGCCTTTGGCGGTGCGTGTTCTCGTGATCGGTGTCGGCGGCGCCGGTGGGGTGATGGTCGAACAACTCGCGGCCGCTGGGCACATCCAAGCAGCATTCCTCGCGGTGGACACCGACACGCAAGCGTTGCAACGACACGGGCTGGCCGCGAAGTTGGTGGTTGGCGAAAAGCTCACGCGCGGTTTGGGCTGCGGCGGTGATGCGGGCTTGGCGCGGCGTTGTATTGAATCCAGCCGCAAACAGCTCGCCAAACATTTGGAAGGCGCGGATGTCGTGTTGTTGCTCGCTGGGTTGGGGGGCGGCATGGGCACCGGTGGCGCGGCGGCGCTGGCTGAAATGGCCGGCGAAGAAAGGGCGCTTGCACTGGCGATGGTGGCGTTACCGTTTGACTTTGAAGGGCTGCGTGCGGAACAGGCACAAGCCGGTTTGGAAAAACTGCAGGCTGCCGCCGACACGGTGATCTGTTTTCCCAATCAACTCGTGATTGATCTGCAGCGCGAAGAACGCAGCGCGCGCGAGACTTTCCAGGCCGCCAACGAAATCATCCTGCAAGGCGTGCGCGCGGTGGGCCGGTTGTTGCGCGCCGATGGCGTGATCAATGTGGGACTGGCCGATCTGCGCGTCTCGTTGAAAGGTCGCCGCACCACCAGCGTTCTGGCGCATGTGGAGGCGGGGGGGGAGACGCGCCATCATGACTTGCTCAACAAACTGCTCGCGCAACCCGTGCTGGAATCGGGGCAGACGCTGAAAATGGCGGAGGCGTTGGTGGTGAGCTTGGTGGGCGGGCCGGAACTTTCCGCGACAGAAATTGACCGGCTGGCCAAACAACTTTCGGCGCATTGCCCGGGCGCAAAATTAATGCTCGGCGCGGCCGTGGATGACGCGTGCCAAGGCCGCTTGAGCCTCACCGTCATCGCATCGCGTCCGTTGTTGCCAACCCCGACAACAGCCGCTGTGTCCGAACCCAAGCACGCCGGCAAGAATTCGGCCGCGCGGCAGCGAACCGCCTTGGTGCAGCAACAGCAGTTGGCGCTGGAGTCGGTTTCCAAGGGGCGATTTGAAAAGGCGGAACGAACGTTGCACCACGGGGAAGATTTGGATGTGCCCACTTACATCCGCCGGAATGTGGCGTTGAGTTGAACGCAGCGCGGCGGGCGTGGTGGATTTGCGTACCTGTTGAATCTCGGAAAACTCTAAACAATGTCACCGCTGGGGCCCTGTCTGCTGGTGCTCTTTGCAGGCGCGGGCTTTTTTTTCGCCCTATCGGAAACGGCGCTGTTGACGCTGGGCAACTGGCGTCTGCAGATGGTGCTGGTGCGCCGGCCGAGCCGTGGCGCGTGCATCCGCCAGTTGTTGGCCGCGCCGCAAGACCTCATCGCCACCATCGCGCTGGGCAACACCTTGGCGCACGGCGCATTGATCGCAGTGGTCTGGATTGAGGGAGTACGCCACGCGCACTGGTCGGTCGGACTGGCCCTCGCGCTGCTGGCGATGGCGCTGCTGATTTTCTGCGAGGTGGTGCCCAAGACCCTCGCCGTCCGACGCCCCCAATTCTGGGCGCCGTTGGTGGCGCCGGTGATGTTGCGGTTGGTGTGGCTCACCTCGCCTGTCCGATCCATCGCGCAATCGCTCAACAATTTTGGGCTGCGCTTGGTGCCGCAATTTTTCAAGCCGTACACGCCGCTCACCGAAGAGGAGTACAAGGAGCTGCTCGAACTGGCCTGCCATCAAGGCACGCTGGGCGTGTCTGAAAAGGAAATCATCCTGCAGATCATGCATCTGGACGGGCGCATGGTGGGCGAGTTGATGCGGCCGCGCTCGCAGATGGCGTGCATTGCCGATGATCTCTCGCAGGTGCAGATGGTCGCGGCCGCGCGCATTCACAAGCATCATCATCTGCCCATCTACGATGAGTCGCCGGACACCATTGTCGGCATATTAAACACGCCCAAGCTGCTGGCCCATCCCGGCATCGACCTCGGGGAGGTCGTGGACTTCCCGTCGTTCGTGCCGGAGAACATGAACCTGCTGGATCTGCTGAAGAATTTTCAGCGCACCAAACAGGACATGGCCATCGTGTTGGATGAATTCGGCAACACGACGGGCATGGTGACGCTGGAGGACATTCTGGCCGATATCATCGGCGCCACGCGGCGCGATGCGCAGGCCGGGGAATTTGTCCTGGAAAAACTGGGCCGCAGCAAATGGCGCTTGAGTGGCGCTGTCTGGCTGGAGGATTTCCGGCGCGAATATCCGCGCCTCATCATCCCATCGGGAGTGGACACCGTGGGCGGGCTGCTCGCCATGTGCATGGACGAAGTGCCGCCTGTTGGCAGCGTGGTGAAACACAGCGGACTGCGCTTCACCGTGCTGCAAGCCGATGAACGTCGCGTCAAGGAAGTGCTGGCGGAGGGTTCGCCATGATGGCCATGAACGCGATGCTCGCAGCCTTCACACGCACCGAGTGGATCGAGCTGGTGCTGCCAATGGCATTGGCGCTGGGCTTCTGCCTGCTCGTCTCGTTTTTCCTTTCCGGCATGGAGACGGGCTTGTTCGAGATGAGCCGTCTGCGCGTGCGCCGCATGATGCGCGAGGGCGACGTGCGCGCGGCGCGGTTGCAGTCGTTCTTGGATGACCCGGAGGATTGTCTGTGGACCATTCTCGTGGGCAACACGCTGGCCAATTTCTTCGCCGTGCTACTCGTGCTGCTCTTCTTGCAGAACGTGCTGGATTGGGGCAGTCGGCCGCTGCTGTTCTGGCTGATGTTCAGCCTGGGCGGTCTGGGGTATTACGCCTTGTTCGAGCTGCTGCCCAAGATGCTCTTCCGCCAGTACCCCAACCGCCTTTGCCTCTGGCTCTCTCGCCCGTTCGCGGTGGTGCACGGATTGATGCGGCCACTGGTCTGGGTGCTGCGCCTCATCTCGCGCCTCATCCTCACCTTCAGTGGCGGACGGGCGGCCTCGGGCCGGCTCTTCGGCGACCGCGAAGAATTGCGTCAGGTGATGCAGGAATCCAGCGCAGGGCTGACGGCCGATGAGCGCGTGATGATCGATCGCGTGCTGGATTTGCAGAGCATCCCTGTCCGCGCCATCGTCACCCCGTTGCAACCGGGCGAACCGGCAATGCTGGAAACGCCCGTGATCGATTTGCTGCAACGTGTGGCTGCGGACAACCACGTGCATGTGCCCGTTTGGAAACTGGTCGATGGCACCCGCCGTGTCGCGGGTGTGGTCAACGTGCGCCAACTGACTTTTCTCCCCGAGGCCGACCAGCAACAACCCGTCGGCACATTTTTGGAGTCCGCACTTTTCATGGAGGAAGACACGCGTCTGGAAATGTTGTTGCGCGCCATGCAACGCAGCGGCCAACGCGTCGTGATCGTCCTCGACCGGCGCCAGCGCGAGATCGGCTTAGTGCGGTTGGCGGACATTTTGGGAACGGTATTCGGCAAGATGGGCAGATAACATGGACGGCGCATTCTGGATTGCAGTTGGGCTGAAGACACTCGCAGTGCTGCTGCTGGTGTTTCTCAACGGCTTCTTCGTCGCCGCCGAATTCGCGTTGGTCAAACTGCGCGGCACGCAGCTGGACGGACTGATCGCCACCGGCAGCCGCCGCGCGCGCCGCGTGCGCCGTGTCCTCACCAATCTGGACGCCTACCTCAGTGCCTGCCAACTGGGCATCACGCTCGCCAGCCTTGGGCTGGGCTGGATTGGCGAACCCATCTTCACCGAGCTGCTCAAGCCGGTGTTTGACATCACGCGGGATGGCCAGCCGTTGCTGGCGGCGGAGAGTCCATGGCGCATCTGGATTTCCTTCAGCGTCGGTTTCACCTGCATCACGGTCTTGCACATCACCGCTGGCGAACAGGCCCCCAAATGGCTGGCCATCCAACGTCCGCTGAGCACCAGCCTGTGGGTGGCGTACCCGCTGCACTGGTTTCATCAGTTGGCGTATCCATTCATCTGGGTGTTGAACCGCACCGCGCTTTGGATGCTGAGATCGGTGGGCATCGAGATTGCCGATGGCAGCGAGCACGGGCTTTCGGAGGAAGAACTGCGCACCCTGCTCACCAGCAAGGGCGGGCGATCCGTGCAGTATGGCCGCGACATCGTCTTCAACGCCTTTGATCTTAAACACCGCGTGGCGCGCGAGGCGATGCGCCCGCGCCGCGAGATTGTCGCCCTCAACACCGAGGCCACGATGGACGAATGTCTGGCGACGGCGGAGCGCACGCGCTATTCGCGTTTTCCCCTCTGCGAAAAAGGCAATCTGGACGCCACGCTCGGCGTGGTCCACATCAAGGATCTCTACGCCCAGCGCAACGCCGCGCGCACGGGACTGGATCTGCAACCCTTCGCGCGCAAACTGATCTACGTGCCCGAGTCAGCGCGGCTGGAGCGGTTGCTGCACCTATTTCTCGACCGCAAACTGCACTGTGCAGTCGTGGTCAATGAGTACGGTGACACGGCGGGGCTGCTGACGCTGGAGAATATTTTGGAAGAGTTGGTGGGCCAGATCCAAGATGAGTTCGACCACGAGACGCCGCTGGTCAAACAGGTGAACGACCACACGTGGCTGGTCGCAGGTGAATTGCCGGTGCACGATTTGGCGCATCTCACGGGGGAGATATTGAGCGATGCGGATGTTGCGACGGTCAGCGGTTTGATTACGCGTCGGCTGGGCAAGTTTCCCAAGGAAGGCGATCAGTTGCGGCTGGGATGTCACGAACTGCGCGTGGAGAAAGTCCACGGCTCGCAGGTGGAGCAGGCCCGGCTCACGCGCGTGGTCGATGAGTCTTCAGCGTGAGGCGGGTTACCAGCTCGGCCGCTCCGGCAGGCAGGCGTCGAATTCCTTCACCAGTGCGGCCTCATATTCGCCCGCGTAGGTTCCGGCAAAGAAACGGTTGAGAGCTTCGGAGTGCAGTCGTTCCCAGCTCGCCTCTTCTTTGCCGGGATTGATGGGGAAGAAAAGCGCGCCGTTGCTTTTGGCGGCTTTGAAATCGCCGGGGGCATCGCCGATCATCAGCACTTTTCCGGCGGCGTATTTGCTGGCGGCGGCAAATTTGAGGTGCTCAGTCTTCGTGCCCAGTTCCTGACCGGCGATGAGTTTCACAAATCCATCAATGCCGTGCTCGGCCCATTCGCGTTGGAGCGCGGCCCCGGGCGTCTGACTGATGCACATGGCGTCGGCGCGAGTCTGGATATTGGCGAGACATTCGCGCACGAGCGGGAAGGGCGGCACGCCATGCACCATGTCGGCGATGGCGGCGTTCACCGCATCGCTCCAAACCTTGATATGCGCCAAGCCCGTATTGCCGCTGGCGACTTCGGTGTTAAGCGTGGCATTGCCCAGTTTGGTTTCGCGCCCGATCCATTCTTCGAGTGCCGTGATGTCCGGCATCGTCACACCGCGCGCTTGCACTTGCGGACGTGCGCCCAGCAGCTTCACCGCGCGCACGAGGGCAGGGAAGCGGTTCGCGCCGCGATCCTTCGAGTAGAGATTCACGAACGCCCACGTCTCGCGGGCGTATTTGCTGACGGCTTGCAGTTTGAAATGCTTGATGAAACACGGCGCGAAACATTCCTGATGCTTGATCTCCATGCTGTCGAAGATGCAACCGTCGGAATCAATGCCGACAAAGAATGGGTGGCTGGGTTTGAAATCGCGGAGAGGTTGCGCAGGGTCGCTCATGTTTCGTTCTCGTGCCGGAAATTGTCCGGACGAAGCGGGCGAAGTGTTTGCAAAGGGTGAGTGCGCGTCAAGGAGAAGCCAGCCGTCAACGTTGCCGGACTTCTTCGAGCGCTTGCTTGGCATACAACACAACCAAGTTATCGGTGTCGCGGCTTGCGTTCTCGAGCGCAGCCACGGACTTCTTCGATCCCACGGCCTTCAAGATCTGGCAGGCTTCGCGCCGGACTTCCGCGTTGGTGTCTTTGAGAAGTTTCAGCGTGGCCTCTTCGGCCGCATCACCGCCGGCTTTGAGCGCGTTGCCGGCAAGGAAATGATCCTTTCGTTGTGCCACCATTCTTGCCAACGCATCGATGCCGCGAGAATCCTTGAGCGTGCCCAGCGATTCAATCGCCGTCATGCGCGGGCCGAATTGTTTGTCGTCCAGCGCGGCAATGAGCGGTTTGACCGCGTCGGTAGTCCCCCAGTTTCCCAGCGCTTTGGCGGCGAGCTGGCGGGCCAGCGGATCTTCATCCTTCAAAACGGCGAGCAATTGCGCGGTGACTTCGGCTTTGCGCGCGTCGTCCGGTTTTGAATTGCTCAGGCGGCTCAAGGCCACTGTTCGACGTGATTTGTTGTTGCCACCCAGATCGGTGATGGACGTCTTCAACTCGGCATCGGGGAGCACGTTGAGTTCCGGTTTGGGCGGACCGGCGAGCACGGCTTTCTGATGGGCGGCAAGCTCTGCGCCTTCGAGAAGTTTGAGCGCGAGCGTTATCGGAACTCGAAGGGTGGTGTTGGGCGTGTTCTCCGTGAGGGTGCCTTTGAAGGCGACATCGCGCATCACGCCGCGCTTGGAATCAAATGTGTTCGTGCCTTCGCCGGTGATGGACATCCGCGGTTGACCGAGCACGGACTGCGCGGTCTTGAGTTCGTATTTGCGTGCGACGGGAACGAGGTCGCCGGTGATGGCGCCCAATGTGAATGTGATCTTTTCCTTGGCGGGCAGGCGGACGTCTTTGATTCGGTAAAACCTCGAGCCGGGCGGCGTGAATTCTTTTTCCTCCAGAACGATGACGCAGTCGCTCGTGGATTCCCAAGTGGATTTGCCCGATGCCGGCAGCAACTCCGTCGCCACGCGCGACAAATCGCCAAGCGCCTGCGGAAGCTGCGAGCGGCCTGTCTCCTGCAACACCTGGCCGGTCGAATCAATTTGCACTTCGTTGGCGCGTGCGAAAGTGCTGTTGGGCCTGCCGAATTCGCCGAGCCGGAATCCGCCGGCGCGAAAACTCGGCGGCCCACCGCTGATGCCCGGCACGACGGAACCGGATTTTGATTTGCGTTGGGTGTGCAGCGAACTGCGCATCGTGAATGTGATTCCATCGGCGTTCGCCGATTTCACGGCGTAGGTCGCGCTGCCCGATACCGTCTCGGTGAATTCCGGTTCGCTGGCCTCAATGCGCACCGAATAGAGATAGTTGGAGCCAGTCTTGAATTGGTAACGCAATTCGGCGGCAGTCACGTCGCTGAAGGAAGCGCCAGCGAGGAGTCCCGCCAAAACAAGTGGCCGCAGAAAACTGGGGTTCCGTGGCATGGTTTTCATCATGCCATAGACACTAGGCTGAACCGTTGCCGCCGCAAGGCTGGAAGTGCTGATGTCGCCTACACGTTGTACGTGCTGGAGCTGGTGGTGCCGCCGCGGCCGGTCCAGTTGGTGTGGAAGGTTTCGCCGCGCGGTTTGTCCACGCGTTCATAGGTGTGTGCGCCAAAATAATCGCGCTGGGCCTGCAGCAAGTTCGCCGGCAGATTTTCTGCGCGATAACTGTCGTAGAAAGAGAGCGCGGTACTCATGGCCGGCACGGGGATGCCGCGCTTGGCGGCGATGGCGATCACGTTGCGCCAGCCTTTTTGGCTGCGACGCAGGGCGCGGCGGAAGTAGCCGTCGAGCATCAGATTGGGCAGGCGCGGGTGGGTGTCGTACGCTTCCTTGATCTTGCCGAGGAACCGGCTGCGGATGATGCAGCCACCGCGCCACATGAGGGCGATGTTGCCGTAGTTCAATTTCCAGTCGTATTCCTTGGCGGCGGCGCGCATCAACATGAAGCCTTGCGCGTAGCTGACAATCTTGGCGGCGTAGAGGGCGCAGCGGATGTCCTCAATAAACTTCTCGTGGTCGCGCGTGATCTTCGGCTTGGGGCCTTTGAGTTTTTTGCACGCCTTGACGCGCTCGTCTTTCAGCGCGGAGACGCAGCGCGCATAGACCGATTGCGCGATGAGCGTGACGGGGATGCCCAAGTCTGCGCTGTTGATCATCGTCCATTTGCCGGTGCCTTTTTGTCCGGCGGTATCGAGAATTTTGTCCACCAACGGTTTTCCATCGGTGTCCTTGAAACCCAGAATGTCGCGCGTGATCTCGATGAGATAGGAATCCAGATCGCCCTTGTTCCATTCCGCGAAGACATCGTGCATCTGCGCCGCGCTCATGCCCAGGCCGTCGCGCATCAGATGATACGCCTCGCAGATGAGCTGCATGTCGCCGTACTCGATGCCGTTGTGCACCATCTTGACGTAGTGACCGGCGCCGTCGCTGCCCACCCAATCGCAGCAGGGCGTGCCGTCCTCCACTTTGGCGGAGACGGATTGGAAGATGGCTTTGACGTGCGGCCACGCCTCGGCGGTGCCGCCGGGCATGATGGACGGGCCGCGGCGCGCGCCTTCTTCGCCGCCGGAAACACCCGTGCCGACGTAGCGCAGTCCTTTGGATTCCACCAATCTGGAGCGGCGAATGGTGTCCTCGTAAAGCGAGTTGCCGCCGTCAATGATGATGTCGCCGGGTTGCAGGAGCGGCAGCAGTTGCGTGATGAATTCATCCACCGGCGTGCCGGCCTTCACCAGCATCATCACGCGGCGCGGGCGCTTGAGCTTGGCCACCATGTCCTCGATGGAACGCGCGCCGATGACGCGAGTGCCCTTGGCCTCGTTGGCGAGGAAGTGGTCCACCTTTTCCACGGTGCGGTTGTACGCCACGACGGTGTAGCCGTGGTCGTTCATGTTCAAAATCAGGTTCTGGCCCATCACGGCCAGTCCAATCAGTGCGATGTCGCCTTTAGGTTCCATGTGTAAAATCTCCTCCTTCGGCGCTATGTAGCTGAGAGCGACCGACATGGGAAGCAGAATGTGAATCCATTGACGCCGCTGCCCCCACGCGGGTTTCAGGCAAATTGCAGCCGCGAATCTTTATCGAGCAGTTGCTCCAGATTATTCCACTGCGCGCCGTTCATCGCGTGGAAGGCGTGCAGATAGACCACGACAATCTCGCGGTCGAACTTGGCCAAGAGCGCCTCCACGGCCGCGTTCAACTTGGCGTCGTCCATCGTCTCGGGCAGATCGCCTTCCACCACGCCGTCCTTGTGCGTCAAGCTGATGGCGTCCAAAAATGTCTTGAGCAAGTCCTTCTGCTTTTCCAACAGCCAACCGCGCACCAGCACGCCGGCGGCTTCTTCGAACAGCGGCTTCTTCACCGAGTCGAGGATGAGCTGGTTGCGCGACGCGCGCGATTGCCGCAGCAGAAAGAGCGGGCGCATGCGGCGCGCTTGCGCCACGTTGATCAGCGCGGACTCGTAGATTTCCTTGTCCTCCGCCGCCGCCATGTCTTCCACAATGCGATGCGCCAGCGCCGCCGACATGAATCCGAACATCAGATGAGATTTTAGCATGATTGATTTTCAACGGCTCCGTGCGCGCACAGATGGATGCGATGACGCCGGGCGGCTGCTTCGACGGCTTCGCGATCCAGCAGCAGGGTTTTTCCTGCCTCAAACGCCAGCACCGCGATACGCGCCGCCGCGCAGGTTTCCAAAGTCGTCTGGCCAAGACAAGGAATATCGAAGCGCGTATCGTGGCGCAGCTTGGCCACCTTCACCGCCACCGCCCCGCCGTCAGGCCCGGCCAACTCGCCACCGCGCGCCAGACATTTGTCGGTGCCTTCAAATCCTTCCACGGCCAGCACCGTGCCGTCCTTCACCACCACGGTCTGGCCGATTTCCAGCCGCGCAATCTCCTTGGCAATGCGCAGGCCAAAAGCAATGTCCACCCGTTGCGCTTCGGTGGGATTGGGGCCGAGGGAAAATCCGGCAACGGGCATCAACGGTTGCAGCCACGGCAGGGCATCAATCAACTCCACGCCGTCTTTACGCAACTCGTCGGCGATGGCCCCAAAGAGGGTGTGCGCGTTCTTTTCTTTCAGACGGAACAGCAGGCCCATCGCGCGCAGATCGGGCCGCAGGTCGAACAGGTTTTTGGGTGCGATCTGTCCGACCATCACGCACTGGCGCACGCCGCGTTGGGTGAAGGCGGCGATCATCTTGGAAAGTTGCCCCACGCGCAGCCACACGATTTCATCCACGCACTGGGCCAGCGCGGGGTCGGTCTCGTTCTCGAAAGCGACGGCGACGAGCTTGCGCACACCAGCGGCGCGCGCTTGCTGCGCCAGCAACAGGGGCAGGGTGCGGTTGCCGGCAATGAGGCCAAGGGTTTCGGGCACAGTCACCATCGCGGCAGACGATAACCGGCTGCCTCCATGACGCAATCACGCAATCGGATTTTCCTGCTGAGCCACCGCTGAGCGGGCACAAAAGCATTGCCAAGTTTGATGGAGGGCGCATCATCCGCCGCAATCATGAAAACAGTCTGCACTTTGATGTTGTTGTTGGCGGCAGCGCCGTTGTTGATGGCGGAAAATGATTCGCGCGTGTTCGAGATGCGCATCTACTACGCGGCGCCGGGCAAGCTGGAGGCGATGCACGCGCGGTTCCGCGACCACACCTGCAAGCTGTTCGAGAAGCACGGCATGACCAACATCGGCTATTGGGTGCCCGAAGGTGAAAACAAGGAGGCCAAGCTGGTGTACGTGCTGGCTTATCCCAGCCGCGAGGCGCGCGAGAAGTCGTGGAAGGCTTTTCAGAATGACTCGGACTGGAAGACCGCGTACGCCGCCAGCGAAAAGGGGGGCAAGTTGGTGGCCAAGGCCGAGGTGCTGTTCATGTCGGCCACGGATTATTCCGGCGCCATCAACGCTGCTGTGGGCAAGGGGCCGCGGGTGTTTGAACTGCGCACGTACACGGCGTCAAAGGGCAATCTGGGCGGACTCAATGCGCGGTTCCGCGATCACACGCTCAAGCTGTTTTCGAAGCACGGCATGACGAATCTGTTCTATTGGAATCTCACCAAAGACCAGAAGAACGCCGACAGCACGCTCATCTACATCCTCGCGCATGCGAGCCGAGACGCGGCGAAGGCTTCGTTCGACGCCTTCCGCTTGGATCCGGATTGGATGGCCGCGCGCAAGGCTTCCGAGGAGAAGGCCGGCGGTTCGCTGACCACGCCGGACGGCGTGAAAAGCGAGTTCCTGCGCGCGACCGATTATTCGACGACGCGTTAAGGGGTTTTCTCCGGCGCCTTGGTGGTGGTCGGAGGCGCCACGGGTTTGGTGGCGTTGTTGTTGCCGGACTTGGGCTGCCGGATTGATTTCGGCGGCGGCGTGAGGACGGGACTGGTCCACGACACCTTCTTGAGCAGCACCGCAATGGCGTAGCTCAAGTCCGTATCATCCGGCGAGAGCTTCTTGGACGTGGCCAAGTGCTTGAGGTCTTGGTTGCCCGCACGCAGCATCGACAGGGTGTTGCGGTAGTGAAAATCCAAGTCGGGGTTGCCAAACTGGCGCTGCTCCGCGATCACATCCAAGCTGTCGAGCAACTCGGTGACCAAGAGCCGCACCATGCCGCGCGCACGCTGCTCCAGCACCAGTTTGCGCTCGGGCGAGGCGGCGTTGACTTCCTTCATCGTGTCCAGATAGGCGCGCACTTCGTCCTTTTTATGGCCGATGAGGTCGGTGATGGCCTGATCCAGTTGCGGGGCGATATCGGCCAGTGCCTTGTCAAAAAACCCCGTCGCCTGTGATTGCAACCCGGCACGCAATTCCGGCAAGAGAGAGGTGATGTACTTGGGTGCCTCGGTGCGGATCAACTCGGGTAGCCGCTTTTGCACATCGGCAATCATCGGCGGGACATACTCGTTGACCATCGCTTCGCCTTTGCTGACCAGCAGGCTGCTCAGGCTTTCATGGGTCATCTCGCTCCGCAGTCGGCTGGCGATATAGCTCATGTATAGGAACACAAATCCGACCAGCACACAGGCAACGATGCGGGTGGTGCGCAGCGACTTTTGCATGTGCGCCAAGTGGTCGCGCGTGAAGGTAAGGGCCGCCTGCTCGTTCGCGGCGGGGGGTTCTTTTTGATCGCTCATGGTAATAGATTGGAAAGGGGTTCAGATTCGGATGTTAATTCTTGGGAGCCGCTTTGGTTTCTGTCGCGTTGGTGGAGGGCTTGGCCTTCTCCTTGTTTTTCGGCT
>SIAW01000120.1 GCA_009695465.1 Pedosphaera sp.
GCGCTGTTGCCCGGCAGGATGCCCTTGCCCATCTCGCCGCCTTGCAGCGCCAGTTCTTTGACATCCAAACGCAGGCTGCTCTTTTGTTTCTCCGCGCCGTGACAGCCGATGCAGTGCTTGCGCAGGATGGGCAGGATGTCCTTGGTGAAGTCAACGAGGCGCGGCGTGGGGGCAGGCAGTTGATCCGGGTCAATGCCCGGCAAACGGGAAATCATCAGCAGGGCCAATCCCAGCGCGACCAACGAACTGCGCATGCGGCCATCCTAACGGGCGCACACAGGACGACAAGGTTGAAGCACTTCAAGAGGATGACTACTGCCGCGGCTTCTGCACTTCGATGCGCATGGTCGCCGACTTGGCCTTCTTGTCCTCGCCAGTCTTTTGCGAGTTGAGGTAGTCATCAAACAACGCCATGGCCTGCGGCTGGGTGAGAAGGTCATTGGTGTTCACCAGCTCGACACGCTCGGAGCGCGCCGCAAAATCCACGCGCACTTTTCCATTGGAGAGAAGATGGACGATGATGCCGCCCAAGTACGCGCTGCCAAATCCCATCCGCTGGAGATAATTTAACATCACCAAATCCAGCGTGGTGTCGGTGGCGGCGATGACCTTGCCCGCCATGCCGTCCCGAAGCTCGCGATCAGTCACGCGCACATGAATCTGATTGGGCAACTTGGGATAGGGCGAACTCATACTGGGTAACCTAATGAAAAACTATCCATCATGGGAATCGTGACAAGAGAAAATTATTTGGGGGCTACCGGCGACGTCTTCTCGTGCGACGCAGGCCAGCAGGTGGCCAGCACCACAAAGGCCACGAGCGGCATGCAACCGGTGATGGCCAGGCCCAAGTTGTAATTGCCCGTACGATCCACAAACCAGCCGAACAAAGGTTGGCAGGGCGCGATGGCCACCCACGCCGACGCGCCCAGGATGCCCGTGATTTTCCCTTGGTGTTCCTGGCTGATCTCTTGTGTGAAGGAATAGTAGCACGGCAACATGCCCAGTGATGCCGCCGCGATGACCAGCAACAATCCCAGCAGCAGCCAGCCTTGTGGCAGGAATGCCGCGACAGCCATCAACGCCACGAGCGCGGCGCACACGCCGTACACCCTCTGCCGCGCCGCATGCACGGCCCAGCCGCGTTTGCGCACGAGCCACAGGCTTGCGGCACCGGCGGCCAGACAGCCGATGTCGGTGGCGATGTAGTAGGCTGAGTTGAACAATAGCGTAAACGTCTCGCTATAACCGCGGCCGTCCTGCAGGAACTTGGGCAGCCACGCGCGGATGAGTTGCCACGGCACGTTGATGCAAATCACCATGCACATCAGTACCCGGAAGCGGCGATCGGCCAGCACGGCGGAAAGTTTCTGGCCCTTGGGCGGGGCGTCGGTGCGCTCGGTGGGGATGAAATCAGAACGGCGCATGGAGAAAACCCAAAGCAAGATCCAGCCCGCGCCGAGGATGCCGATGATCTGAAATGGCGACCGCCACGCGCCGGGCACGTACAGCTCGGTCTTTTCTTCCGCAGTGCCTTTGGCGAGCACGGCGCTGGATTGGTCGGGATGAACAGCTAGGCGTCGCGTCGCGTTGCCGATGGTTTCCTCCAGTCGCTGGGTGTTCACGTGGGCGCCGAGCACGCGTTGGGCGGAGAGAATCTGCGCGGCGTCCTGTGTGATGGCCGCGGTGGAGTGGCCATTTTGGTAGCCGGTGTCGATGCGCTGCCACACGCCCGTGGAGTAGGTGGAGAGCATCGCCACCATGAGCAGCGGCGTGGCCACGGCACCGACAGAGGCGCCGCTTTGCAGGACGCTGTTGCCCATCGTGCGATCGGCGCGATTGAGCAGCAACTGCGTGGTCTTGAGCGCGCACGGCCAGTTGCCCGCCTCAAAAAGTCCCAGCATCGTGCGGCAGAGGAGCAGCTCGTCGTAATTGTCGGCCAATCCCGTGGCGATGCCCGCGAGGGACCAGCCGCCCAACGCCACGGGGTACAACCAGAAAACGTTGAAGCGGTCGGACAGAAATCCAAACACGAGCGCGCCCGTGGCGAAGGCGATGCTGAAGACCAATTCGAGGGTGCCGTATTGCTGGTTCGACAGTCCGAACTCCCACTGGATGCGCACGGCGACATTGGCCAGCGTCTGCCGGTCCATGTACATGATCATGGTGGCCAGCAGCAGCAAGCCGCAGACCCACCAGCGCCAGTAGCTGGGTCGTTCAACCATCCCAGCTTTGCCCGTTCCAGTTGATGACGCGCTCGATCATGCCCACCACATCCGCGGTGAACGTGCGGAAAATGATTTCGCCTTTCTCTGCGGAGGCATGTGCGGGCATGCCGATGTGGCCCGGCACCGTGCGATCTTGCGTGACCCATCCGCGACTGGCCGGCAGGAAGGGATTGCCCCACGGCACTTCTTTGGCGGCGCGATAATCACCCACCAACTCCGGGCGGATGGCCAGCATCATCGAGGTCTCCCACTCGCAGGCGTGGCCCATCTGCGTTTGCACAAAGCCCGGCCCGTGCTGATCGGGCTTGCCGCCCAGCAACCAGTACGTGGCGAAGAGCAGCAACAGATCCTTGCGCTCGCGATGGCGCTGACGGGTTTCAAACACCGCCTGCTGGCCCGGCACATGATTGCCGCCGTGACCGTTGATGATGATGAGCCGATGAAAACCGTGCGCGATGAAATTCTCGTACAGCCCGTTGAGCAGATCGAGGTACACGCGCGGACTGGCCGAGAGCGTCCCGGCGAAATCCATGTGATGATCGGAGTTGCCCAGCCACTGCAACGGCGCGAAGAGGGCGCGCGGGCCCAGTTGCTCCTCGGCGCGGCGGGCGACCTCGCCCATCAACAGGCTGTCGGTGAAGAGCGGCATGTGATGCCCGTGCTGTTCCAGCGCGGCCACGGGCAGGATGACGGGCGTGTTCTTGTCCAGCGCGGCGATGTCGGTCCACTTGAGTTCGGCAAGTTTCATGTTCGGTGAAATGAAAAGTTACGGCACAGGATTTTTTCCGAACTCCACCCAGTCCACATTCATCAAGCCGCCCTTGCCGGGATTGACGAAGACGAGGTGGATGTCGGCGCGCCCGGCGGTCGGCGTGAGCGCAGCAGTGATGTCCACCCACTTGTTCCAACCGCCCGTGGGCTTCACGGTCAGTTGAGCCAACAACGCGCCGTCGGGTTTGGCCGCGCGCAATTCGATGACGCCGCCAATTCCACCGGAGGCCACGCGGCAAGTGACGCGCCGGGTGTCGGTGAGATTCAGATCGGCGAACCGCAGGTGATGTCCGTGATTGGTGGCACCGACAAATTGTTTGTTGCTGCATTCATTGGCGCTCATCGTCTGCGGGCCTTGCTGGCCGTCGTTCTGTTCCGCCTCCAACCGGCGCTGTCGCAACGTGAGCACGGCGTGCCCGGTGAGCGGCGCAGCGGGCGCGCGTCCGGCGTCGGTGTAGGCCGCCTCCAGCAACAGGCGCGATTGCATTTTGCCTTTGAGCGCAGGGACGCGCGCGGACAGACCACGCACTTGGGCCAGTCCATTTTGATCGGGTTGCAGACTGAAAATCCAGCGCACCATCTGCGCGACTTGCGCGGCGTCGTGGCCCGGATGCGGCAACATCGGCACGGGGCCCCACACGCCGGTGGAGCCTTTGAGGACGCGCAGCACGGAGGCATCGAGCGCGCCGGACTGGCCGCGATACCGCTGCGCGATGTCCAGCAGCGGCGGGCCGACCAGCTTTTGCGCGGGCGCATGACAATTGAAACAGTCGCTGCGGCGCATCAGTTTCATCCCCGGATCAGCGTTCTCTTCGTTGTCATCGGCGGGCCAACGCGCGGTGACAAAAGCGCGGGCGTCCATCAGCTCGTCGTTCTGCACGGAGTCCCCGTCCTCCTCGTCACGCACGCCCAGCCGGTAGGCGATCGCGTCGCCGGGCGTGAAGAAATCGCCGTTGACCGGCGCGAGGAAACGCACCTGCGGCAGGGCGTTGCCCACCGACACCGGCAGCGTGGTGCGCGCCGTGGCGCCGCCCGCGTTGGTGACGCCCAATTCCACCACATAATTTCCCGGCTCCTTGAGCGTGAGACTGGGCGCGGCCTCGGTGGAAAACACCTTGCCGCCCGGATGCAGGCGCCACTCAAAACGCAGCGGCTGACCTTCGCGATCTTTTGAGTCGCGTCCATCGAGCGCGACGGTGAGCGGCTCGCGGCCCGCCGCATTCTTGGCGGTGGCTTTGGCCAGCGGCGGCAGCGCACCGCGATGATAAGAGATTTTAAGCAGCCGACTGTCAGCATTGGCGCCCCATGTTTCGCCGTAGTCCAAAATGTAGAGGCAACCATCGCTGCCGAACTGCGAGTCCACCGGGCGTTGAATGGTGAAGGCGTCGGCTTGCGTGGCCGGCGGTTTGGATTTGTTGTTGGCCAAATACACCGCCGCCGTGAACGGCTCAATGCCCGCCAAGCGCGACTGGCCGTCCAACCGCGCCCATTTCATGAAGGGCCGTTGCCAATCGTAAAAGAGCAGGCAGTTGTCGAAGTGTTCCGGGAAGCCGCCAGTCTGCGCGAAGGACGGTTTGTAATGGAACACCGGCCCGGCGCAGGCCGTGCGGCCGCCTTGCCCGAGCGACGGGAAATTGGTGGACGCACCGTAGGGCCACCAGATGAAAGCAGGCTGCGCGGGCGGAAGGACTTTGCTGCCATTGCTGTTGGGGCTTTCGTTGATGGGCTTGGCGGCATCATATCGGGTGCCGGGTTTGCGCGTGACGAAATCGTAGTCGGCGTACGCGTAGTTGTTGCCGACAAAGTAGGGCCAACCAAAATTGCCGGCCTGCCGCGCTTGATTGATCTCGTCGTAGCCACGCGGACCGCGCGCGCCATCGCCGCCGGCGTCAGGCCCCACCTCGCCCCAATACAGGACGCCCGTCTTTTCATCCACGCTGATGCGCCACGGATTGCGGCAGCCCATCACATAAATTTCCGGGCGACCTTTCGATCCATCTTTCGGAAACAGATTGCCGTCGGGGATTTCGATTTTGCCTTCCGCTGTCGGACGGATGCGCAGGATTTTGCCGCGCAGATCGTGCGTGTTGGCGGAAGATTTCTGCGCATCCCACGGCCCGCGATCCGGGCGCTCGTCAATCGGCGCGAAGCCATCGGAGTCGCCGCCCGGATGGGTGTTGTCGCCCGTGGAGATGAAGAGGCAACCGTCGGGCGCGAACTCCACCGAGCCGGCGTGGTGACAACATTCGCGCCGCTGCTCGGCAAATTCCAGCAGCACCTTCTCGCTTTTCATGTCGAGCGTGGCGTTGGCTTCGCTGGGAAGATGAAAACGGCTGAGCCGTTGCCCGATATAATCCTTGGGCGAATAGAGCAGGTAGATCCACCCGTTGCGCGCGAACTGCGGATCCAGCGCGAAACCCAGAAACCCGTTCTCCTGTTGCGCGAACACGTCGAGCTTGCCCACTTCCGTCACCTTGCCCGTGCTGGGCTGGATGCAACTGAGGCGGCCTTCGATCTCATTGAAAAAGATGCGGCCATCGGGCGCGACCTCCAACTCCATCGGCTGGCGCATGCCCGCGGCCAGTGTCTCCACGCGGAAACGATAATCCGGCGGCGCATCCGCAGCGTGGGCGATTGCGGCGAGAAAGAGCGGGAACAAGAATAGTCGGAGCATCATCAGTGGTGGATTGGTTGACGCGGGCATTCCAGCGATTTGCCGCCGCGCTGGCGAGGAAAAATAGCCGCACCACACAGAAGTTCTGCGCGGGGGCGTCCTGAAAAATCACGAACCGTGATGGGCGGGGCAATGCCCGGACGGCGATCCACTTCTAAACCCAACCGAATCGGAGACTAAAACTGGAGATACCACTGCTCGCCCTCGCGCACCCAATTGCCGGGCTTGGCGTCGGGCTTCCAGGCGCCTTTGGTGAGAGTGCTCGTGTTGACGGTGGCTTGGATGCACTTGTCATCCATCATCACGCTGTCCACGCGGAAGTCATCCGCCCTGTGTTGCCCAAACACAATCCCCAAGCGGATCGCGCCGTAAACCAGTTTCGTAGCGCCTTCGTTCTTCCGTGAATCGGGCGCCACCACATCCACGGTCGCGGCGTAATTGTCCTGAACCAGCGCGGTGATAAAATCCTTATGCCGCTGGCGGATGAGTTGCTCATGCTTGGACTTGGAAGGGCCACAGCCGGTGAGCAGCAGCGACGTGAGCACGAACAGCGAGAAGAGAACCGCGAATCTGGCAAATTGGAATTTGTTCATAAGGCGCGCAGGATTTAGTGGAAAGGCCGCCCAGCTTCAAGCAGTAAGTGCCGGACAGAATTTACTTGGCCAGTGTGGC
>SIAW01000022.1 GCA_009695465.1 Pedosphaera sp.
TCCGGTGTCAGCTTGGTTTCCGGTGCGATGTCGGCTGGAGTAGCCTGCAGATTGATAAGTTCAGTCGAGACTGTTGCCTCGGCAGTCACCGACGCCATCAGTTCTGCGGTGGGCGCAGCTTCAGTCGATGCGGCAACTTGCGCGACGCTCTCGCCTTCCTTCGCAGCCGCACTGCCAGCAGGCGCTTGTTCAACACCTTGTTTGGCTTTTGTTTCTTGAATTGATTTATCCGAGCCAGATCTGGATTCAGCGGACTGTGCAGCGACTTCGGCGCGGGCGGGTGCGGGTTTTGATTTCGGCGCTTCCGTGGGGCGATTCCAATCCGGCTGCCGCCAGTTCAGAAGATTTGCCGACATGTCCATCGCGTCTCGATGCGGCGCGCGGCCGGGAGGTTTATTCGGTGGCGCCTTCAGCTTTGCCGACTTGCTGCGGCCAGTTGAAGCGCCCGATGCCTGATTGAGCATCTGCTCAAAGTCATCTCCTGCCGTTTCGTTATCCGCCGGCGGCAACGGCAACACGTTCTCCGTGTCGGACATTGCTGCGGCACGAGGCGCGCCCGGTGAAGTTGCGGGATTGATCATGGCTTGCCGCCTTGCGTTTCGATGATGATTTTTTTGTAGGCGTCCTGCACTTGCTGCAACATCTGCCGCCCGGTGGGCGTGGAGTCCATCACTAGTTGGTTGAAGATCGTGGCCTGATTGGTGGGCAACATGAAAAACTGGATGCGCGCGATTTCCGCTGGGGGATTGAGCTTGATGGCTGTGATGGCGTTGGTGAGCGAGTCGCGCATCATGCGCTCGTACAACCGCGCCATCTCGCCCAGCCGATTGCTCTGCGATTGGCGGATGACCAGATTGCGCGCCTCATATTCGCGCTGCAATTCCTGCCGCGCCAAGGTCACAGCGTTGGTGTAAGAGCCGATCTCCGCAAGTTGCCGTTCCACTTCGCGATTGAGGGCGTCCAACCGTTTCTGGCGTTCTTCCAAGCGGCGAAACTGATTTCCCAACCCATCCACCAATTTCTTGATGTCCGGATCATCGAAGCGCAGTCCACCCGGATCACCGCCCGCGTTGAGGCTGTCCAGCGCCTTGCGCAGCTCCATCAAATGGGACAAGTCCGGCGCCGATTCCTCGCGGTCCTTGTGGGTGATGTGCGTCGCGTTGTCCTCTTGCGGACCGGTGACGTTGCTTTCGCTGCGCAGCTTTTCGATCGCGGCGGCGGTCTCGGCGATCCTCTTCTCGATGTTGCCCGTGCGCTTCATCATCACGAACAAGACCACGACAAAGGCCACCATCCCGATCCCGGCGGCGACCCACGGCGATGTGAGCAGTTTTTTCACAGCTGTATCACTTCAGATTTTCAGAGCAGCTTTCCTGCCGACTTGGCCGCGCTTCGTTGCCCTGCCATTTCGTCCACAGATAATTGTTCCTGGCGCGCCTCGTGGTGATTGTGGGCCAGTCGCTGTTTCTCCTCCAATTTGTCGAGCGATTCACGACGCTGCCGCGCGGCCACCAAGTGCGCGTGCCGCTCGTCCACCCACGCCTGCAACTTGGCCGTGTACGGCTCCAACATTTTCAACTGCTCGCGCAATGCCTGGCGTGTGTTTTGGAAGCGCATCAAATCCTCGGAGCTAGTGCGTCCGGCGCAGGCCCGGCGGCATTGCTCATGATTGGCCTCGATGGCCATCTCCACCGCGCGACGCCGCGCCGTGTGCTCCTCCATCACGCGCAGGGCTTGCGCGTAGGATTCCTGCGCCTGAACCTCCTCATTTTCGCGGAGGCCCAAAACGCTTTGCAGTGTGAACCGGTACGGTTTCATCAGTCATCACGCGCTCACAACATCACGCGCGACAATCTGGCGGCGGCCATGCCCACATTCGCACCGCCGGCGCGGGGTTGTTGAACCGCCGGCGCGGACGCCACCGGCGCAGCAGCGGCGTTTTGCTCAGGCACCACTTCCATCGTGCGTTGGAGTTGGCTCCAACTGTCGTTGCGATCAAAGGAGGCGCGATAATCCTGGCGCAGAAATTGGTTGAGCGGCTCGTGCAGTTTAATGGCGCCATCAATCGAGGCGTTGCTGCCGGCACGATAAGCGCCGATGGAAATGAGGTCCTGATTTTTCCGGTACGTGGCCATCATGTCGCGCGAACGGCCCACCAACGCTTGCTCGCGGTCGGACAACAAATCCTGCGAGAGGCGGCTCACACTTTGCAGTACGTCAATGGCCGGATAATGGTTGTGCGCGGCCAACTCGCGCGAGAGCACGAGATGCCCGTCCAACACCGAGCGCGTCGCGTCGGCGATGGGATCGTTCATGTCGTCGGCCTCCACCAGCACGTTAAAAAGTCCGGTGATGGAACCTCGATCGTTGTTGCCCGCGCGTTCGAGCAATTGCGGCAGTAGCGAAAACACCGAGGGCGGATAACCGCGCGAGGACGGCGGCTCGCCGATGGCCAGACCAATCTCGCGCTGGGCCATCGCAAAGCGCGTCACCGAATCCATCATCAACAGCACATTGAGGCCGCGCGAACGGAAATACTCGGCGATGGTCATCGCCAAGAAAGTGCCTTTGACACGCATCAGCGCCGGCTCGTTGGAGGTCGCCACGATGACCACGGATTTCTTGCGGCCCGCCTCATCCAAGTCCGTCTCCAAAAACTCGCGCACCTCGCGGCCACGCTCGCCGATCAACGCGATGACGTTCACATCGGCCTCGGCTCTACTGGCCATCATGCCCATGAGCGTGGATTTGCCCACGCCACTGCCGGAGAAAATACCCAGTCGCTGCCCGCGTCCGACAGGCACAAAGGTGTCGATCGCCTTGATGCCGGTCTGGAAAATCTTTTCGATGCGCGCGCGTTTGAGCGGATGCGGCGCCGACAGATCCAACTCCGAGAGCGGCAGTCGCGGGATGTCGCCCAGCTCATCGAGCGGATGGCCCATGCCATCAATCACGCGGCCCATCAACTCATCGCCCACCGGCACACGCAGCGCATGGCCCGTGGCCACCACTTCGCTGCCGGGACAGATGCCGTGCGTTTCTCCCAGCGGCATCAACAGCAGACGCTTGTCGCGAAAGCCCACGACCTCTGCCAGCAGACCCGGCCCGCGCCCCTGTTGGTCAATGCTGCAAATCTCGCCCACCGATGCCATCGGCCCGGCCGATTCAATCACCAGCCCGATCATCTGCGTCACGCGCCCGCAATTCTGCACCAGGCGCGCATGCGACACGCGCGCGCGCAGGTCGCGGATCACGGAGCTTTGAAACTGCGATTGTTCGGTGAGGTTCATACGCGCGGTCAGGAGCCAATGGTTTTGCGGAGCAGATCAATGCGTGTCTGGCGCTGGCCATCAATGAGGCCGCAGTCGGTGTCCACCACGCAACCGCCGCGCGCGATCTTTTCATCCACCACAAATTTCAATCGCCGGTGATGCGGCGCCGCGCCCAACAACTCGGAGCTGTCGTCCTGCAACAATTTCAGATCGTCGGGATGCAGGAACACCATCGCTTCGGTGTTCATCTCGGCGTTGGAAACCGCCTCGCGGATAACGCCCTCGATCATGGCGGTGTTAATCGGCACGCCATTGACCAAGCGGATGGCCGCCTCGGTGGAGAGCTCGATCAGCTCGCCTTCCAAATCATGCAGGCGCCGCGAAATCTGGGTCTGTACGGACTTCTCCAGCAGGTCCAAGAGATTGGTCACGCCATTGCGACGGGTGTTGTCCAACTCGGCGCGCAACGATTTGAGGCGGCCCTCATACTCGTCGCCGGCCTCGTGCAAACCACGCTCGTAGCCGAGCTGTTCGCGCGCCTGCAGCAGCTCGTCGCTGGTGCCAGCGTCCGGCGCGGGCGAAGCGACATAAAGTTGCGCTGGGCCGGCCAGTCGCACATCGCGCAGCGGCTGGGGCGTCATCAGGTTGTTGAGGGATTTGACCATGAGAATTATTTACTGCCTTCCAAGGCGATCTCACCGTTGGATTCAAGCTGGCGCACGATGTCGATGATGGAGTTCTGGCTGGCCTCGATCTCGCGCAGGCCAACCTTGCCCATGTTGGCGATTTCCTCGGCGACAGTCTCTGCGGCGCGTTTGGAAAGGGCACCCAGCATGGCGGTCTTGAGTTGATCGGTAGCGGCGGAGAGCGCGACGGCCAGCTTGCTCGCGTCCACTTCGCGCATGATTTTCTGCAGCGTCTTGGTGTCCAGCGAGGCCAAGTCGTCGAACGTGAACATCTTCATGCGGATGGACCGCACCAAATCCGGCGCGCGCTCGTCGAGGTTGTTGAGGATGGCCGCGCGCTGTTCCTTCTGCATTGCATTGAGCAGAGCCGCAGCGGATTTCTCGCCACCAGTCTGGTTGAGCGCGCGACTGACACGCTCGCCCACCTTGCTGGAAAGCACTTCACCCAACGTCTCCACCACCTCAATGGGCGTGGAGGCCAAAGTGGCCAGTCGTTCCACCACTTGTTCGCGCTGTTTTTCTGGCAGGGCGATGAGCACCTCCGAACCTTTCTGCGCGGAAAGATAACTCAAGACCAGCGCGATAGTCTGCGGATCCTCTTCCTTGATGAGATTGCAAAGCGAAATGGAATCCAGATCGATGATGGTCTGCATGGTGGACACCGAGGTGCGCGCGGTGCCCACGCGGCCGATGATTTCTGCGGCCTTGAAAAGCCCCACCGATTTTTCCAGCACGCGCCGGGTGAAGTCCACCGAACCGCTCACAGCGGAACTGGCGGTGATGGCCATCTCGGTGAACTCCTGCAACACGCGCCCCTGCGTGAGCTGATCCATCATCGGCAGGTTCGCCATCTCGGCGCAGACCAACTCGCGTTCGTTGTCGTCGAACTGCTTGATCAATGCCGCCGCCGTGTCTTCGCCCAGCAAGATCAGCAGTGCTGCCAATCGCTGCGTGGGTGTCATCTCCGCGCTGGCCGATTGCTCGACCCTGCGCTTGACGACCTTCTTGGCCTCCGTGGGTGCTGCTGGTACTTCTGCCATAACCTTCCGTGATATATGTTATCTGCTGGATTCTTCGTTTTTTCTTTCGTCCGCTGCCTGCGAGAGGAACCGGCGAGCGGCGGAACTCATCTGGGCGGGGTTCTCGCGGATCATATCGCGCAACACCTCGATGTTCACGCGCTCCGGACGGCGCTTGCCCAAGCCGAAGTCCATAATGAGCTTCTGCTTCTCTTGCTTGATGATCTCCACATCATCGCTCTCATCCTCTTCCTCCTCGACGACTTCCTGGACTTCGCCTTTGACCTTCTTGGCACCTGCTGCTGCTGCACCAGGCGCTGCACCAGGCGCTGCACCAGGTGCTGCGCCGTGCATCGCCGCCATGCCGGGCATCGGCACCATCACTCCGCCGCCTTCACCGGCAGTCTGGTACACAGCGTGTGTGCCCAACAATTGGCCCACGGTGACGCCAGTGGGAATGACTTCCTCCGCGCTGCGCCCGATGAGCGTCCAGAAAGCGTACAAGGCGGCAATGCCCAGTAGAATATACAATATGCCCTTGCCCATTTCCCAGTAGTAGGCTTTGGCCTCGTCCTTATCGAAGTCCAATTTCAACAGGTCCGCCTTGGCGGTGTTGAACTGCATTTCCACGACGGTGATATCATCCTTGCGCGCTGAATCGGCAGCCAACTGCGCGCCCAGCGCATTGCGGACGATGTTGGTGAGTTGCAGCATGGAAGCGGCATCGCGGGCGACGCCCTGACCATCCACCACGCGTTGATTGACGAGGACCGAGGCGGTCACGCGCTGAATGTTGCCAGCCATGTACACCACGTTGGTTTTGGAACGGCTCAACGCGTACTCCGTGGTCGCCTCGTTCTTGCTCAACGTGGCGCCAGCCAAGCCTGGGCTGGTTTGATTGGTGGTGGTGCTGGCATTGATTGCAGCGCCAGCAACGCCGCCGGCCTTGGGCGAAACGGTGTCGGTATCCTCGCGGCGCGTCATGGTGGCGCGAGCCACTTGACCGGTTGGATCGAAAGTTTCACGTTCACCGGTCACCTGCGAGTGGTCGAGGTCGGCGTTCAGCGTCACCTTCGCTTCGCCGGCACCCAGCACGGATTCGAGCAGTCCCTGCACCTTGTGAGAAAGGTATATTTCCAAGTTGCGCTGGGCCATCAGCCGGTTGCCCGACACGGCGGCGAAGGAGCCTTCCTCGTCATTGGCCGAAAGGGTATTGCCGTTATTGTCCACCACCGACACGTTGTTATACTTGAGGCCGGGAACGGAGTTGGCCACGAGGAAGCGGATGGAGTTGACGGCCTGCGCATCCAGCGTGCCCGGCTTGGAGAGCTTCACGAATACCGACGCGGTGGGCTTCTTGGTGGGATCCACGATGAGCCGGTTTTCCGGCATCACAATCATCACGCGCGAGCTTTCCACGCCGTCCAACTGCGCGATGGTGCGGGCCAGCTCGCCCTGCACGGCGCGCGAGTAGTTGGCGCGCTGCACGAAGTCGGACATGCCAAAGGAAGGCTTGTCAAAAATCTCGTAGCCCACGCCTTCGGCCTTGGGAATGCCTTTGGTGGCTAGTTGCATTCGCGTCTTGTGCACGAGTTCGCGCTGTATGGAGATGGAGTTGCCGCCCTCGCCCACTTTGAAGAGGATGCTCTGCTCCTCCAACGCGGCAATCACCTTGCCGGCCTGCTCAGAGTCCAGCCGGCCATAGAGCAGCGCGAATTCCTGGCGGCTGGAAAAGAACACCACGGCCGCCAGCGCGATCACCAGCATCACAGCGGAAAACACCACGGTGATTTTTTGGTTCAGACCCAACTGCTTCCAAATGCTGCCCAACTGCTCCAACAGTGCTTTTAATGCTTCCACAATCGTTCCTTCGAGTTAGTTGTAATCCATTACACCTGCATGCGCATCAGCTCCTGGTATCCTTCCAAGAGTTTGTTGCGCACCTCCACCATCATCTGAAAAGCCACGCTAGCTTCCTCCATCGCAATCACCGCGCGATGCAGCGGGATGTCCTGCCCCGCCAACAACCCAGTCACCATCTGCGTGGAGACCTGTTGCTTGCCGTTGACCTCATTGACCATCTCGGTGAGGTAACTGCCAAACGGACCCACCGGCGCTTGCGAACCATTGACCCCGCCGGCTTGAAGCGGCGACGCACCGCCCTCGCCCACCTTCATGGACTGCGAGTGCTGCATCTGCTGCATCGCCTCCTGTTGCTGACGATACACGTCAGCCAGGTTCATCATCGAGGCGGGATTGAACTGCAGCGGGGTCATTTCAAATCAATGCTGTTGTCTATTTGCCGATGGACAAAGTTTGCTGCGCCAGACTGCGCGCCGTGCGGATGATGGCCAGATTGGCCTCCGTCGCGCGCGATGAGGCGATGAGATCGGCCATCTCCTCGTGCACCCGCACATTGGGATAAAGCACCATGCCCTGCGCATTCGCGTCGGGATGGCCTGGTTGATAAAGCTCCTGCGACGGGCGGCTGTCCGCCAACACCTGCCCCACGCGCACCATCTGCACGGCAGAACCGGAGTTGATCCCAAATTGATTTTCCAGATACGTCTCGAACTTCACCACCTGCCGCTTGTACGGCCCGCCTTCGGCCGTACGCGTGGTATTGGCGTTGGCGATGTTCTGCGCGATCACCTCCATGCGCACCTTCTCCGCCTGCAAGGCCGAGGCCGCACTGTCAACACCGGGCATGATCTTAATCATAAGTCAGGAGCGAGATTTGGGGTTACGCACCGTTGGTATTGATGGCACGGCGCAGTTTGTTGAGGCTCCCAGTGATCATCTGCGATTGGAACTGATGAGCCATCATGTTCTGCTGCAGATAAACCATCTCCTTCTCCAATTGCACCGAGTTGCCATCACGGTTTTGCGCCACGGCCTGGAGATCCACACCCACACTGGGCTTCATGCGCCGCACCGAATCCTGACTGCCCGAGGAGATGGCCCGGCTGAGTTCGGAGGAGAAACTGGCCTGCACATCCACCCGCTTGTAGTGGGGCGTCTCGACATTGGCCAAATTGCTGGCGATCGCCTCATGCCGCAACACGGAGGCATCAAGCATCTTCTTGACCCCTTCATAGTTGGCGCTGGCAAATAGCCCATCAATCATGCACGGCAAGTAGCATGCCCCATGCCATAAAGCCCTCCCCATAAATGCGCATAAAAACCACGGAACCATACCGGAAAGCCGGAAAGTGACCGCCCAAGTGGCTGGCATTTTTTGCCGGTGCCCCATTTTGAGCCTCTAAGTCAAACCCTGCAGAATCCGCAAAAAACTGCCTCGCTTGCCGCCCGCAGAGGCCGGCCAACCCCTGTGGCGCAACACCTGCTTTGCTGACCACAATGGAACAGGATTGGCTGACTCAGGTTCAACAAGCCCGGGCGGCCAAATGAGAATTATGCGGTCAGAAAAGCGCCATATTGCACTGCTCTGTCTGCTCTACTTTTGCGCCATTCCCCATGGTGCATCGGGTGGGGACTCTTCTCCTGTGCCCAGCAGCCCCGCCCTGCCGGTGCAATCTTCAGCCAGCACACAAAAGATTGCACCGGCATCTCTTTCTCCCGTGACCCCGCTCGCAGGTCTGCCCGCGGGCATGGACAACGATACGTTCAAGGCCGCGCTCCAAGGCCAGTCGTGGGCCTGCCACGAGATGGGTCGCGCCTGGCAATCTCAGCAAGATCCCAAACGCGCCGCGCGCTGGTTTCGTTTGGCGGCCGAGCAAGGCTTCGCACCCTCGCAGGGCAGCCTCGCCAATCTCTACGAGCATTACTTGGTGGCGCCGGAGGCCGATGCTGTGGGGGGGCCAAATCTGATCTTGCCCGATGGCCGGCGCATTGTCCGTGCCGACGCCAGTTTCTTTGACCTGCACGCGTTAGTGTCCGCGCAATGGCTGGAGGCCAGCAGCCGCGCACAATACGACCTCGTGGTGACGGCGAAAGCGCAGGCGAACCGGTTGTTGACCGATCTGGCCGAGGCCATCCACTGGTACACCCTCGCCGCCGCGCAGGGCGAAGCCGCCGCACAATACAATCTCGGACGTATCTATCTAAAGCTGGCACAGAGCCACCGCAGCGCCTTCATCATCGCCCCGCCACTGCCTCACATCGAAAGCAGCAGTGGTATCGAGCGACCACGTTCACTGCAGGAAACGGCCTCGGCCGGTGTTGCTGGCGCCCAGTTTGAGCTGGGCCAGCTTCATTTTCATGGACAAGGCGCGCCCCAAAACGATCAAGCCGCCGCGCAACTCTGGCAGCAGGCCGCGCGACAAGATCATCGGCCGGCACAGCACAATCTGGCTTTCATGCAGGGCAACGGCCGCGGCACGCCCCTTTCCACGACGGGCGCAGCGCGTCTATATCAGGAACTCGCCTACTACTATCTCAAGCTGGCCGCCGATCAATTGGTTCGCGACGCGCAACTGGCGCTGGGCCACATGCACCTGGAATTGGCGGCGGATATCGCCCGCCAAAAACAATATCTGGCCCAACTCCCCCAGCCCACCAACACCGCCGGCCTGCGTTTGCAGCCTCGCGACAATCCCGATTACCTCGCCGCACGGCACTGGTTCGGATTGGCGGCCCAGCCGTTCCTGCACACGATGCGCGAACTGGACACCCAACCGCCACGCACTGAATCTCTCGCCGACATCGCCGAGCACTACGGCATTTCCACCCAATGGATTCGCACCGCCAATCCCGGCTCGCCGCTGGATCAACTTCTCGCCGGTCAAAACATCAACATCCCCGGCATGCCCGAAGCCATGCTGATTCTTGGCCGCCTCCACTACGAAGGCGCAGGCGCCGCGCCCAATCCCATCGCGGGCGCGGATTGGCTGCGACAAGCCGAACGGTTTGACTCGGCCGAATCACAGTACAATCTGGGCTACGCCGCCCATCACGGCCACGGCACCGCGCAGGATCTCTTCACCGCGTGGCAGCAATACACGGCCGCCGCGCAGCAGGGCCACACGCGCGCGCAGTACAATTTGGGCACGCTCTATTATCAGAGCAAACGCTTGGGCCATCGCGTGGTGTTTGAAGTTTCCTCACCAGTCCCGTCGGAGACCGTGTTGCGACAGGCACTGGAACAGGCCAGCCCGCAACTGACCGGCTGCATCCTTCAATTCGGCGACTGGGCGGGTCGTCCGTATCTGACCATCACCACGGCGCAGAACCAGCAGCGCCCCATCGCGGCGGCACTGGCGTCCATTCCCGGCGCACGGTTTACTGCGGTGCCCGCGCCCGCCGAGCAAGTGCGGCTGCGTTTTGCGCCGCAACACCGCGTGGATCGCTGGCGTGTGCTCAACGAATTGCAGTTGGTGGACGCCCGTCTGCTGCGCGCTTCCACTGTGGAATATGTGCCCGACGCCACCGGCGAGGTGCTGGAGATTTACACCCACGACCATCTGGCCAAGCCCGCCGTGTCGCGTTTGCAGCAAGCCTTTCCGCAGGCGCAATTCCAGCCGGTGGGATTGATCCAACACCTGCGCGATCCATTGCTCGATGAGTATCCGATGACTGCCACCCAACGCGCCGATGCCAATCGCGAGGCGTATCGTTGGTGGTCCGTCGCCCTCAAGAGCGGCTTGCCCGACGCACGCACGGGCCTGCAAATGCTGGACAAAGTCATGCCCGCCGCCAGTCGCGATGATGCCGATCAAGCGGCGCAACTGCACTGGGCCGCCTTGCAGCAGACCGCGCCCAGTCGCGCCAAGTCGCGCCTGACACAGATGCCGCGCGCTTTTGACACCAAGTCGTGGGCGCCGGGATATTTCATCAGCGAGGACGGTTACTTGATCACCAGTCAGGATGTGCTGGGCTTGGGCCGGCGGCTGCGCGTGCAGACGGAGATCGGCACGTTCGAGGCGCGTGTGGTGGACGCCAACGCCTCGCTCAACGGCTACGCTTTGTTGAAGGTGGACGGCCACCAGTTCCGTCCGTTGCCGCTGGCGTTGGCGGAGAATATCAGTGAGGGCGACGATGCCTTTGTGCTCGGCCACAAATTACTGCGCAGCGCTGCGGAGGCGCCCACGCCCTGCTCCATCCTGACGCAAATCGCTAGTGATCTGGGCAACCAAGCTGACCCGCGCTATTTCACGCTGAGCAGCCCGGTGTTGGGCGACCGCCTCTTCCTGCGTTTTAATAAATACGTGGACAAGGCGCAAAGCCCCAACCCGCCGGCGCAGGGCCTGCTGTCCTCCGTCGAGCGCGAAAGTCTGGCGCGCATCCGCCAGATGTTGATGGATCAAAATGAAAACCTGAGCCGCGCGCCGCATCTGGGCTATCTGCTCACGGCCGATCTGTGGCTGGATCCGCATTCGGGCGAGTGGCACACCGCGCCGTCGGAAAAGGACACGCTGGAACATTTCAAGCCCGGCCAATTTGTGCAGGTGGATGCGCGTCACATCCCCAAGCCGCCGCCGCTCACGCACGTGGATGGTCAGCGGCAGATCCTGTGCCTCATCACGCCCACGGGCATGGCGGAGCCAGCCGAGGCGGCGCTGCGCGACAAGTTTTGGCAGGCGGGCTTTGAGCGCCGCAAATTCCAGCCGGGCATGCGCGGCATGGCGCTGCTGAATCGCCACGGACAGGCAGTGGCCATCCATTTCCCGCCGCTGCGCAATGCAGCCACGCATGACTATCCCAATTTCAACACCTACGACCAGTTCACCTTGAAAGCCGACGCGCTGATCAAAGATCTGCGCGCGCGCCCGGGACTGCGGCTGGACGAGACGCGCCCGGCGCACGCGCCCTACGCGATGCGACTGGCCTCGCGCCGTGAGAGCGACGCCACGCGCCTGCAAGGCTTGTACGCGCACCAGCCGGAAAGCTGGCTGCCACCCAGCGCGAAATATCTGCACACCGTGCATGTGGCGCATGACGCCCAGGTGCGCGCCAGTCTGCATGCCTGCGATATGGCGCTGGCGTGTGTTGAGTCGCCCATGATTTCCCGCGCGCGCGCGTCGTTGGCGCTGGTGCAGGTTGCCGAATAAATTGATATGCGTTACTTGGTGTCTATGGTGGGAGCGGCTGGGTTCGTCCTGGTGATGGCCGTGGGAATGTGGCTGGAGAAGCCGCTGCCCGTGGCGTTCATCGCAGCGCTGATGGCGGCAGTGGGCTTTGCGCTCTTCTGCCAATTATGGACACAACTGCTATTGATGAGTTATCGACAGGCACTTTTGGAACAGCAGCCGCAAGCGGCATCCGCGCCCGCAACGCCAGCGCCGACGGGCCCTGCCGTCTTGCTTCCTCCAAGGAAAATGATCGCGCGGCGCTCAAGAAGTAAATGATGTGAATCATGGCTGATCCCGCGACAGAATTTGAAGAGCACGACGACTTGATGGCGGCTGAGCCGCGCACGTCCGAGGCTCCTGTCACGGTGGACGTGTTGCCGTTCCGGGCGGCGCGGGCGTACCAAAAGGTCAGCCTGACGGAATCGGCTGAAGAGGATTTGATGGCGCAGTACGCGCCGCTTATCAACCAGCTCGTGCATCGTTTTGCTCCGCTGGTGCGCGTGGTGGTGGATGTGGATGACCTGCGCAGCATCGCCTGCATGGCGCTGTTGCAGGCGGCGCATTCATTCGATCCGCAGCAGGGTGTGCCGTTTGAGGTTTACGCACGCATGCGATTGCGCGGTGCCATCTTGGATGAGATCCGCAAGGCGCAACCGCTTTCGCGCACAGTGTATTCGCGGCGACGCGAGTTGGAGAAGACGATTGAAACGTTGCGCGTGGAACTCAACCGTCAACCGACGGAGGATGAAATCGCCGGGCGACTGGGCGTCACCAAGAATTCATATCACATCCTGCTCGACGATCTGCGTCCGGTGATTTTTGTGCCCATCCATCAGATGATGGAGGGCGACGAGGAGTTTGGCGCAGCGGGCCACATGGTGGAGGACATCAACCAGATGGACCCCGCTGATCAAACGGGCACACGCGAGATGCACGTGCTGATCCGCGAGCGCATCCAGCAATTGCCCAAGCAGCACCAGAAGGTTTTGACGTTGTTCTATTACGAGGGATTGCGTATGAAAGACATCGCCGAGTTGTTGGGCGTGAGCGAATCGCGCATCTGCCAGATCAACACGGAGGCGGTTCTCTCACTGCGGTCGTATCTGCGGAAGAAAGAAAAGGTCTAGCCCAAAGGAGGAATCATGTTAGTCATCATTGGATTTGTAGTATTGTTCACCGGGGTTATGATGGGGTTTGCCATGGCCGCCGGCGGTGGTCACGGCTTGGGCGAGATGCTCAGCAAGATGAACTTCGCCGCGATGGGCGGCTTGGTCCACGCCAACGAGTTCATTTCGCTGGGGGGAATGGTGTTCGGCAGCATGATTGTCATGTCGCCCGTCAAAGTGCTCAAGGGCGTCGTCTCCCAAGCATTGGGCACGCTCAAAGGCTCGCCGTACAAGAAAGCGGACTACGAGGAGTTGATGAAGTGTATGTACGAGGTTTTCCAGCTCGGCCGCCGCGGCGGTATGATTGCGCTGGAAGAGCACGTGATGACCCCCCATGCCAGTGCCGTGTTTTCCAAATATCCAAAGTTCCATCACGACCATCATGCGCTGGAATTTTTCTGCGACGCCCTGCGCCCGATCGTGGACGGCCGACTCAAGCCCGATCAATTGCCCCCGCTGCTCGACAAGACCCTGCACACGATGCACGAGGAACATCACCAGCCCATCCTCGTGATGACGAAGGTGGCCGACGGCCTGCCGGCGTTCGGCATCGTGGCGGCGGTGTTGGGTATCATCGTGGTGATGATGTACAAGCTGGGCGGCGACCCCAAAGAGGTCGGTGGCGGTATCGCAACGGCGCTGGCCGGTACATTCTTCGGCATCTTCGGTTCGTACTGCATCGTGGGGCCCATCGCCACCAACTGCGATTTCGTGGCCGTGGCGCAGATGGCGTACTTGAAGTGCATCCGCGAATCGGTGCTGGCCTTTGCCAACGGTTTGCCGCCGATGGTGGCGTGCGAGGTGGGCCGGCGCACTCTGGAATCGGACATGCGCATGAGCGCGTCGGAGCTGGAAGCCCTGCTCAAGAGCTCGACCTAAACCAACCCTAACTAAAGGAAACACTGTTATGGCAGCCGGCGGTGGTGGTGCATGGAAAGTGGCGTACGCGGACTTCGTGACCGCGATGATGGCGCTCTTTCTTCTGCTATGGATCCTCAACCAGGACGAGAAAATCAAAGGCGAAGTGCAGAAACATTTTATGACGCGATTCGCCGCCGACACGCGCGAATCGCCGGGCATCATCCCGATGGATTTCGCCGAGCTGGTGAAGTCGCACCGCGCCATGTTCGAGAACGCCTCGGTCATCCCATTGGAACACGTGCGCATCATCAACGAGGATTTGGTGAAGGTGTTCATCGAGAACCCCAGTTATCTGGATCTGAAAACCATGGAAGTGGCGCGCAGTGACGACGGGTTGCTCATCAACATCCTCAACAACCCCGACAAGCCCATCTTCGCCGAAGGCGAGGAGGACAAGCTGACGGAGTACGGCAAAGTGGTGTTCAACACCATCGCCTGGCAGATCGCCCGCTACGAGGATACCGAGGTGGAGATCGAAGGCCATACCTCCTCGGACTTCATCTCGCGCGAGGCCAACGACAAGTGGCAGGTGTCCACGCGCCGCGCCCATCGCGCCCGGCAAGTGTTGGTGGACAAAGGCGTGAAGGACAGCCAAGTCGTCAAGGTGTCCGGCTACGGCGACACGCAGACGTTGTCCTCGCATCCCAAGAACGCCTCGCAGAACAATCGCGTGTCCATCCGCGTGCGCGCCAAGCAGGAAAAGGCCGACCAATAAATTTCATGAGCAGCTTTGTGCCACTGGTTACCCCAACGCCCAAGACCGCGCAACTGCATCAATTTGTCAGCCGCGAACTGGTGCCCCGCTCCGGTGGCGCTGCCCCCACCCCGCCGGTGTTGCAGGCGGAGGCCATCAATCTGGCCACCAAACTGCGCGTTATTTTGGCGGGGCTGCCATTGGCCAACCCCGATGACCCCTCGGTGGAGGCAGCGGTAAGTGCCATCCAAGCCGCAGTGTTGGCGGCGCCGACGCGACTCTCATTGCCCGAATTGAAATTGCAGGAGAAGCCCGCGGCGACGGACGCGCCCGCAAGCGGTGGGACGCCGCAAATTGATCTCGAGAAGGACGGCGACAAGGTCTCGCGCATCAAGGTCAACTGCGTCTGCGGCGAGACCATTGTGCTCGATTGCATGTACTAGCCCCCTCGGGCAACTTCTGGCCGCCGCCGACTGGCCACTTTGGTTTTGGCACCCCATTTGCTGTGAAGAAGCGGGTGAGGTGTGTTCCTCGCCGGAAAACAAATCCGCAATATGGAACTGAACGTCGCAGGGTTGGCCTCTGGTTTCGACTGGAAATCCATGGTGGACAAGCTCGCCGATATCGAGCGTTCGCCACAAACGCGACTGCGGACCGAGCAGACCAATTTCAATTCGAAGAACAGTTTACTCTCCACTCTCGCCGGGCAATTGGCGTCTCTGGAAACTGCGGCGGAGGCGTTGTCCAAATCCGATCTTTTCGACAGTCGCTCGGTCAATTCCTCAGAGCCACACACGACGGCGACGGCCAGTGCCGGCACGGCCACGGGCGATTATCGTTTCGAGTTTTACCAGATGGCCACGCCCAGCAAAATCTATGGGGGTAGCGACACGGGTTCCGATGTGGTGGTGGGCAACGTGCTGACTGCCGCCGGCTTCGGTTCCGCCATCTCGGCAGGCACCGTCACGGTGCAGGGCAAACAGGTGACGATTGATCTGACCAAGACGTTGACGCAAACGTTGGCGGACATTCAAACTGCGGTGGGCGGGACGTTCACGGCTACGTTGACCAATGATCTGGTGACCTTCAACACGGGTGACTCCAGCACTCCGCTGGTGCTGGGCAGCTCGACCGATACGAGCAATCTCCTGACGACGTTGCACGTGACCAACAACGGCACGCAACTGGCCACCAGCACGCACAAGCTGGGAGGCATCAGCCTGTCGGATAAGGTGAATGTCGCCAAATTCCGCGATGGCGTCGTCACGGCGCCCGGCAGTTTCAAGCTCAACAACATCACCATCAGCTACACGGCCGCCGATTCCATCGCCGATTTGATGGGCAGGATTAACACCTCCGAAGCGGGAGTGATGGCGATGTATGACTCGATCAGCGATCGGTTCGTGCTCTCCAACAAGACCGATGGCGATTTTGGCATCGCGATGGAAGATGTGACGGGGAATTTTTTGGCCAAGTCGAAGATGCTTACCGCCAATGGCGGCAGCTTGACGCGCGGCAAGAACTTGATTTACTGCGTCAATGAAGGAGCGATCACCGTCAACCAAGGCAAGACCATCACCGAAGCCGGAACGGGCATCACCGGGCTGACAATCAAGCCGACCAAGGCAGCGGGGGCGGCCTTGAGGATGAGCGTGGACACGGCGGCCGAGGCCATCACCACGGCTGAGGCGCACAAGTTCAAGACCGGCGAGGCAATCAAGATATTTTCTCCGGGCACCATCGTCGGCGGGCTGAGCGACAGCACCACGTATTTTGCGCGAGTGACGGGCAGTAATTCGTTCACGCTGCACACCACCGAGGCCGATGCCAATAGCAGCACCAATCTGGTCAACCTGACCAGCGCGGGCAGTGGTGACGTGTTTTTTCTAGGTGCCGGCCCAGTCTCCGCCACGGTGTCCATCGCGGCGGACACCGGCAAAATCCGTTCGGCCATCAGTGGATTTGTGGATCAGTACAACCGCGTACAGACCGCCATCGCCGCGCAGACCAAGGTGACGACCAATTCCGCTGGCAAAGTCACCCGCGGCCCACTGAGCGACGAACGGTTGGTGATCGAGATCGCCTCCTCGTTACGGGCGAAGGTCAACGCCGACGTGTCCGGCATGACGGGCGTGCTCAAGCGCCTGGAATCCATCGGCTATTCCGGCAATGGTTACGACAACAATTTGACGCTGAGCAACAGCTCCTCACTGGACATCGCCCTGCGCGATTCCATCGGGCAGGTGAAGGCGCTCTTCACCACCGAGACCCACGGCTTTGGTAATTTCGTGGATGACTATCTGGAAACCATCGTGGGCCAGTCGCAGGACGACGGCGCGCTGGTGAATCGCCGCAACAATCTGACAAAGCTTGCCTCGGACATTGATGGCCAGATCGAGGCGCTGGAACGGCGCGTGATGGATAACCGGCAACGGATGATCAAAAGCTTCGTTTCCATGGAAACAGCGCAGGCCAAGGTCAGCCAACAGATGCAATTTCTTAATCAACGGTTCAATTCCGAGAAATAGTGATATGCAAAAAACTTACTCCACGCGCGTGGGCACGCCGCAGATACTGACATTGGTGGTGCTGCTGTTGGGCAGTGTGGGCTGTCAGACCGTCGAAGATTGGACAGACGGTTCTGTCCAAGGCCCGTTCCATCAATCCAACAATTTCAATCTACCCACTGGCGAATGGCCTGCGGACATCCAACTGGTGGCGGTGATGCCGCTCGTCGGCAGCCACGGCAACGATCTGGCGCAACGCGGCGCAGAATTGCTCCAGCCAGTGTTCACCGAGGAGTTGTCCAAGTTCACGCTATTCGAGACCATCACCATCACGCCGGACAAGTTGCAGGCGCTGCTGGGCGTCAATGAAGTGCGCCCGCTGGATCCGTTGCCGCATCAATTCCAGAAAATCATCGCCTCGCTCGACAAGTCCAACCCCGACCGCAAGGTGTGCCACGCGGTGTTGTTCTGCGAATTGACCCGCTACAATCCCTACCCGCCGCTGAGCATGGGCTGGAAATTTCGCATTTTTGATTTGAAGACCGGCCAAACCATCTGGGCCTTCGACGAAGTCTTCGATACAGGCAATCCCAACGTGGCCAATAGCGCCCGTAGGTACATGCGGGAGAATAAGCTAACCTCCATGAGTGTCTTCCGCGATACGCGGGTGATGGATTCGCCGCGGGCATTGGCGGGTTATTCCTTGGCGGCAGCCTTGGCGACGATGCGGGAAAATAAAATTAAAGTCTCCAAAGAGACCGCCGATACAAAGAGTAGTCAGTGAATCTGGGAAAGCACACTGCGGGAAACGCGACAAACTATTTGCAGGCTGAACTCAGATTAGGCACTGTACAAGACAGTGAGGGCTTATGAAAGAAGTCGGACTTAACACAAACAGCGCGGCCGCACCGGAACGGATGCAGCAGGCTCGTGCCATCCGCCGTGCCGAGACACAGTTAGTAGCACCCACCGACACGATTGACGCGGAACTGACCCGCACAACAGATTTCACTTCGGTTGAAAAGAATACGGAATCTCACTTTGACATGCTCAAGGCTCGCCTCCGCCAAGAAGTCAACGAACCGAACTATCCGCCTTTGCAGACCATTGACCGCCTCGCCGCGCTACTGGCCACGTCGCCTCTCGATATAGCCAAGAACGATGCCGGCAAATAAGCCGGTTTAACCCCAAAAACTCGGCCTCGACGGCACAGTTCGTGCTCTGATTTCACTGCCAGTGAACATCTATCGCCAAGTCAACGCCTACAAAGCCGCGGCTGTCACCACCGCCACGCCGGGACAGTTGCTGATCATGCTTTATGACGGCGCGATCAAGTTCCTGCGCATCGCCATCAAAGGCTTCGAGCACACCGATCCGCTGGAATACAATCTCACCATCCACAACAACGTCGTCAAAGCGCAGGCCATCGTGCGCGAACTGCGCGGCGCGTTGATGCCGCGGGAGGGGATGGAACTATCAGAACTGGCGAACACCCTGCTCGCGTTGTACGACTATTTTGATCGCCGCCTGCAAGAGGGCAACGTGAAGAAAAACCGTGTGGCCGTGCAGGAGGTGCTGGACCGGCTGTGCGAACTGCGCGGGGCTTGGGGCGACTCTTTTGACAAGGAAAACGCCAAGAAATCATCGAGCACGCAATCGGCCGGGAACGACACGCCGAGCCTCTCGGTGATGGGTTGATGCGTTGATATGAAACCCTGTCTGGACAAACAACCTGCGTCGCCCGACATGCCACTCCTTCGCGAATGGCGGCGGCTGACCCAAGCCGAGACGTTTGCCATCCAAGCTCGCGACTGGACTGAATTGGGGCAATTGCAAGAGGCCAAGAGTGAATTGCAGGCGCAACTTTCGGCTATCGCCCGTGGCACAAAAAACCACGAGACGACCGTGTTGATGGCCGATCTCATCTCGCGCGAGGTGCAAAACCACGGTCTGATGCAGACGGAGATGAAGGATTTGCGGTCGCAACTCGACGCCAGCACCCGTTCCATCAAGACCATCCACAGCGTCCATCGCGCCTACGGCAGCAAGCCTGAAGAGGCCCGCCAGAACACCTGCTGGGAACAGTTGAGTTAACGGTCTTCACCGGCCATTCTGGCATTTTTTGCCTGACTTTGGCGGTCAAAAATCAGCGTCCCACCCAAGTCCGAGCCTTCATTCTGGACTGCCACATAATTTTCACCGGCTGTTTCATGTGGAAACCAGCCATTGACTGAGCTTTTGGGGATTCATCCACGATCCAGCCTGATTGATGGCATGTTGGTTGCTGTGTGGCAGTCCAATGAATGTGAGTTTGTACCAAGCTGCTTCGGCGTTGGAGGCCAATCTGATGCGGCAGCAGACAATTTCAGAGAATCTGGCGGCCTCTTCCGTGCCCGGTTTCAAGCGGCGCGACATGTCGTTCAACGCTGTTTCCGCGGGCATGTTTCCCGGTGCGCTGGACGAAGCCAACAAGACGCAGTTGCAGTATCTGATGCCTTCCTATCATCAGAGCACCAATTTTAGCCAGGGCACATTGATGCCCACGGGCAGCAATACGGACGTGGCGATTGATGGGCCGGGGTTTTTCGCGGTGCAAGGGGCCAATGGTCAGACGATGTACACGCGCGACGGTTCTTTCCGTACCAATTCCGAAGGGGTGTTGAGCACGGCGGATGGCCGGCCGCTCTTGGGCATCAACGGCCCCATCACCGCAAACACGCAGAGCGCGGATCCCATCTCCATTTCCGACAATGGCGATGTCAGCCAAGGCGGGTTGGCGCTGGGCAAATTACAGGTTGTCTCTTTCAGTAATCCCGACCAGTTGCAACGACTGAGCGCCGGTTATTTTGGCGCGGGCAGTCAAGCACCGCAGGCGGCGGATCCCAACGCGACCTCCGTGCGCCAAGGATTTTTGGAAGGGGCCAACACCACGCCGATGCACGAGATGAGCCAGCTCATGCAGACCCTGCGCCATTTTGAGGCCAACCAAAAGATGATGACGGTGCAGGATGAGCGGTTGGGCAAAATCATCCAGGAACTTTCGAACACCAACTAAGGAGCCGCCATGTTACGCGCACTATATTCCTCAGCATCGGGCATGGAAGCCCAGCAGATGAACCTGGACACCATCGCCAACAACTTGGCGAACGTGAACACCACCGGCTTCAAGAAGAGCAAGGTGGAGTTCCAGGATTTGCTTTATCAGACCAATCGTCTGGCAGGTGCCGACGTGGGTGCGGGCAATCAGGTGCCCACCAGCTTGCAAGTGGGGCATGGCGCGCGGCCCGTGGCCACGGCAAAAAACTTCTCCACGGGTGAACTCAATCAGACGGGTGAAAAACTCGATATCGCCATTGCCGGTCCGGGCTTCTTCAAAGTGCAACGGCCCAATGGCACCAACGCGTGGACTCGTGACGGCGCATTCAAACTCAACAGCACCGGCTCGATTGTCACCAGCGATGGTTTGCCCGTGTTGAGCTTCGCCGGCATCACGGTGGATCCCACCGTCACGGGCATCACGGTGGCCCCGACGGGCGAAGTCACGGTGCAACGCGGCAGCGATCTGCCCACGCTGGCCGGCACGATTGTGCTCTCCCGATTTGCCAATCCGCAGGGTCTGCAAAGCATCGGCAGCAACCTCTATCTGGCCACGCCCGCTTCCGGCACGGAGCAAACGGGCGAGCCGGGCGACAACGGTTTTGGCGAGTTGGCGCAAGGGTTTTTGGAATTGTCCAACGTCAAGGTGGTGGAGGAAATGGTGAACCTCATCAAGGCCCAGCGTGCCTACGAAGTAAATTCCAAGGCCATCCAAGCCGCCGATGAAATGATGCAGATGAGCAACCGTTTGAGAGGCTAATCCACATGATGACCACGCGCATTTTCCTGTTCAGCTTGAGCCTGGCCACTCTCGTGGTCGCGCAACCTGTCCCCTTGCCCGCCGCCAACACGGCCGAGGCCAATCAAACTTTCATCCCCGCCGTGCAACTGCGCGCGATGTTGGAGGCCGAACTCTTGCCGCGTTTGAACAAGGGCGGCGGCGAATTGGAACTGACTCTCGCCCGCGAGTTGCCGTTGATTCCGCAGCCCACCGACAAAGCGGCGCATGTCCAAATCATTTACCATCCGACACCGTTGACGCCGTACTTCCGCGTGCGTTTCGCCATTGTCGCCCGAGGCCAAAAACCGGAAGCGGCGGTGGAATGGACGGCGTATTACACCGCCAAACTGTACCGCCAAGTCTGGGTGCTGCGCTCGGCCGGCAAGCGTGGCGACTCGCTTGACCGCGTGGACATGGAGCAGGAACGCCGCGATGTCCTGTCCAACAACACGCCGTTGTGGTTGGGCGAAAAACCCGACACCAAGTTTTGCCTGAACCAGCCGCTGGGCACCGGCGCGTTATTGGCCGAGCGCCATGTCAAAGCCACGCCGGTGATATTGCGCGGCCAGATCGTCCACGCAGAAGTGCAAGTGCGCGCGCTCATGGTGCGCGTCAAGGCCGAGGCGCTGGAAGATGCGGCGCCGGGCGAGCCGGTGCGGCTGCGCAATATCCAAACCCAACGTGAAATCCGTGGGATTGTCGTCAATGAACACATCGTCAAAATCAAACTCTAACCTGCGCCGCGCGGCATCAGTGGTTTTGGGACTCGCCCTCGCCCACACAGCGCTGGCGGATTCGCTGTGGAATCCGGCGGTCAGTCGCAATCAATCCGGTGATAAAAAGGCGCGCATGGTCGGCGACATCCTCAACGTCCTCGTGCAGGAAAGTAATACCCTCTCCAAGAGCGCCAAGACGGAGACGGCCAAAGATTCCTCCACCGACGCGAGCCTCTCGAGTTTCCTGTTCGGCACGGCGGCAGGCACCACGACAGGCAGCCAGATGCTCAAGCACAAGGGTGCGTACCCGGCGATGAAATTCTCCGGCACCAGCGATTTCAAGGGCGGCGGCAAAGTGGACAACAGCGACAACATCGCTGCGCGCTTTGGTGTGCGAGTGGTGGATGTGCTGCCCAACAACAACCTCATCATCGAAGGCACGCGCATGACGGCCTACTCCGGCGAGACGCAGACGATTGTCCTGCGCGGCACCGTGCGTTCTGAGGACATCGGTGCGGCCAACTCCATCTACAGTTATCACATCTCCGATCTGTCCCTGCGCTACATCAACAGCGGCGAGCTGACCGACACGCAGCGCAAAGGTTGGTTCACCAAGTTTTGGGATTCCGTCAGCCCCTTTTAAGGTCACATGAAAAAACTGCTCCTCATCAGCCTGTTGTGGATCGCGCCCGGGATTGTCTGGGCGCAACCTGCGCCCACGCCGGCGGAACTTCTGCGCCAGCAAGCCTTCCAGCAGCGCGTGAACACCGGGGTGCGCGTGAAGGATCTGGCCTACATCCACGGCGCGCGGGACAACCAATTGATGGGGTACGGCCTGGTGGTCGGCCTCAACAACACGGGTGATAAAGACACCGTGTACTCCAAGCAATCCATCGCCAACGTGCTGCAACGTTACGGCATCACCGTCCCGGCGTCGGCCATCTCCGCCAAGAACGTCGCGGCGGTGTTGGTGACGGCGGACATCCCGCCCTTCATGAAGAACGGCGCGCGCATTGACGTGGTGGTCTCCGCACTCGGTGACGCCACGACCTTGACCGGCGGCGTGCTGATCCAGACGCCGTTGCTCGGTGCCGACGACAAAGTTTATGCCGTGGCGCAGGGGCCGGTGAGCAACAACTCGCTCATGGCCGCCACGCCCAACGCCGCGGTGACCATCAACCATCCCACCACCGCGCAGATCATCGGTGGTGCGCTGGTGGAACGCGTTATCCCCGTCACGTTGATCCAGGACAACGCCGTGGATTTTGTGCTGCGCGAATCGGATTTCTCCAGCACGTCGCGGATGGCCTTTGCCATCAACGAAAAATTTCCGCTCTCCTCCCGCGCGCTTGATGGCAACACGGTGCGCGTCGAGATCCCGCTGGATTATCTGGGGGCGCCCGTTGATTTCATTGCGCAGGTGCAGCAACTGCGGTTGATGCCCGACACCAAGGCGCGCGTGGTCATCAACGAACGCACGGGCACCATCGTCGCCACGGCGCCAGTGCGCGTGTCGGCCTGCGCCATCGCGCAAGGCAGCATCGTCATCACCATTGCACAGAGCGCGGATGTCTCGCAGCCCAACCCCGCCGGTGGTGGACAAACGGTGACGGTGCCTGCGGACACGGTGACCATCACCGAAGGCGCTGGCCGCCTGCAAAAGCTGGTGCCTTTTGGCGACATGCCCACGGTGGAAGAAGTGGCCACCTCACTCAACGCGCTGCAAGTGAGTCCGCGCGACATGATGGCGATTTTTCAGGCGTTGAAACAAGCCGGGGCGTTGAACGCCGAACTGATCATCAAGTAACGTCATGGATCTCACAATGGCATTGAATTCGGTATCGCCGCGCCACTTGGATGTGGATCAGTTGGCCCGCAACCCGAACCTGACGGAGGGGCAGAAGATCGCCGAGGTCAGCCGGCATTTTGAGGCCATCCTCCTGCGGCAGTTTTTGGGCGATGCCACCAAGCCGATGATGGGTGGCGAAGAAGGCGGGATGAGCAGCACGATGCGCGACATTTATCAGGACATGGTCGTCAACACGTTGGCGGAGCAGATCAGCTCCGGCGGCAAGTTCGGCTTGACCTCAGCTTTTCAGCGGCAGTTGATGCCCAAGAATCTGGTCGCCCCAGCGGCCGCAAAGAGTGTGGAAGGTGGTTTGCAAACTCCATGAAAGAGCACATTGACCCATTGGTTCGGGCTTTGCGCGAGGAACTCACGCAGTACGGCGAGTTGCTGGCACTGATGCAGGAGCAGCAAGAGCTCATCATCAACCGGCAGGCGCAGGATCTGTTGCAGAACCTCAACAAAGTTAACGACCAAATGAAGAAGATTGCCGCAGCACGCGACGGGCGCGAGGTGGCGCGACGCGCATTGCTGGCGTTGGTGGGCGGCGATGCCGGCACCACGTTCCGCCAGATGACGGCCAAGTTGCCTCCTGAATATCAGCCGTTGCTGGAGGCGTTGGTGGAGGAGATCAATCAACTCTTGCAGCGCGTGCATCAGTGGCTGCGGCAGAATCATCTGTTGCTGCGCCGCTCGCTCGATCTGATGCAGAGCATCCTGCAGAACATTTTCCCGACGACAACGGCCACCCGCACCTACGGGCGGTTGGGCGCGGTATCCCCGGTGGCCCCGCCACCGAGCACGTTGTACGAAGGCATCATTTAACGCACACGCACGATGTCCGGCTTAGGTTTATTTGGCACGATGGAGATGGCGCGGAATTCGCTGAACACTCAGCGAACCGCGGCGGAAGTCATCGGGCACAACTTGGCCAACGCCGCCAACCCCCACTTCGCGCGGCAGCGTGTCAAGATTGAGTCGGCCCACACCCTGCCCTCGCCGCTGGGCCATCAAGGCATGGGCGCGCAGGTGGTGGCCTTTGAACAGATCCGCGATAAGACGCTGGATCGTTACTTGGTCACCGAGGCCAGCACCACGGGTTACTACTCTTCCAAACTGGGATCCTTGCAGCAGGCGCAGGTGCGGTTGGGGCAGATTCTGGAACGCCAGTCGGTGGATGAACGCACAGGCGACTCCGAGCAGACGGGGCTTTCAGAACGGTTCGCCGATTTCTTCAACACCCTGCAGTCAATGAGCATCGCGCCGACCTCGTCCACCGAGCGGCAGTTGTCGGTGTTCAGCGGACAGGAAATGGCTGACCGTTTCAACCGCGCGTATGACCGGCTCGATAGTCTGCGCGGCGACCTCAACACCGAGGTCACCGACTCCGTGGCGGAGGTCAACCGGTTGCTCGAATCCATCTCGGTCATCAGCCAGCGCATCGGTGCCTCGGAGGTATCCGACACGGGATTGAACAACGAGCTGCGCGACCAGCGGCAGGCGTATTTTGAGGAGCTGGCGGAGTACACCAATTTCACCCACACCGAGACGGCCCAAGGCCGGATGAACATCAATGTCGCCGGCATAGATTTCATTGTGGAGGACACTTTGATGGACCGGTTTGTGGCCGTGCCGCATCCCAATCCTGACAGCAAGCCTGAGTTGGCGGGGATGATGTACGTCAAGACGCAGAACAAGGGGAGCTTACTCAATGTCACCGGCGGCAAGATCCGCGGGCTGATTGATGCGCGGGATCAGACGATCTACACGCTCATCAAAGAAGTGGACAATGTGGCGGCCAATGTCATCAGCGAGGTGAACACGCTGCACAAGGCGGGCTACAATCTCGCCGGCGGCAAGGATGCCACCTTGGGCTTCTTTACCGGCACGGGTGCCAAGGACATCAAGGTGCATCAGACGTTGGTGGATGATCCGTACAAGATTCAGGCCTCCGGATTTGCTGATGCGCCAGGCGACAACTCGGTCGTCCTGCAGATGGCGCAACTGGCCACCAAGTCCATCGCGAATCTCAAGGGCCTGACCTTCAGCGAAAGCTACAACACCGGCGTGGCGAAATTTGGCCAAGATATTTCCAATGTGGAAACCCAGTTGCAGGCACAAGAAGCAGTGCAAAAACTGTTGCTGAAGCAGCGCGACTCCATCAGTGGCGTCTCCATCGATGAGGAAGTCGCGGGCCTGATGATTTACCAGCGCGGCTTCCAAGCCTCCGCGCGGCTGTTGACCGTCATTGACAGCCTGATTGAGGACGTGCTGAGCCTGCAACGCTGATCCTCACCCTAACCCACCCCACCCATGCGAGTCACCAGCAACAGCTTCCCGATCGATCTGCGCCAGCAGCTTTCGGAACTGATGGAAAAGCAGTCCACACTGCAAATGCGTGCCGCCACCGGGCAGCGCATCGAGAACGCCAGCGACGATCCGCGCGGCATGCACAAGGTGTTGGGATTGCAGAACGAGCTGCGCACCCTTTCCCAGTATCAGAAAAACGCCAGCCTCGTTCGCGAGGGTGTGGAAGTGACGTACTCGGCAATGTCGTCGCTGAAGAAAACCTACGACCGCGCCTCCGAACTAGCCGCAGCGGCTGACGGCGCCAAGTCGCCCGATGTCATCCGCACCTACCAGCACGAGGTCAACCAGCTCCTCGAACAGGCGTTGCAGGTGTCCAACACCAAACATCGCAGCGTGTTCCTTTTTGCCGGCACCAAGAATACCACCCAGCCTTATACGGTGACACGGGATGGCGAAGGCAAAATCACCGGCGTCGCCTATCAGGGCAACGACAAGGAAACCCGAGTGGATGTAGCCGAGACGAGCACCGTCAGCGCCACGTTCAGCGGCGAAGGGGCCAAGGGCGTGCTGAAAAACGATAAGGGCGCGGATTTCTTCGCGCATCTCATCTCGTTGCGCGATCACTTGGGAGCAGGCGACGCCATGAGCGTCGTCACCAAGGACCTGCCCAACTTGGCCAAGGACGAGGATAATTTCATTAATCACTTCAGCAACGTGGGCGCGTTGCAATCACGGCTGGAGACAGCCGAGGCCATCGCCAAGAAACGCGCCTCCTCGCTAAGCCCGTTGATCTCCAAAGAGGCGGACGTGGATCTCACAGACACGCTGGTGCGCCTCAACGAAATCCAGAACGCCTACACGGCGGCGCTGCAAACCGGTGGAACCTTGCTCAGCACCTCACTCTTGGACTACATTCGGTAAACGGAGATTGAAATGCACACCTCGCCACGCGCAATTCTCATGAGCAAAGTCGGCCTCTGGACGCTCACTATCCTTTCGCTGTGCCTGGCCTTGACGCTCGCTGCGGAGCCTAGCGCGACAGCAAGTCGTGACGGCCTTCTGTACCGCCGCAACTTTCTGCCGTCCATCCAGCCGATCATCACAGAATCCAATGCGGCACCCAAACGACTGGGTTATCTCGCACGCGGCGGCGGCATGTTCTCGTTGACCGAAGGCCCGGAACCCAAGCGCCCCATGCACGTGTTGCCGCCCCTGCCCTTGGTGTATAATCCGCAGCCGCTGATCTCCGGCATGGCCGCGGTGCCGCTGGTGGAAACTTCCGCCGCGCCCAGTCTGCGCGTTGAATCCCACACGTTCACATTGCCGACGACACTGCCGGGCGACCCGTTGCAGCCGTCCTTGCCGGGCGCGTTTTCACCGCAGCCCAGCACGTTGAATCCGATGGCGGTCATCCGCATGTTTCAAACTCAAGTGGGCAATGACCGCAACACCACGGGCATCCTCCTCAACGATGTCCCCTCACTTTATCAAGTCCCCACGCATCGCGGCAGCAGTGCCGCTTATGAATTGAAGCGATAAGGAACGCGATGGATCGCCCCCTGCGCCACCACACCCGCCGATGTCTCATCGGTGTGGGTTGCCTTGCGCTCGCCACCGTGGCGAGCGCCGCAACGCCTGCAACGCCGCCGGTACCCGGCTCGGGACGCGACCCCCGGTACATCGAACACGCCTTGACCGTGGGGCGGTTGCCAGCCTTTCGCGGCGCGGAGTATCGCGGGATTTTCCTGCCGCCCAGCGTGGTGTTTAAGGCGCGCCCGGATTACCTGCGCGATCAAGACCGGCAGGCGTTCATCCAGACCGCCATCCTCAGCGGCGCGCGACAGGGCAAGGCTGATTTTGCAAAAGACCTCATCCTCACCACCAAGCCGCACGACCTGCGCACCGGCGATCGCGTGGAGGTGTTAGCCACCGGCCCGGCCCCGGCGGGGTTGGCCGTGCGCGATGAGACTTCCAACGAGCGCGCGTTCCTTTTCATCCGTCGTCTCAATGACCTTTCCTTTTTCCTGCATCACAACGAAGCCGACGCCCACGCCGGGCACGACGTCATTGATCTGGCCGCGCCGTTCAATGGAGCCGATCCGGGCACGCTGCACATCGTCGCGCCGGATCTGGAAAAGCGCGTGGCGCCGGATTTCCCCGGCACCCCGGCTTGGGAAGGCGTGCTGCGGCAGTTGAAGGACATTCTGGATTCCGACGCGGCCGCGCGCGTGAAAGAGGACGCCAAAGGCGCAGCGATGATCAGCTTGGCGCTGCGCGCAGAATCAGGGTTGGCGTACGTGGAGGCGCAGCGACTGTACAACATCTACAACCAGACCAACCTGTCGCTGCCCAACCCGCCGGTCACGTTGCCGGAGGTGCTGCTGCATCAAGCCGCGCTGCTCCGCAAGACGGGCGAGATGTCGGCCGCAGTGGACAAATATTACGATGCGCAAAAGGCGCTGCTCGCGCGACCGGTGTCCGATGATGGCCTGTGGCGCTGGCTGGGACTGCGGGCGCGACGCGGTGTGGCCGACACGTTGCGCGAAGACAATCTGAGTGGCGACACCGAGGATGCCCGGCAATGGGCGCGGCGCGGTGGCGCATTGGAAGTCGCCAACATGTCGGCGGAGGCCACCGATGCCGCAAAGCAATCTTTCCTCAATGTCGTGGACACGCTCAGGCCGCACGGCCTGACCAACGGAACCCCCGTGCGCGTGTTGCCCATGGGCACCACCTTCCGCGAGTTGGGCGTGGACACCAACACCGTGCTGCACGTGCGCGTGATAGGTGATAAACAATTGCTCCTGCACAAGCCCGCGCAGCCGGATCAAAAAACGGGCGTGTACCTGTTGCTGCCGGAGCAGGGCAAAGTGTTTCTGCTGCCGCAGACCGCGCCGCTGACGCCGTTGGTGGAGGCGGTCATTCCCGCCTCGCCCGCCAGCGCCGATTGGGGCGTCGCTGTGTTTCCGCGTCTCTTCCGTCTGTTCGGTGCGGCGCACATGTACCGTCAATTGTTGGCGGACACCGAGGCCGCCTCGCCGGACAACAGCAGCTTCGTCGGCCCGCGTGCGGCGGACATTGCTGCGTGGCGTCTGCAATGGGCGCAGCGCGCGGACTTGGAGCAGCTCGCCAAAGACCTCGCCCAGTTATTGCCGCGCGGCGTGCCGGTGCCCAAGCCCGAGCCCGATCCCACGTGGGAAGTGTTGTTCGATCATCTGGATGACATCTTCATCCGCAGCATCGTGCCGATCTCGTCCATCCATCTGGATCGGCTCAATGATGTGCTCATCAAACCCAAGCACGGACTCAAGACGGGCGATCCCGTGCGCTTCTCGGGCGCGCTGCCCGGCACGGCCAACGTGCGCGAGCTGGACCTCAACAGCATTCTCTACGTGCGCACCGAGGCGCTGGATAAATTTACGCTGCACGCTTCCTCGTCCGAAGCCGTCACGGGGCTGAACAAGATTGATTTCAACAGCACCGTTCCTTTTGTCACACTCGTGGGCGTGCCGTTCTATGAGGATGCGACCAGCCAGGTGCTGCTCAGCCTCTCGCGCCAACGCGAGGAGGACCGCGACTATCCGTTGTCGCAGCAATATCTGGCGGAGTATCGCCAGCGTTATCCCGACAGCCCGACGTTGCCGGAGGCGTTGCTGCGCCAAGGTTATCTCTTCCGCCTGATGGGCCAGCCGGAGATGGCCATCGCAAAATATTATCAGACGATGACCGACGCCACGCGATTGCGCGCGCGCAACCTTCTCAAATATCGCCGCACGACATTGCTGGCGCAGGCGGAGATTGCCGACACGTACTACGCGGATCTGGGCCAATCCGATCCGGCCAACTACGACGAGGCCATCAAGTTTTACCGGCAGATGCTGGCCGAGCCGGACGAGGAATTGGATGCCGAAAGCACGCGCTACAAACTCATCTGCTGCCTCGTGCAACGCAGCATGGAACAGGCGCGCCGCGCGCAGGATGCCGCACTGCTCAACGCGCAGCCATCGCTGCCTCGTCTGCGCGATAACTCCTTCCGCGAACTGACGGCGGAGGCCACGCGCTTTCTCATCGAACATCCCAAGAGCCATTACCGCGCCCAGATCCGTTATCTGCGCGCGCTGGGCCACGAACAATTGGGCGACGAGAAGAACGCGGACCGCGACTTGCAGACGCTCATCGAAACTCCGCGCAGCAGCGCCACCGATGAGCAGGCGCAGTGGGATTTCTGGAAAGCCAAAGCCGGGCTGGACCTCGCCAACCGTTTCTTTGACCAGCGCCAGTACGCCGTCGCCGCCAGTCTTTATCAACTGTTGCTTGCGCTCAATGGCTCGCTGGAATCGCAGGTGAAACTGCACCAGCAGATGGCCCGCTGCTACGCCAACCTCGGCGACCTCGCGCAGGAACAGCAGGCGTGGGATCGCGTCGAACAAGTCTGGCGCCACCAACAAGCCGCCGTGCAGGCGCAAGCCACCGCGTTGACTGCGCTGGAAAAATTGGGAGAGATGATCTCCGGCAAACTGCGCGAAGGCTACCTGCAGCAGGTTGCCCAGCAACGCCTGGCGCTGGAAAAAGCGCGCGAGGTGATGACGCCGGAACTGCAAGTCATCGTCCACGTCGCCACGGCGCGCCGCGATATGGCGGCATTCCGCAATCAACTGCGCGCGCCCAACGCCGAGCCTTCCGCATCCGCGCCGATCAGCGCCGCCCCCAAACCATGAACGAGCTGCCGAACATCCCGGAGTTGGAGCACGAACTGCGCAGTCACTTGGAGTTGTGCCGCGAGATCCACGGACTGGTGCAGCGCGAACATCAGCAGCTCAAGACCGCGCAGGTGGACGATCTCAAAGAATTTTTCCGTTGCCGCAATGGCTTGTTGGAGCGCTTGGCCGGCGCGCAGCAGCAGATGTTCACGCACAAAGCGGCGTGGATGCGACTGAGCGTGCCCGAACGTGCACAGCATCCGCAGATCGCCAGCGTGATCCGCCAGAACCTCGACCTCATCATGAAGGTCGTCCTGTTGGATCGCGAAAATGAGAAGCTGCTCTTGCATCACCGGTTGGTGCCGGCCAAACACATGCCCTCGCCGGAGCGGCAGAACCCCAGTCTCGTCGCCCGGCGTTACCGCGCGAACAGTTGACCGGCATGTCTGTCGAACGCGTCATCATCGTCACGGCCGAGGAATTCCTGCGCAAGACCGTGGGCCAATTTCTGCGCCGCCTGCGCATTGACTGCGCGGAGGCCGGCACGCTGCAGGACGCGCACGATTATCTGGGCAAAGGCAATTTCGATCTGATGTTGCTGGATGAAACCCTGCCGGACGGCGCGGGGCTGGATTTTTTGCAGGAACTTTCGCTGCGCCCCTCCAAGCCGCTGGTCGTGCTGATGAGCGGCTCGGTGGAAAGCGCGTTGGCCGGCATGAAGGAGGGCGCGTACGACCATCTGCTCAAGCCCTTTTCCAACGAGCAGATTCAGTTGCTCGTCAAAAAGGCCGAGCAGTTCGCGCAGGTCGTCAACGTCAACCAATTCCTCACGCAGGGCAATGGTGAGGAGGCGGAGAACGAGATGCTCGGCCAATGCGCGGCCGCCGATCAGTTGCGCAAGCTCATCCGCCGCGTGGCCGTCACCAACGCCACCGTGCTCATCCAAGGCGAGAATGGCACCGGCAAAGAATTGGTGGCGCGCGCGCTGCACCGGCTTTCGCCGCGCAAAGATGGCCCGTTCATCAAACTCAACTGCGCTTCGTTGCCGGAGAGCTTGGTGGAGAGCGAACTTTTCGGGCACGAGAAAGGCTCCTTCACCGGCGCCACCAACAAGCGCGAAGGTCGCTTCGAGTTGGCGCACAACGGCACTATCTTTCTGGATGAGATCAGCGAGATGCCCCTTTCGTTGCAGGCCAAATTGCTGCGCGTGTTGCAGGAGCGCGAGTTTGAACGCGTCGGCGGCAATCGCACCGTCAAGGTGGACGTGCGCGTCATCGCCGCCACCAATCGCAAGCTCGAGGAGTGCGTGGAGAAAAACCAGTTCCGGCAGGACCTCTATTTCCGCCTCAACGTCGTGCCCATCCTCGTGCCGCCGCTGCGCGATCGCGTGGAGGACATCCCGCTTTTGGCCGAGGCCTTCACCCAACGCTTCATCCGCAAACACGGCGTGACCGTCCAAGGACTTTCCGCAGGCAGCAACGCCAGCCTGCGCGCCCATCGTTGGCCCGGCAACATCCGCGAACTGCAGAACGTCATCGAACGCGCCGTCATCCTTTGCGGCGACGAAGGACTCATCGAGCCTTCCCTGTTGGGCATCCCCACCAGCACCGCCACCAGTGCCCAGCCCATGCCCAACGCAGTTGTGCCCAACGCAGTTGCGCCCGCGCCGCACACCAATGGTGTGCCCGCCACCTTGGCCCAGATTGAAAAGGGACACATCCTCTCTGTCCTGCGGCAGAACGAATATAACCGCACCCAGACCGCCAAGGCGCTGGACATCAACATCCGCACCCTGCGCAACAAGCTCAACGAGTACCAAGCGCAAGGCGAAGAAATCGGCCGCGACTGATTCCCACCTGCGCGCCTGCGGCGGGCCATACGCCTGCGCGCCTGCGGCGGGCCATACACCTGCGGTGAGCCATATTTGCCGCACCGTAGAATGGCCCGCCGCAGGCGGAAAAGGAAAAGGCGGCCCGAAGGCCGCCTTGAATTTTTCTCCTGCGCCCAGTCTTGCCCCAGATTCCCCAACTTGGGGCCGCCCCGGGACAGAAACTAGGACAACAACCGAAGTGCCGCCTGCGGCAGCGTATTGGCCTGTGCCAACATCGCTGTACCGCTCTGCACCAGGATTTGTTGCTTGGCGTACTCGGAGCTTTCCGTGGCGATATCCACGTCCATGATCCGGCTGGTAGCCGCAGACAGGTTCTCGCCGTACACCGCCAACTGGCTGTCCGTCATGTTCAGGCGGGAGATGTTGGCACCGATATTAGCGCGATGCCCAGCCAGTGAGTTGATGTGCGCGGAAATCGTGGTCACGAAACCAGCGGACGTAGCATTCGTCAACGACTGAAGTTGTCCCGAAGAGGTTTCCATGTCGGCCTTGATGCCCGTCAAATCTACCGCTTTGATGTTGTACTGCGTAGCATCGCTGGAATCGGTCACCTTCATGCCGCCGTATTTAGCGGCAATGAAAGCCAAGGCGTCCGTCGCCAAATCGATATACCCCTTAATGCCCGCTTCGGTAGTAATGGCACCGGCCGTGTAGGCTTTATTCAAGATGGTGGC
>SIAW01000121.1 GCA_009695465.1 Pedosphaera sp.
CGCGGTTGATTACACGTCCGCACATGTCCTGCGCAATCGTTCGCAGGCTGGATGCCCAACTTTACATCGGTGCTCGCGCTTGGTACTAAACGCGCGTGGCAATTCCAGCCCATCCACTTTGGCGGCGCATCTCGGCATCCCGCACGCTCTTCCTCATCGCGGGCCCGTGCGTGATTGAGAGCGAAGATCTCTGCCTGCGCATTGGCCGACAACTGCGCGACACTTGCCGCCGTTTAGGGCTGCCGTACATTTTCAAGGCCAGCTACGACAAGGCCAACCGCACCTCCTCCAAGTCCTTCCGCGGACCGGGTATCGAAGAAGGACTGGCCATCCTCGCCCGCGTGCGCAGCAAACTGGGCGTGCCCGTGTTGACCGACGTACACACCGAAGCGGAGGTGGCCGCCGCCGCGAGTGTGGTGGACATCCTGCAACTGCCCGCGTTTCTCTGTCGGCAGACGAATCTAGTGCAGGCGGCTGCGCGTACCGGTGCCATCGTGAATCTGAAGAAGGGACAGTTTCTTTCCCCGACTGAAATGGGGCAGGTCGTGGCCAAAGCGCGCGAGGCTGGCGGTCGGCGACTGCTCTTGACCGAGCGCGGCACGACCTTCGGCTACAACAATCTGGTGGCCGACATGCGTTCCATTCCCATCATGCGCCAGTTCGGTTGCCCCGTGGTGTTTGACGCCACGCACTCGGTGCAGATGCCCGGTGGCGGCGGCGACAAATCCGCTGGCCAACGTGAGTTCGCGCACACACTGGCATTGGCTGCCGTGGCGGCGGGTGCCGATGGGGTGTTTATCGAGACGCATCCCGATCCCGATCACGCCCTCAGCGATGGGCCCAACATGATTCCACTGCGCCAGATGTCGGCGGTGCTGCGGCAGTTGCAGCGCGTATGGAAAGCCGTGCGTTGATGAAGCGCGCTGCGAATGACGAGATGGCCAGTCGCTTCGCGCGCGTGAAGATTTTCCTGTGCGACGTGGACGGCGTGCTCACCGACTGCACGGTGATGTCCGGCAGCGGCCGTCAGGAATTCAAGCGGTTCAATATTCAAGACGGCATGGGACTGCGCCTGCTGCGAGAGTCGGGCATTCCTGTTGGCTGGATTTCCAACCGCCCCTCTGTCGCCACCGCGCGGCGCGCGAAGGAACTGCGCATTGATTTTCTCTGGCAAGGCACCGGCCGCAAGGTGGACGCGATTGAGGCGATTTTGAAACAAGCCAAGCTGGACTGGGCCGACGCCTGCTTTGTCAGCGATGACGTCAATGATCTGCCGGTGCTGCTGCGGGTGGGGTTGCCCATTGCCGTGGCAAATGCTGTTGCCGAAGTTCGCGCCGTTTCGCATTATGTGACTCGCGCGAGCGGCGGTGAAGGGGCCGTGCGCGAAGTGGCCGAGCGCCTCCTGAAAGCGCAGGGGCGCTGGACGGAGTTGATCCGAAAATTAAAAGAAGGATGATGGCTGACGTTTCAAAGTTGCGTGCGGGTGTGTTGTTGCTGCTGCTGTTCCTTGTGGCGACGGGCGCAGCGCAGGCCGTGCCGGGACAGGGACTGCAGAAGGCCGTGAAGTTTCCGGAGTACGACCGGCAGACGGGGCGACTCAAGTCGCTGCTCAGTGGCGACACCGCCACGCCGAGCGCTGAGGGCGAGGTGTTAGTCACCGGCGTGCGGTTGGAGACCTACACCTACGAGGGCGGCCGTCAGATTGTGGACTTGATTATTGAGACGCCAAAGTGTCTGTTCAATCTCCGTTCCCGAGTGGCGTCTTCCACCGACCGCATGAAGGCATTTCGCGCCGATGGTGCCGCCACGCTGGAAGGTCGCGGCTTTGAGTGGAGCCAGAAAACATCGTTGTTGCTCATCCAGAGCGACGTGAGATCGGTGCTGCTCAGCGGGTTTACGTTGAGTGCAGCCGAGAGACAGAAATGATCCGAACCACCAGCATCTTTTTGGTCGTCTTAGCCGCTGTGATGGCGGCCAACTTGCTCACTGGGCAACCGGCCAAGGCGATTGCGCCTGGTGCTTCCACTTCCAACAACGCCACCGTCATCACCTCGGAAGAGTTTGACTTGGATTTTGGTTCCCCAAAACGCGTGGCGGTGTATCGCGGCAAGGTGAAGGTGGTGGATCCAGAAATGGAAATCACCTGCGAACTGATGACCGTCAGTTTTGCCAGTTCCACCAACAAGCCGCCAGTGATTCCTGCGCCGACCAATGGCGTCAAAAAAACCAAGGCGGATTTGTCTTCGGCCAAATCATTGGCCACCGCGCCAAACAACGCCACGACGGCCACGCCGATTCCTCCGCCGGTGCGCCCGATGGTGGGCATGGGCGGGAATATCGAAAGCATCATCGCCGAGCGCAATGTGGAGATCATCAACAAGGTGGAGAAGACGCGCGCTACAGGCAACAAGGCTGTGTACACTTCCGCCACGGAACTGCTGGTGCTGACGGGCAATCCGGTGATGTACACCGATCAAGGCGAGGTGCGCGGCGACATCATCATTCTCGATCGCCGCACCAACAAGCTGAGCGTCAAACGCGCCACGGTGAGTATTGGCGAGAATAACAAGACGCGGGATAACAACAGCACCAAGGGCAAGCCGCCGGTGCCGCCCACCAAGAATGGCAACGGCGCAAAGAAAAACTGACCGCTGCGCATGAGCTTGCTGGCCACCGAGAATCTGGCCAAAACCTACGGCCGGCGCCGTGTGGTCAATGGCGTTTCCATCAATGTCGCGCCCGGCGAGATTGTGGGGTTGCTTGGTCCCAATGGCGCGGGCAAGACGACGACGTTCAATATCGTCGTCGGCCTCGTGCGACCCGAAGAAGGCGTGGTGCGCTTTGACGGCCACGATATCACAAGCCTGCCCATGCACCTGCGCGCGCGTGCGGGCATGGGTTATCTCACGCAGGAACCGTCGGTGTTCCGCAAGCTCACGGTGGAGCAAAACATCCTCGCCATCTTGGAGACCTGCAAGATGGGGATGGTGGAGCGCGAGGTGCGACTCAAATATCTGCTCGATGAGCTGGATCTTTCCCGGCTGGCCAATCACTACGCCGACACGCTCAGCGGCGGCGAAAAGCGGCGGTTGGAAATCACCCGCGCCCTCGTCACTCATCCCAAGTTGCTGTTGCTGGACGAGCCGTTCAGCGGCATCGATCCCATCGCGGTGTATGAAGTGCAGAAAATCCTTCGCCGCCTGCGCGAGCGCGGGCTGGGCATTCTCATCACTGACCACAACGTGCGGGAGACGCTCAAGCTGGTGGATCGCGGCTACATCATCCACAAAGGCGAGGTGCTCTGCAACGACACCGCCGAGGCGCTGGCCAACGACCCCAAGGCGCGCGAAATCTATCTCGGCCCCGAATTCAATCTCTGATCCATGAAGGGCAAGGAAAACACGGTCGAACAATTTTACGTGGCGCAAGCGCCCTCGCTGGGACTGGGCTTGATGGCCGGTGCGCAAGGGCTCAAGCGCCCCATCTTGGAGCCGACCGTCAATCGCCCGGGCTTGGCGCTGGCGGGGTTCACAAAATATTTCGCGAGCAAACGCATCCAGGCCATCGGCTCTGCCGAGGTCACGTACTTGAAGACGCTCACCGCCAAAGTCCGCACGCAGCGCTACGAGGCGTTGTGCGAGCACCCCGTGCCGTGCTTCGTCTTCTCGCGCAACCTCAAGCCTGACCGCGATTTTCTGCGCATCGCCGAGCGCGCCAACATCCCCGTCTTCCGCTGCCCGCTCATTACCATGCAGTTCATCAGCCGCGCCACGCTGGCGTTGGAGGACACCTTCGCGCCGCGCACCACCGTGCATGGCAGCATGGTGGACATCCTCGGCATCGGCGTGATCATCAAAGGGGAGAGCGGCATCGGCAAAAGCGAGTGCGTGCTTTCGTTGCTGGAGCGCGGGTACAGCTTGGTGGCCGATGACGTGACGCGCCTGCGCCTGCTCGATGGCCGTGAGGTGATGGGCACCAGCGCCGACATCACGCGCAATCACATGGAAGTGCGCGGCATTGGCATCATTGATGTGGCTGCGATGTTTGGTGTCAAAAGCATCCGCACCGAGAAGCGCGTGGACCTCGTCGTCACCCTGCGCGAGTGGGACAAGGTCGGGCACATTGACCGTATTGGGCTGGAAGAGGAGAAGGTGGATCTGTTGGGCATCGACATTACGCACGTCACCATTCCGGTTCGGCCGGGACGCGACCTCGCCAGTCTGGTGGAGGCAGCGGCATTGAACACCAAGCTGCGCCAAGCAGGCTTCAACGCAGCGGCCGAACTCAACCGCCGTCTGCTGGAGCGGATGGAAGGGCAGAAGGCTGGGCAATAATTTCTGGTCAAACTTTTTGTTTTGTCTGAGTATCCGCCCGCGTGGGCACCCAAGCCGGCAAATCCAAAAAGCCCAAGACCATTATCCGCGAGGTGGTCCTTTCCAACCCAACGGGCATGCACGCTCGTCCGTCGTCCATGTTCGTCAAGCTGGCCAGCAGTTTTTCCTGCGAGGTGACCGTCACCAAGGACGGCGAATCGGTGAACGGCAAAAGCATCATGGGCCTGCTCACCTTGGCGATTTCCTGCGGCTCGACTGTCGTCATTGAAACGGTGGGGACAGACGCGGTGGCTGCCGCTGATGCGCTACAGCAATTGGTGGCGAGTAATTTCAGCGAAGGCCGACCCGCGGCTGGCCCTCATGCAAATTGATCTTCAGCACGTGATGCAACTGGCGCGCGTGGAGTTGACGCCGCAAGAACAAGCCGTCATCGGGCCGCAGTTGGGCCACATTCTCGAGTACATCAAGCAGCTTGAGCAAGTGGACGTCACCGGTGTGGAGCCAACCGCGCATGCTGTGCCGTTGGTGAACGTGATGCGGCGCGATGAAGTGCAGCCCTCGTTGTCGCATGCCGAAGCGCTTGCCAACGCGCCTGCGCACCGCGCGGGTCTCTTTATCGTGCCGCCGGTGATCGAGTAGCGCGGCCATGCCTCATCGCGAAACGATTTCACGGCTGACCGAGCGACTATTGCGGCGCGAAGTTTCCGCGCGCGAGGTCACTCAATCCTGTCTGGATCACATCGCCCGTGTGGATGGTTCGCTTCACGCATTCCTCAGTCACGACGCAGCCGATGCACTCGCGCAAGCCGATGCCGCCGATCAGCGCCTTGCCGCCGGCGAACGCGCGCCGCTCCTCGGTGTGCCTGTTGCCATCAAAGATGTGCTGGCCGTGAAAGGGCAGCCGCTCAATTGCGGCTCGAAAATCCTCGGCAACTTTATTTCTCCCTACGACGCCACGGTGATTGAAAAACTGCGCGCCGCAGGTGCGATCGTTTTTGGTCGGTTGAACATGGACGAGTTTGCGATGGGCAGTTCCACCGAGAATTCTGCTTTTATCACCACGCGAAATCCGTGGGACACCACGCGCATCCCCGGCGGTTCCTCCGGCGGTTCAGCCGCGGCCGTCGCGGCGGATGAGGCCATTGCCACGATCGGCTCGGACACCGGCGGTTCCATTCGCCAGCCGGCGGCGCTGTGCGGTTGCGTGGGTGTCAAACCGACGTACGGCGCGGTCTCGCGTTACGGTCTGGTCGCCTTTGCCAGTTCGCTGGATCAGATCGGGCCGTTCACCAAAGATGTGCGTGATGCCGCCACGATGTTGCGCGTCATCAGCGGACACGACCCACGCGATTCCACCAGCGTGCCGCAGTCGGTGCCGGATTATGCCGCTGCGCTCGGCGGTAATCTGAAAGGGTTGCGGCTGGGCTTGCCCAAAGAATACAACATCCCCGGCTTGGACACAGAGGTGAAGGCCGCTGTGGACGCCGCCGTGAAACAGCTTGAGTCGCTCGGCGCGGAGACGGTGGAGATTTCGCTGCCGCACACCGAGTACGCCGTGGCCACGTATTACATCATCGCCACGGCGGAAGCCTCGGCGAACCTCGCGCGCTTCGACGGCATCCGCTACGGCGCACGCGTGGACGGCGCGGATTTGATGGAGCTGAACTCGCGCACGCGCGGGCAGGGCTTTGGCGCAGAGGTGAAGCGCCGCATTCTGCTCGGCACCTACGTCCTCTCCAGCGGCTACTACGACGCCTACTATTTGCGGGCGCAAAAAGTCCGCACGCTCATCCGGCGCGATTTTCTGCAAGCGTTCGAGAAGGTGGACGCCATCGTCACGCCCACCACGCCCACCGCCGCGTTCAAGGTCGGCGAGAAATCCAGCGACCCGCTGCAGATGTATCTCTCCGACATCTTCACCAT
>SIAW01000122.1 GCA_009695465.1 Pedosphaera sp.
TGGCCGTTCTCGACAATGGCGATGAAGCCAAGATCGTTGGTGAACACGTCCATGTCGTTCACCGGCGGCAGGACGAAGGCGGTCTTGAATTTGCGCGGCAGATACGTTTTGCCGTAGAGCGGATCCACGAAATCTTTGTTCGCCGGATCGTCGAGGCTCAGTTGCACGCCATCAATCCAGATTGAATGATACGCACCGGTCGTGGGCGCGAGCGCGGCGACGACGCGATGCACATCGGCGATCATCGCGGCGCGAGCTGAAGTTTGCACGGGCGTCGGCGCGGCCATCACGTTACGATTCACATCGCCGCACGCCGCGAGCGTGGAGAGGAGACAGTCGTTGATTTTCTTGATCAGCGCGCCGAGGCCAGACATCACCACGCCGTGGAACTGGATGCTCTGCCGCGTGGTGACGCGCAGCGTGTTGTTGCCATAAGTCGAGGCGAGGTCGTCGAACGTGATCCACTGCGCCGACGACATGATGCCGCCGGGGATGCGCCCGCGAATCATCATCATGAACTTCTTCTGCGTCTTGCGCAGATCGCGGTCGTCCTGCTGATAGATGCCGTGGAACTTGATGAACTGCTGGTCATCCGCAGAAAACTGGTCTGTGCCGGACGCGACCGTGGCAGCGATATTCCCCGCCAACGTCGGAATCGCATCCTTGATGACCTCGTTATGGGTCGGTTTTCTCTCAATCTCGCTCATTGGACTTTCATTAATTAGTTGTTAATGTAAATAATGATACCGTTTCAAGTCTCCGTTGCAAGCAATTTTTCGCCAGGCATTAGGTAGCATACACGCTCTTGAGGCGAAGGAAACTGCGCAAGGTGGACAAGCGCAAACGTGCGGGCTACTTTCGCTTTGGCTGCCGCAACATGAACCTGCTTTCCATCTCACCGGCCACCCAAACTGCGCGCCTCATCTTGCTGGCGGTCGTGTTGTTCCTCACAAGTTCGCCCAGCACTGCGTGGGCCGCTGACGACGGTGGCGGCAACCGCGCCATTGTGCTGCTACTCGATGCCGCCCGAGATTGGTTCCGCCTGTTGGGCGTCGTGATGCTGTTTGCCGTCGCGGGCGGTGTCGCCGGATTTTTCATCGGCACCGGCGCGGGCACTGGCCTGTGGTTGTGGTTGCGCAAACGCGGTTGGCTGGACACCCATTGGCGCTGGTACCGCTATTTCCGCTGGGGTTGGCCGGTGCTCTTGGTGATGTGCCTTTCGATCGGGATGGCTGTGGCGGGAATGTTGTGCGGCACCGGCTGGAAACTCAGACGCGCCGTGCAGCATGACCGGCTGATTGATCGCACCACGCTGAACACTTACGGCGCGGTCGTCTGTCTGCACAACCCGAAGGGATTTTCAGAACAGAACGCCACGGCGCTGTTGCAGCAGGACATCGACCGGCTCATCGCACAAACGCGCGCGATGGGCGAACAGGCGCAGGCAGTGCGCGAGAAGGCCAAAAACACCATCTTGGACGCGGGCAAAACCGCCGGGGTCTCCGGCCTGCGCCGCTTTGCCTTGAGCAAGTCCATTGACTGGTTCCTCGACGACCAAATCCAAAAACAGTTCACGGACAAAGAATGGGGCGCGGTGGTTTTGTATGCGCTGGGACAGAGCGGCGGCGCAGCACCGCCGGTGTCGAACGAAACATTTCTGGCACCACTGCGAAAACAGGCCGTGGCCGCGATTGATGCCGCGATCTGGTCGCACGTGTTCATCGTGCTCGCCGTGGCCTTCGGCGTGCCGGCACTGTGCTTGGGCGTCTTCCGATTACTCGTCAGACTCACTCGGCCCCCGCCATCCGCTAGCCCGCCGCCTATTCACTGAACGCGGCGACAGCGCCTTCTTGGAACGATTGGCGAACCACCGACTTGTCGCCGTTGGAAAAGCCCGTGCGCTGGATCATCATTACCAGCACCAGTCCTTTCTTCGGGTCAGCCCAACTTTGCGTCGCGTAGGCACCGCCGTGACCGAACGTCCCCGGCGAAAGCATCGCCGTCACGCCCTGCGGATCTTTCACCACTTGAAAACCAAAACCCCAACTCATCCCGTCAGTGAAGCCGGTCTTGATGTCGCCGGTCTGCGTGCGCGTGAGCTGTTCCACCGAGGATTTGGAGAGCAGCCGCTTGCCCCGCCACTCGCCGCCACTGAGCATCATCTGGTAAAACACCGCCACGTCAGCGGCTGTGGAGAAAAGTCCGCCGGCCGGGTGCGGCGTGCGCCGCCGATCGCTCAGCGCGCCTTGGAGGAACGCGTTGGAAGCTTCCTCCAACCCTTTGCCTTCTTTGCCGGGCTTGTAAGCTTTGGCGATGCGCTTGGCCTGCGCTGCTGTTGGCCAGAACGTCGTGTCTTTCATGGCGAGCGGATCGAGCACGCGCTGTTGCAGAAAATCCTCGAACCGTTGTCCCGACACCACCTCCACCACGCGGCCCAGCGTGTTGATGCCCGGATTGTTGTAGCTCCACTGGCTGCCGGGCGGAAACTGCAGCGGCACCTGCGAGACGCCCATCACCAATTCCGCCAGCGAACAATCCATGCGCGGCGCAGCGAAGTTGCCCATGCCCGAAGTGTGCGTGAGCAGATCGCGCAACGTGATGGGCCGCGCGGGCCGGCCCAGCGTGAGTTGGTCGTTGCCTTTGCCGGTGACGAGCCATTGGCCTTTGAATTCCGGCAGATGCTTCTCCACCGGATCGTCCACCGAAAGTTTGCCTTCGTCCTGCAACATCAACACGCAGGCGCCGGTGATGGGCTTGGTCATCGAGGCGATCCAGAAAAGATGATCCGCGCGCATGGGCGTCTTGGCGGCGAGATCCGCAAAGCCCACAGCCTGCACGTTCACCACTTGGTCGCGCGTGGCGACGAGCGTGACGCTGCCGGCAATCGTGCTGTTGTTCACGAACGCCTGCATCCGTTTCGTGACGCCATCCCATTTGGCTGCGTCCGCCGCAGCGGCCGGCAAGAGGGACAGCGCAAAAAAGGCCGCGCAAAAAAATGGAGCCAGACACCGATGGAGCAGGGTTTTCATGGCGCGAAGGTAATCTATCGTGTCGAGATTTGGCAACCCGTCCGTGCGCGATGTTGCGCGTACGCTGGGCCGACGATACGGTGCGACCCATGATTTCCCGTTGGCTTTGGGCAGCGTGGCTCTCCCTCTGTACAGCAATTGCGGCACCCCCGGCCGCGCGCCCAAACATCCTGTGGATCACCAGCGAGGACAACGGGCCTAACCTCGGCTGCTACGGCGATCCCGACGCCATCACGCCCAACTTGGATCGCTTGGCGCAGCGCAGTGTGCGTTACCAGAATTGCTGGTCGGGCGCACCGGTCTGCGCCCCCGCACGCACCACGCTCATCTCCGGTCTTTACCCCGCCAGCACGGGTGCCGAACACATGCGCAGCATGGCGAAATTGCCCGCCGGCTTTAGGATGTACCCGCAGTACCTGCGCGAGGCCGGCTATTATTGCACCAACAACAGCAAGGAGGATTACAACCTCGCCAAGTCCGGCGTGATTTGGGACGAGTCCAGCGCGAAGGCGCATTGGAAAAACCGCCGCGTCGGCCAGCCGTTCTTCGCCATTTTCAACCACACCATTTCGCACGAAAGCCAGATCCGCAACGCGATCGCCGCCAACGACCGCACGCATGATCCCGCCAAGATTCGCGTGCCGCCGTATCATCCCGACACGCCCGAGGTACGCCAAGACTGGGCGCAGTACCACGACCGCATCACGATGATGGACAAGCTCGTGGGCCAAAACCTGAAGGAACTGGAGGAGGCTGGACTGGCGGAGGACACGATCATTTTCTACTACGGCGACCACGGCTCGGGCATGCCGCGCCACAAACGTTGCCCGCAGAATTCTGGCCTACGCGTGCCGTTGCTCATCCATATCCCCAAAAAATTTCAGCACTTGGCCGCGGCCGATTGGCGCGCTGGAGAGGCAATCCAACGCCTAGTGGGCTTCGTGGATTTTGCGCCCACACTCCTCAGCCTCGCGGGTGTCCCGCCGCCGGCCCATTTTCAGGGGGTCGCGTTCCTCGGTTCCCATGCTGGGGCAGAGCCGCAATTCCTGCACGGCTACCGCGGCCGCATGGATGAACGGCCCGACCTCGTGCGCTCCGTGCGCGATCACCGCTACGTCTATGTGCGCCACTACATGCCGCACCTGCCGTACGGACAGCATGTCAGTTACATGTTCCAAACCCCCACCACGCGAGTTTGGAAAGGGCTTTTCGATGCGGGCAAACTCACCGAGGCGCAGGCCGCATTCTGGAAACCCAAACCGCCCGAGGAACTCTACGACCTGCAGACCGACCCACACGAGGTGGCCAACCTTGCCGATTCGCCTGCGCATCAGGAAATCCTCCAGCGCCTGCGCCGCGCCCAACAGGCGCACGCCCTGCGCATCCGCGATGTCAGCCTGCTGCCCGAGGCCCAGATGCACGTGCTGGCCGCCAAGTCCACGCCGTACGAGTTTGGCCACAGCAAAGAGTTTGCGCTGGAGAAAATCCTGGCCGCAGCGGACTTGGCCGCCAACCTCAAGCCCAACTCCACCGCCGCTTTGATTGAGCTACTGGGCGACACCGAAAGTGCCGTCCGCTACTGGGCCGCGTTGGGACTGCACATGCGCGGGGCAGAAACCACGAAGGCCGCCGCCCCGCAACTGCGGCTCGCCATGAAAGATGCCTCACCCAACGTGCGCGTCGTGGCTGCCCATTGCCTCGCCCAGTTTGGCGACGAGCCTGACCGCCTTCCAGCCCTGTCTTCATTGTTGGAATTGGCCCATCCAACGCACCACGATTACTTTGTCAACGTGCAGGCTTGGAATGCTTTGGATGCACTGGATGGACGTGCTCGTCCCGTGGCCAAAGCCATTGCTGAACTCCCTTTGAAGCATCCGCGTGCCGACCAGCGTACGAATGACTACCTCCAACGACTGGCCGCCAAAACGCTGTCCGACCTCGGTCTAAAGGCTGGCAATAACCCGTAGATAATCTGCGAGTTACCAGCGCCGGCACTTGGCAGACACCTAGCCTGCCACCAGCAAATCTCATTTTTGCTGAGAATAATCTGCAGTCAAAACGCGTGCGGCCGTGACAACCCTGCAGCGGCGACCACTGGCCAGCCTGTGAATAACGTGTGAAAAACTCCTTGCCCTGAATTTCACTCCCTGATAGGCTCGCTCTTCCAGTCAAGGAGGCACAGTCCACCCAGTCATGAGTATCTCTATCGACGCCGTCGGTTTGGGCAACGTTTTGCCGGGAACGGTAATTCGTGCTCAAGACGCCTTTGCTGCCGCGCGGGCGGCACAGGCGGCGAGGGCGCAGTCGGCCTACGGCGTTTCTCAGCCGCAACAGGCACAGCCACAATCAGGTGTGGCTATGGCGCAGATCACGCAACGGGCGGGCAGCACGGTGGCAATCCTGCGCCAGAATGAGCCGAACAACCCTCTTTTGCCGCTGGCCGATAGCATCCAGCAGATTCTCAGTGCGGCCAATGGCGACCTCTTTTCTGCGTTGGGCGACATCAACCAACTGCGCAACGCCTACACCTTCGCCGCCAACTCCAGTGGGAAACTGCTGGAAAGCCCGCTGCTGACTTCCTTGCAGTAATTTCCATCCCGCTGCCCTCAAAAGGGTTGAATATGGCGGTGAATAACTTGTCCGTTGCAATCCCCAGAGGCTAGTTGTACCTTCTCGGGGAATTCAGCCCAGAGAGTTAATCGTTCTCCTTGGTAATGATCGACATTAGCAATGTTTCATCCGGTGGCAGCCTGCAAGGGCCGCGGATTGATTTGCACCCGGCAGCCCAGCGTCGCACGCCCATCGCGCCGTTGACGGACAGGCCGGTGATGCCGCCGTCCCACGCGGTTCAGGACACCACGGCGTCGGCCACCACCTCGATGCACGCGATGGGGGATCGGGCACGGGCGGTCGCGGCGGGGTTGGCTGATGGCGATCCGATGAAGCGGTTCGCACGCGGATTAGCCGATGACATGGGCAGTGGCCGCAATAGCGCTGTCTCCGATATGGGCCGTATGGGTGCCCTGAGAAATGCCCATGCGTATGCTTTGTCGGCCAACAAAGCCCTGCAAGGCTCGCCCGATTTGCAGTCCTTCGCTTGATTCTGCGCGCGTCGCACGCCAGCGCTCTTGGCCAGTCCACAATAATTCCACCCTGCGCGGGCGCGACGCAGGATTAGCATCCCCGACATGCTCGAAGGCAC
>SIAW01000023.1 GCA_009695465.1 Pedosphaera sp.
ACTCGCCGCCATCCAAGACTACCTCACCCATTACAACCAACGGCCCACACCCTTCGTTTGGACCGCCAAAGCCTGCGACATTCTGGCCAAAGTCCAGCGCGCCCGCGCCTCCCTCCATTCGTTACACCATTAGCCGCGCACTACACTAGTGGGTGTGAGCGGCGGAACGACGTTTCAGTTCGTCCTCCGGCACATCTTCTTTGTGCGTCGCCACCGCCCACGAATGCCCGAAGGGATCCACCACGATACCAGAACGATCACCGTAAAACTGGTCTTGCACCGGCCGGATCAGTGTTGCGCCCGCCTTCACCGCGCCCGCGACAACCGCATCCACGTCCTCCACGTACAACATCAGGAAGATGGGCGAGCCGCCCAGCGTCAGCGGCCCGCGCGCGCCCATCTCCGGGCATTCGTCGGCCATCATGATGCGCGAGTTGCCGATCCGCATCTCGCCGTGCTTGATGACGCCATCCGGACTGGCCATGCGCATCAACTCCACCGCGCCGAAGGCCAGCTTGTAAAAATCCATCGCCTTCGCGGCGTCCTTGATCACCATGTACGGCGTGGCGGTGTGATAACCTTCGGGGATGTAATGGGCGGCGATAAAATCAACGGGTTGTTTGCCCTGATAGGGAAACACAGCCGGCCCGTGCGGCCAATGGAAATCAGCGCGCGCCCATCACTTGGCGATCACGCGATGAATCTTGTGCACCGCCGCCTGTGCCGTGCACTTCATCAGCACCTCATCAATGCAGACATGCGGCGGGCGCGAGGCCATCCACACCATCGTGTCGGCGATGTCCTCCGCCGTGAGCGCCTGGATGCCCTCGTAAACTTTCGCAGCCTTCACCGAGTCGCCCTTGAAACGCACCAGCGCAAATTCCGTTTCGGCCAGTCCGGGATCGAGCGTGCACACGCGCACCCCGACCGTACACAGCTCCAGTCGCAACGCGCGCGTCACCTGCAGCGCCGCCGCTTTTACACCGCAATACGCCGCGCCGCCTTCGTAAGCGACGTGCCCGGCGATGGATCCCACATTCAGGATGAGACTGCCGGGCTGGCCCGTCATGAGCGGCAGCGCCGCGCGCGTCACACGCAGCACGCCGATGAAATTGGACTGCACCATCGCCTCCCAATCCGCGTCCTTGCCGTCAGCCACGGTGTCCACGCCATGCGCGCCACCGGCGTTGTTGATCAGCACATCCAGTCGCGGCGTGAGGTTGCGCAGCCAACTCACGCACGCTTCCACACTCGCCGTGCTGGCGACATCCAACGCGTGATAATGCGCGGAGGCCGCGCCGGCGGCTGTGCATTCATCAGCCACTTGCTGCAGCCGTTCCGTGCGTCGCGCGGCGATGACCACGTGCGCGCCCTCGGCGGCAAAGGCCTTCGCGCCCGCCGCGCCAAATCCGCTGGAGCCGCCCGTGATGAACACCCATTTGCCTTTCAGATCCGCTTTCATGTGTGCGCAGGTTGTACTCCGCCGCTGGCGGCGCGGCAAAGTTCCTTTTCAAGCCGCCGCAGCAAGCTACACTTTGGCCATGCACCGCATCACCACTCTTCTCGCTGTTGCCTTTTGCCTTGCGGATCACGCCGCTGCCGCCGAGTTGCCCGTGGCCACCTATTCCATCGTCGCGTTTGACCCCGTCACGGGCGATCTGGGCGTGGCGGTGCAGAGCAAATTTTTTGGCGTGGGTTCCGTCGTGCCTTTCGCCCGCGCCGGCGTGGGCGCTGTGGCCACGCAATCGTGGGCCAACGTCACGTACGGTCCGGAGGGACTGCGTTTGCTGGAACAGGGCAAGTCGCCGGAGGAAACGTTGAAGCTCTTGACCGACGCCGATGAGAGCCGCGATCTGCGGCAGGTGGGCATCGTGGATGGCAAAGGCCGGGCCGCCAGTTTCACCGGCACCAAATGCAACGCGTGGGCCGGCCACAAGGTGGGCCAGCATTACGCCGCGCAAGGCAACATCCTCGCCAGCGAAGCGGTGGTGAAAGACATGGCCGCCGCGTTCGAGAAAGCGCGCGCCAAGCCCGACTCGCAATTAGGCGACTGGCTCATGGCGGCACTGGCTGCGGCCGAGGCCGCTGGCGGTGATAAACGCGGGCGCCAATCTGCGGCGCTCTTGGTGGTGCGCGACAAGGCCGGCTACGGACGGGCGAGCGACCGCTTCATTGATCTGCGCGTGGAAGATCACAAGGACCCGGTGGAAGAACTGGCGCGGCTGTTGGAGCTGCACAAGAAATTCTATCCCACCAACCATCGCCTCAAGCCCGTGCGCCCCGCCCCGCCCGCGAGCAAGTGAGCGCACGCGGCCGTCAGCTTTTTAATTTCCAGCGCGCTTGGCGCAGCACCGCCAGTGCGTTGCCCGCCAGCACCTCGTACCACGCGGTGAGCAGCGAGCCATCTTCCAACTCCACGGTGGAGGGATAACCCAGATCGCCCCCGAGGCCGTCGGCAGAAAGGGTCAGCGGCTCGCTCCACGTCTTGCCGTGATCGGCGCTCACGCGCGCTTGATTGCCGAACGGCTTGCGGCGATGCCCGTAGCTCATCAGCAGCCGCCCGTCTTTGAGTCGCAGCAAATGCGAGGGCAATCCCCACACGCCGATGGCGCGCGGCTCGGTCCATGTTTTACCGCCGTCCACAGACTCGCTCTGCAACGTCTCGCGCGCATCGGTGGCGTTGTGATTGCGCAGATGCACGATGAGCCTGCCGTCGGCGGCCTGCACGCCGTGCAGCTCGTGGTAGTCGGCGGCTTTATCACCTCGCCGCGTGGGGATGGGCGCGAGCTTGCGCCATGTCTGCCCGTCATCCACGGACTCGCAGACGCCGTTCCAGTCGCCCGTTTTCCAGAGATCTTTGCCGGCGTACAGCATGCGGCCGTCGGCTGCAGCGAAAGGGCCGTGCGGACTGTTGACGATGCAATCGTAACGCGGCGACCACGTGACACCGCCGTCGGTGGAGCGCAGCATCCACGTGCCCAGCTCGCGCTTGCGCGTGGCCGCATCGTGACGTGCATGCACCCCGCGCCATGCGTCCAGTTTCTCCGCAGGCCACGCGGTGGCGGTGCCGATGGCTTTCTCGGCACGCTCCAAAATCGGTTCGTAGGCCAGCGATGTAAACGTGGTCGCCAACAGCGTGCCCTTGGCGGTCTCCACCACGCCCGCATCGCGGTCATCAATCGGCCCATCCAACAACACGCGCGGGAATGTCCACGTCGCGCCGCCGTCGCGTGACTGCATCAATTCCACCTGGCCAAACGGGCAGACATGCGCTTGGCGTCCGCCCGAACACACCAGCAACAGCTCGCCATTCTTGCGCTGCGCCAGCGTGGGCCAGCCGTGATAATGGCGCGCGCACTGGCTGATGACACGCGTCTGCAACACCTCCGCGCGCGGGGCGGCGGCGCGGACGATCCATGCCGCGCCCAAACTGGTGCCGGCGCCCAATACAGCTGCACGTTGCAGTAAACGACGCCGGGAGATTGGGGAAGACGTGGTCATGACCGCAGTGTGGCAGGGCGCGGTGTCGTGGCAAGTCCGCAAGTCTGAAAATCCACCGTGCGCCGTACGGACAATGGCCGCTCGAATTTCCATTGCGCCCCGCCGTCAAAATCAGCGCTGTCCATCCAACGCATCCACTTTATGAAACACCTCCTGTGCCTGTTGCTGCTGTCGCTGTCCTTCGCCGCGCGGGCGGACGCCCCGGCACTGACCTTTGCCGTGCGCTCGGCCAAAAACGGCGCGTGGTCGGATCCCAAAACTTGGCAGCCGGCTCGCGTGCCGCAGGCGGGCGACCGCGTGTTGATCAGTCGCGGCACTCGTGTGAGCTATGACGTGAAAAGCGCGGCTGTCCTGCGGTTGGTGCAGGTGGCCGGCGCGTTGGTCTTTGCGCGCGACTGCGATACGGAGTTGAACGCCGCGATCATCAAAGTGCAGGACAGCGAGCATTGCGCGGAGCACGGGTTTGCCTGCGATGCGCACGGGGCGGCGTTGATTCCGGACGCCGCGACGCCGCGTCCGGCCAAGGACATGGCCACGCTGGAAGTCGGCACGCTCAACGCGCCCATCCCCGCCGCGCACACCGCGCGCATCCGCCTGCATTATCTGGAGGAACTTGCGAAGGACGACGCGCCGGCGCTGGTCTGCTGCGCGGGCCGCATGGATTTGCACGGCGCACCGATGAACCGCACGTGGGTGAAGCTGGGCAAGACCGTGGCGGCGGGCGACAGTCGCGTGACGCTCGCGGAAGCCGTCACCGGCTGGCGCGTGGGCGATCAGGTGATTGTCACCGCGACCAAAAAGGGCGATCACCGCCGTTCATTCCGCAAAGAACCCGACTCGGTCTCCACGGAGGAGCGCACCATCAGGCGCATTGAAGGGAACGTGCTGGAATTGGACAGCCCGCTTAAACACGCGCATGCGGGTGAGGGCGACTTCCGCGGCGAGATCGCCAATCTCTCGCGCAATGTGATCGTCGAGAGCGCCGATCCCGACGGGCATCGCGGGCACACGATTTATCACCGGCACAGCCGCGGCGGCATCAGCTACGCGCGCTTCGCGCATCTGGGCAAAGAAGGGTTGCTGGGCCGTTACGCCATCCACTTCCATCTGGTCGGCGACACGATGCGCGGCTCGGCGGTGTTGGGCGCGGCCATCGTGGACTCGCACAACCGCTGGGTGACCGTCCACGGCACGCAGCAGTTGATGGTGCGCGATTGCGTGGGCTACCGCAGCGTGGGGCACGGTTATTTTTTGGAGGACGCCACGGAGATGTACAATCTGTTCGATCGCAATCTGGGCGTGCAAGCCTTCCGCGGCAAGCGGCTGCCCGAGCAGGTGCTGCCGTTTGACCCCAATGACGGCGCGGCGTTCTGGTGGTCCAATGGGCGCAACACCTTTGTGCGAAATGTCGCGGTGGAGAACGACGAGTACGGCTACCGTTTTGACATCCAGAAACGCAGCAACTTCGACAGCCGCCTCTCGGTGCTGATGCCCGACGGCCGCAAGCAGGTGGTGGACGTGCGCACGCTGGCGATCAGCCGGTTTGAGGCCAACGAATCGCACAGCGAAGGTCTCTATTCAATCGCACTGGCCGGCACCGACGGCGTGGGGCCGGACACGCGGCACCCGCACCTGTTGCGCGGGCTTAAATTGTGGGAGACGCATTACGCGTTTCGCGCCGAACTGCCCACCATGCTGGCCGAGGACGTGCGCATCCACCGCGCGGCGTACGGCATCTATCGTCCGTGGTTCGATCATCACGTGTATCGCAACCTGCACATCAGCCGCACGGGCACCGAGCCGTTCAATCGCGGGATGGATGATGACAGCCGCCAGCACGGGCCGATCGCGGTGGACGGGTTGACCTTCAGCGAGTTGACGTACGGCGGGCAGATGCCGCTCCTGCAGATCAGCGACAATAATCATGACGGCAGCGCCATCACGCATCTGCGCAACGTGCGCGTGCAGGGTCGCACGCATGACAATCGTTGGCCGCTGGTGAACCTCGGCGGCGGGCCGCGCCCGCAACCCACCACCGCCACGGGCGTGCCGGTGATTGTGCATGATCATTACGGGCCGGGCCGCCACGCCAAAGTGGCCAGCGTGAAGGCCAAGGATATTCTCAGCGACGGCAACACTTATTCAGCCAAGCCCCCGCTCACGGGCGATGAGTCTGTCGCGGCGGAAGTCACCAATGTCGCTTTCCCGAAGCTGCTCGATCCGGTGGATGATCTGCCGCCCACCACGTTCATCACGCGCGTGGCGCGGCAGGGCAGTCAGATGATTCTGAGCGGCGTCAGCCACGACAACGGGGTCATCAAGGAAATCAAAGTCAACGGGCAGCCTGCGAAGATCATCACGCAGGCGCACGGCGTCGCGGATTGGCAGATCACCTTGCCGATCCCCGCCGATGGACGGTTCACCGGCGGCGCCACCGACGATGCCGGCAATGCCGAGCTGACCCCGCATCGTCTTGCGTTGAGTGACCTGCCGAACTTTGCGCCGTGATTACACCCACGCGCACGAGCGGCGGCACCTTGTCGCATTGACTTTGGGCCGCTGCCTGTAACATTTCGCGTGTGTCAAATTCTCGACGCCACTTCCTCAAGCAAGCAGCCGTGGTCACTGGTGCCTTTGCAGGACTGCGCCACTTTACCGCGTGCCAGACCTCAGTGCCCACAGTGCCGATACCGCCACCGGCTTCGACGTTGCCGCCACCGGATGTGTCGTTGCTGACATCGGGCCTCGGGCCACTCATCACCGATCCCCAAAAGATCCTCAACTTGCCCGCAGGATTTTCCTACCAAGTCATCAGCAAGAGCGGCGTGAAGATGTCTGATGGTCTGCGCATGCCCTCGGCACCGGACGGCATGGCCGCGTTTCCCGGACCGGACGGATTGACGTTGGTGGTGCGCAACCATGAAATCTCGCTGCGCACCCGGCCCACGTCATCGCCGTTGGTGCCCTCAACGTCAGGCGGCTTTGGCGATCAGTTCGAATTGCTCAAGCCCGCGCTGCGGTCGCGCCTGTACGATGACGGCGGGGAAAGCGATCGCCCGTGCATGGGCGGCACCACCACGCTGGTGTATGACACCCGCAAGCAAACGGTCGTGCGCGAGTTCATGAGCTTGGCGGGCACACTGCGCAACTGTGCCGGCGGCCTCACGCCGTGGAACAGTTGGATCACCTGCGAAGAGACCGTGGATCGGAAGGGCAAGTACTGCGCGCAGGATCACGGCTACTGCTTTGAAGTGCCCGCGACGGCGGAGCCGGGCTTGACGCAGCCGATCCCGCTCAAGGCGATGGGCCGGTTTAATCACGAAGCCATCGCGGTGGATCCGCGAACGGGCCACGTGTACGAGACCGAAGATCGCATGGACGGCCTTCTCTATCGCTTCACTCCTGATCAGCCCGGCAAGTTGGCTGCGGGCGGGCGGCTACAGGCGATGGCGTTGTGGAATAATCCCAAGCGCGATCTGCGCAACGGCAGCGTCATCCCCGTGCTGCCGGTGGGCGGCCGCGTGCCGGTGCGCTGGATTGATTTGGACAACGTGGAGTCGCCCAAAGACGACCTGCGCACGCGCGGATACAAGGCCGGCGCGCTGCGGTTCGCGCGCGGCGAAGGCATGTGGTACGGCAACGGCATGATCTATTTTGCGTGCACTGCGGGCGGGCGGGCGTTGCGCGGCCAGATCTGGCGCTATCATCCCAGCAGCGAGGCGGGGACGGGTGAGTTGGAATTGTTCATCGAGCCCAATCACCCTCAGCTCGTTGACATGTGCGACAACATCACGTTGGCGCCGTGGGGCGATTTGATTTTGTGCGAAGACGGGACCGGCGACCAATTTCTCGTGGGCGTGACGGCGGAAGGAAAGCTGTACCCGCTGGCGAAGAACGCGCAGGGCAAGTCGGAATTCGCAGGGGCGACTTTCTCACCGGACGGCTCCACGTTGTTTGTGAACATCCAAAGTCCCGGATGGACGTTGGCCGTCACTGGGCCGTGGCCCAAAAGTCCGGTGACAGTCCAGTCGTGATGGCCCCCGCAGGGGCGCGCCGCGTTACTTCGCCTTGGTGGCGTTGAGGTCGGGAGCTTTGGGCGCACCGGTAGCGTTCGCGTTAGTCGCATTCGCATTGGTGGCATTGCCACTCGGCACTTCCGGAGGCGTTGCTTTTGTCGCCGCAGGCACGGGGGCCATGCCGCTCTGGAAAGTCACATCCACCAATTCACCGGGCAGCAGCTCCAACCCGTCGGGCAAAGAAATCATCACGGGCAACCCCAGTTCGTTGCGGTCGTGCGTGGGGGGCAAAAGACTTCTGCGGATGGGCAAGAGCTCGCTGCCGACCTGCAGCACGCGGCCGTTCCCCTGCTTCTGCCCCAGCGACCGCGCGCGGACGAGCGCCACCTGATTGGTGGTGACTTTCACCGAGAGCGGCTGGCGCAGAAAACAGATGATGCGATCGCCACGCGGCGCGGCCACCGTGACCAGGTTTTGTCCGGCGACCACCGCTTCGCCGGGGTTCACCGTCACCAATCCTGCGCGTCCGGCGAGGGGCGATTTGAATTCGACAATCGTTTTCGGTTCGCCCGTCAACATGCGCCCGAGGATTTCGCCCGCCTGCACTGTCTGCAGATCGCGCACGTTGATCTCAAGGATGATGCCCGCGGCGGGCGCGGCGATACTCACCCGCACGGCATCCACCTCGCCGGGCAGCGTGTCCGGTCCCATGCGGTTGCTCCACATGCGAACAACGAACAACAGAACGCCGAGGAACAGCAGCGGCGGAAGGATGCGCGCGGTCAATTCCTGAACGCGACGCGGCCAAGGGGTGGGAATGATTTCCATTGTTGAGGGCATCTGACAGCGGCGACTGTAAGTGTCATTCAACTGGGAACAAGAAATAATTACTGCACAGCGCGGCGGCTGCTTTACTTTGTGGGCGCACGTGTCAGATTTCCGCCGCCGAAATTCAGTGCCAAGTGATGAAGAGCCATTGGGATCGATTGCAGACGCAGCGTTTCGAGATCAAGTATCTCGTAAATGCGACGACTGCGTGGCGCGTGCGCGACAGTCTGGCGACGCATCTGCTCTTGGACGAATACAGTCAGGCGCAGCCCCATCACGCCTATCCGGTGTACAGTCTGTATCTGGATTCGGACGCGCGGCAGCTTTACTGGGACACCATCAACGGCAACCGCAACCGCTACAAGTTGCGCGTGCGCTACTACGACACCGCGCCGGAAGCGCCGCTGTTTCTGGAGATTAAAAGCCGGCTCAACGACGCCATCCTGAAAAAGCGCGCCATTGTTTCGCAGGCGGCGCTGGCGGACATTCTGGCCGGCCGCATGCCCGATGAATCGCTGGTGAAACACCAAAACGGAAACGGCTCATCCGGGCTGGAAGATTTTGTCATGCGCATCCGCCATCTCGTCGCGCGCCCGGCGGCATTGGTCACCTATCATCGCGAGGCGTGGTGCCACCCAGAAAATAATTCCCTGCGCATCACCATCGACAACGCCGTGAACTATCAGCCGATGGAAGACGTGAGCTGGCCGCCGATCACCGGGGATGCGGTGCCGGTCTTTGGCGAGTGGTCCGTGTTGGAAATCAAATTCACCAGCCGCTATCCCAACTGGGTGGGCGATCTCATCCGCGAGTTTGACCTCCGGCAATGTTCGGCGGCAAAGTACGCGGACGGCGCCACGCGCGCGGGCGGGTTGGCCCCAGCGGACGTGGCCATGCGGCGGCTGGACGCCGGCGCGTTGGCCTGCCGGAAATCTTTTTCACTATGAACGACTCATTCTCATTCCTCCTGCGCGGCGACCAAAGCTTGGCGCCGGTGAACTTCGACGCACTCCTGCTGGGCATGCTGCTGGCGTTTCTGCTGAGCCAATCGCTTGCGTGGGTTTACATGGCCACGCACAGCGGCGTCTCCTACTCGCGCTCGTTCGTGCGATCGCTGGTGGTGACGCCGATGATCGTCACCGCCGTGATGGTGGTGCTGGCGCACAACCTCGTCACCGCCTTCGGGTTGCTGGCGGTGTTTGCCATCGTGCGTTTCCGCAACATCCTGCGCGACACGCTGGACACGGCGTACGTGCTGATGGGCATCGTCATCGGCATGGCGTGCGGCACGCAGCGTTTTTCCACGGCGGCCATCGCGAGCGTGGTCGTGGCCTTGGTGCTGCTCTATTTGTGGATCAGCAATTTTGGCACGCGCCATCGTTACGATCTCATCCTGAATTTCCAGTGGCAGGGCGGCTTGGACAATGTGGGCTCGCTCAAATCCATGCTGGCGCGCCACGGCCGCCATGTGCAACTGGCCAACCAACGCGTGCAGGAAGGCTGGGGCGTGACGGACTTGTCGTTCCGCCTGCTGATGCGCGATCCGGATCGGCTGCAGGAGTTGGTGGCGGAATTGAGCGGGGTTGAGGGCGTGCAAAAAGTGCAGACGCTCTTTGCCGCGGACGAATCTGAATCATGAACCTGCGCCGCTCCATCCCACGGCTCGTGACTGCGGCGTTCGTTGGCGCGCTGGGGTGGATGCTGACCTCACCGCTGCTGGCAGGGCCAGCGCCAGTGGTGCCGTTGCCCGAACCCACCGTGCCGCTTTTCCCGCGCGGCGCCGCACAGGCGGTGGCGGACACGAGCGACGCATTCTTTTTGAGCGCGCACATCCCGCGCATCAAAATCGAGATCACGCAGAAGGAGTTGGACGAACTCAATAAAGATCCGCGCAAGTACGCCAAGGCCACCATCCGCGAGGATGACAAGGTGATTTACGAAGCGGTGGGCGTGCATCTCAAAGGGGCGGCGGGCAGTTACCGCGGCATCAATGACCGGCCTGCGCTGACGCTCAACTTCGACAAGTTTCTCAAGAAGCAGACCTTTCACGGCATGGACAAAGTGCACCTGAACAACTCCGTGCAGGACGGCACGTACATGCACGAGATCATTTCGCGCGGGATGTTTCAGGACGCCGGCGTGCCCACAGGCCGCGCCTCGCACGCGTTGGTGAGCCTCAACGGTCGCGACCTCGGGCTGTACGTGGTGGTGGAGGGTTTTGACCGCAACTTCCTGCGGCGGCATTACGATAATCCCAACGGCAATCTCTACGACGGCGGGTTCTGCCAGGATTTGGATGTGCAAAAAAAAGCGCTCTCCGACAAGACCCCGGCGGGACAGGAGGATCTCAAGGCCGTCTGGGCTGCGATCAATCTGCCCGACCTCGTCGTGCGCCATGAGCGACTGCAGAAGGTGGTGGATGTGGATCGGTTCCTCACCTTCACGGCGATGGAGTTGATCACCTGCCACTGGGACGGCTACAACGGCAACCGCAACAACTACCGCCTGTACGTGGAGTCGCGCACGGGCAAGTTGCATTTCATGGCATCGGGCGTTGATCAGGTTTTTGGAGACCCCAACTACAATCTCTTTGGCGGCGTGGCGGGCACCCTGGGCAATGTGTTGATGGGATATCCGCAGAACAAGGAGCGTTACCGCACGATGGTGGGGCAGGCTTACACCAACGCCTTCAAGATGGACGTGCTGGATGCGCGCGTGAATTTCTTGGCCGCCAAGCTGCGTCCCGTGGGTGATTTCAATGGCCACGCCGCCGGCTTAAAACAACGCATGCGCCAGCGCGCCGCCGTGGTGGCGACGCAACTGGGCATCCCGCCGCCCACCGCGTTGCCCTTCGCTGGCGACGGCATCGCCAAACTCGACGCCCAATGGGAAAGCAAAGTGGAGCAGGGCAATGCGGTGCTCAACAAGGTGACGACGGAGGGGCTGAACTTTCTCTACATCAAAGCTACCGGCCCTTCCACCGCGTCGTGGCGCAAGACGGTGCATCTGCCGCCGGGCAATTATGAATTTGAAGGCATGCTCAAGGTCGCCAACGTGGCGGCGGGCGGCGAGCCTTTCGTGGCGGCGGGACTGCGGCTCTCCGGTGGTGTGCGCGCGCAAAAATTGGACGGCACCTCGGATTGGAAAAAGTTGGCGTTCCCCTTCACCGTGCCCGCCCTGCAAGATGTCACCCTGGTGGCCGAGCTGCGTGCCAATCAAGGCGAGGTGTGGTTTGACCTCAGCACGCTGCTCATCCGCCGCAAGCCCTAGCGGGGCGTTACAGATTTTTCTTTGCCGTCCCGTCTACTTGGGGAACCATCCCGCACATCAACCCACGCTTGCCATGAAACGTCTGTTCACGTCCCTCTTGTTTCTCCTGTGCGCTGCGGCATCGGCGCAGGAAAAACGCCCGAACATCCTCTTCATCTTCGCCGATGATCACGCGTACCAAGCCATCAGCGCGTATCAGCATCCGCTGAAGCTGATCCAGACGCCGCACATCGATCGGCTCGCGAAAGAGGGGATGCTCTTCACGCGCGCGATGGTGCCCAACTCCATCTGCGGCCCCAGCCGCGCCACGGTGTTGACGGGAAAATACAATCACCTCAACGGCTTCTACAACAACACCAACAGCCGCTTCGATCCCGCGCAGCAGACGTTCGTCAAACTCCTGCGCGCCGCCGGTTATCAGACCGCGCTCGTGGGCAAGTGGCATCTCATCAGCGATCCGGTGGGCTTCGATCACTGGCACATCCTTCCCGGTCAAGGCATCTACTACAACCCGCCGATGATCAAGAACGGCGAGCGCATGAAGCACGAAGGATACGTCACCGACATCACCACCGATCTGGCGATTGACTGGATCAAGCAGCGCGACAAAACCAAACCGTTCATGTTGATGGCGCAGCACAAAGCGCCGCATCGCGAGTGGGCGCCGGCGTTGCGTCATCTCGGCTGGGACAAGGACAAGCCGCATCCCGAACCGGAAACACTCTTCGATGATTACGCCAATCGCGGACTGGCCGTGCGCGATCAGGACATGACGCTGGAAAAAACGTTTACCCCGACCGACGCCAAGCTCACTGCGCCCCCCAGCCTCAACGCCGAGCAGCGCAAAGTTTGGGACGCCTACTACGGCCCGCGCAACGAGAAGTTCCGCGCGGCCAATCTCACCGGCAAAGATCTCGTGCGCTGGCGCTATCAGCGCTACATGCACGATTACCTCGGCTGCATCAAATCGGTGGACGAAAGCGTCGGCCGCCTGCTCGATCATCTCAAGGCCGAGGGACTCGACAAAAACACGCTCGTCGTTTATGCCGCCGATCAGGGCTTCTACCTCGGCGAACACGGCTGGTTCGATAAGCGCTGGATCTTCGAGGAATCGCTGCGCACGCCGCTACTCATCCGCTGGCCCGGCGTTGCCCAACCCGCCGGTGTGAATCACGACATCGTTTCCAATCTGGATTTCGCAGAAACCTTTCTCGACGCCGCCGGTCTGCCCGTCCCTGCGGACATGCAGGGACGCAGCTTGCGCCCGCTGCTCGCCGGCCGCACGCCCGCCGACTGGCGCAAGAGTTTTTACTACCACTACTATGAGTATCCCACGCCGCACCGCGTGCGCCCGCACGAAGGCGTCGTCACCGCCCAGTACAAACTCGTCCACTTCTACAAACCCGATGTGGATTACTGGGAACTTTACGACCGCCAGAAAGACCCGCAGGAGCTGCGCGATTTCTACAACGACCCTGCCTACGCAAAGATCGTGGCCGAGCTGAAACTGGAACTGGCGCGATTGAAGGCTGAACTCAAAGTCCCCACCGCTCCGCCGCGCGAGGCGTTCGGCAACCAACCCTTCGACACCGAGCCGCGCCCCAAGCAACCGCCCGCAAAAAAGAAGGGCGGCAAATCCAGCGGGACCAATCCGTGAGCCAGCCGCCGGACTCTGTGAAAACGGTGTTGGTCACCGGCTCTGCCGGTCGCATCGGACAGGCCGTGGCGCAGGCGCTGATGCAGCGCGGCCATCGCGTCCATGGTTTTGATCTGCACCCGTCACCGCATGCCCACAGCGATTTCGTGGCGGACCTCAACGACACCCGCACATTGACCACGGCCATGACCGGCGTGGAATCGCTCGTGCATCTGGCCGCGACACCCGATGACGTGGACGATCCAGCGCGCGATCTTTTCCCCGCCAACATCACCGGCCTTTATCACGTGCTGGAGACTGCGCGGCACGCGGGTGTCCAGCGACTGGTGCTGGCCAGCAGCGGTCAAGTGAACTGGCACCGCAACCATTCCGGCCCGTGGCCGATTGGCGCCGAGGATGCCGTCTCGCCGCGCTCGTGGTACGCCGCGACAAAGATGTTCCTCGAATCCATCGGCAGCAGTTTTGCCGCGCAGCACGGCATGAGTGTCATCATCGCGCGGCTGGGCTGGTGCCCGCGCACGGCGGAGCAGGTCGCGGAGATTTCGCAGTCGCAGTTGTACCAAGATCTTTATCTCAGCCCCAACGACGCCGCACAGTTTTTTGTCTGCGCTGCGGAAGCACCGCTCTCCATCACCTGCGCCACGCTCTACGCCACCAGTCGGCCCGTCGCGCAGGCGCGATATGATCTGGCGCCAGCAAAAGCACTCATCGGTTTTGAACCCGCGCAGCAATGGCCTGAAGGCACGGAGATCGTGCTGGGGCAGCGTTTCGCGCGTTAGCCAAATTATCTGAGAATGCGGAAGAGGCTGGCGTAGTCGTCCGTCCACAGAGGGATGTCGGGCATGTCCTTGCGTGGCGCGATCGTGCCCTTGAACTCTTCTTTATCAAACCAACCCGCGTTGCTGCGCCGAGTCAGCAACACATACACGGTGGACGAAAGCCACGCGCCATCCGGGTTGTGATCCACAATGCGGATGGCGTAATCGCGCTTCACCGCCATCTTGGCCACCACCGGCTCCAAGTCCAGATAGCGATTGGTGATGTTGATCACGATCACGCCCGTCGGTGCCAAGTGCTCCTCGTAAATCTTGAACGCTTCGTTGCTGAGCAGATGCACCGGCACCGAATCGCTGCTGAAGGCGTCCATCGAGAGCACATCAAACCGCTGCGGCTCTTTCTCCGCCTCCAACATCAACCGCCCGTCGCCCAGCACCACCGACACCTTGGCGCCGCGCGTGCGGCCGCCCGCCAGATAAGTGAAGACATTTTCGGCCACGTGCTCCACCGCCGGGTTGATCTCGTAAAACCGGTACACATCGCCGCGCTGCGCGTACGAAGCCACGCTGCCCACGCCCAATCCCAGCACGCCCACGCGCTTGGGCTTGCCCACGTTGTCCAGCGCCAAGCCGATGCCCGAGTCCGGACTGAAATACGACACCGGCCGCTGCGCCACATCATCGTCCTCAAACTGCGTGCCATGCGTGATGCGCCCGTGCACCAAGTAGCGGATCCGCCGCTGATCATCATTGCCCTCCTCATACGTGGAGGTGCTCTCCGTCACCTTCAGCAACCCGTAAAAATTGCGCGAGGCAAACACCGGCTTGGCCTGCTGCCCTTTGACATGCTTGCCCAACCCGTAAGTCAACGCGCCCGTCAACCCCGCCAGCAGCAGCGTCAGTTGGATGCCCGCACCCAGACCAAACCGATACGCGCCCGCCAACCACACCCCGCAGCCCAAGACTGCGCACAACACGAGTGCCAAATGAAATTCCCAGTAGAACGTGGCGAAGAGCGCTGGCGCCCCGAGTGACACGAATATCCCGCCCAGCGCGCCGCCACCGGCGATGCACAGAAAGTACGCCGTCAATCCACCCATCGCCGGGCGCACGCGAAAAAGTTCGCCGTGACATACCATGCAGCCGGCGAAGAGCGTCGCCGAGTAGATGCCGATCTGTTTGCCGATGGACAGATCCACGCCCTGCAACAACGCCCACGCGCTCGCGCCTGCCGCCACGAAAAAGCCCACCGCGAACAGCGGGCGCAGATACCAACGCGGACTGTCAAACGCGATGATGAACGTCACCAAGTACAGCCCCAGCGGCAGCACCCACAGAAAGGGGATCACCGCGATCTCCTGACAGATCAAGTTGGTGGCCGACATCAGCAGCATCGTGCCGCACGCCGGCAACGCCAACCACAGCAGCCAGCGGCCCGCGCCCGCAGCGGGAGCAGTGGGGACAGTGGCGGGCACAGGCTGCCCCTCGTGCTGGCCCACCTTGCGGACTTGCCACGCCAACCCCGCGTATAACACCAAGTACAGCGCGCCTGCGATGGACCAGCCCACGACCTGTTGCGAGCGCGTCGTCGCCGGTTCAAACAGGAATGGAAAGCTCACCAATGCCAGCAGCGAGCCTACGTTGGAAAGCGCGTAGAGTCGGTACGGCGACCGCCCTTCATGCGCGCGAGAAAACCACGCCTGCACCAGTGGTCCTGTGCTCGATAGCACCAGATACGGCAGGCCCACCGAGACCAGCAGCAACATGAGGATGCGCTGCACGGGCGCAACTTCACCGGGCTGCGGCTTCCACGATTCTGCCGGCGTGATCGGCAGCATGCACAGCGCCAGCACCACCAACACCAGATGCACCGTGACCTGCCGCGAGAGGGTGAACGTGTGGCTGAGCCAGTGCGCATACGCGTAGCCCGCGAAGAGCATGCACTGGAAAAAAAGCAGGCACGTCGTCCACACGCCCGGCCCGCCGCCAAACCACGGCAGGATGTATTTGCCGATCAACGGCTGGATTTGGAAGAGCAGGAACGCGCCTGAAAAGATCGTCAGCCCAAAGATCCACAAGGGCGGCGGCGTGGCCTTCGCGAGGGGGTCGTGTTGCACGCGGTGTTTGTAATGGAATGCGCACGGGCACGGCAAGCGTTGTCCGCAGGCTAGGAATCGCTGGCAGCCGTGGGTGATGCGGCAAAATCCCGTACCAGATCGGGAAACCGACAGGCATCGCAAGTGGCCGGTGCGTGCTGGCAGAAGTCGCGGGCGATCTGCAAAATACCCTGCTGGCCCGCTGCGCTGCGCAACACGGATGGGCGCCGTCCGGCAAACAGGCGCTGGCTGGCCAGCCGCGTCACCGAGTTCTGCTGCGTGGCTGGCCATGCGAGGAAACATTCGCGCACGCGTTGCTGCCGTGATGGGGAATCCGCAGCGCGCGCCCACAGCCAAGGCAGGATGACGTTCACCGCCAGATCGCCCACGCGCTGTTTGCCCAGCAACGCGCAGGGCGCAGGTTGCCGTGGGCCGGACAACGTCCAGTGCCAGCACCAATAATCGTCCGCGCTGCCGCGCAGGCATTGTTCCAGCGTGCCGGGCATTTGCGGCAGTGGCAGTGAGGTGTCAAACCACTGTTCCAGTCGTCGCGGCAAATCGTCCAGCGCGCACCACTGTGCGAGCAACGCCACGCGGCGTTGCGGGTGATTTGCCGGACGACAGCCGCGCAGTTGCCAGATGCCGGCGGGCAACTGGTGCTCGCGCAACCGATCGCGTTCGCGCCACCAGATATCCCACAACGATTGGAGCAACGCCCGGTCCGCTCCCGTCGTGTTGTCCAGCGACGGCAACAAGCCCGCCGCGCCCAACAATAATGCCTGCCAATGGAGCGGGTCGCCGCGCGCAACATTGCGCAGGATGGGCAGCCGGTCGGCGAGGGACTGCATGGGCCACGTGTTGTGCTGATAGCCCAGTGCCCGCGCGAGTCCGCACCACAGTGCATGATCCCAATCCGCATGCCGCGCCACTGCGGCCAAGTGCGCGGCTTTCTGTTGGAGCCGCACCCACGCGGCTTGTTGCAGCAACGTGGTGATGGATGACTCCGGCAACTCTGCGAGCGGCGCGCGACAGCGGCCGGTGAATTCGATGGGCAGATCACTGATGGCCGCGCTGGTGCTCCATTGTTCGAGTTCAATCAGCGGCGCATCACAGAATGGTTCCAGCAACAGGGCGGGTGCGGGCGCGCTGCCGCTAGTCGCGCGCCAGATGACATGCAGGATGACGCGCGCATATTCCGGGTTGTCCGCGTGGCGATGCCGATGCCAGTCGGCGGAGGTGAGATCAATCTCCACATCGCCGGTCTGCGGTGCGTCATCATCCAACTGCACGACGGCGTTGCGGAAATCCGGGCCAGCACCGCGATTCCAAAAGCCCGGATGCCAGACGCGGACACGCCGGCCATCCACGGTCGTCAGCTTATCGCGGCGCACGCGTTGGTGCCGCCAGATGGCCTGCAGGAGGCGCTCGGTGGGTGCGAAGCCGGTGTCTTCGCGCAGCAGTTGCGGGGCTTGCCGCCACTGGGAATAAAAGTTCATGTCATTTCCTCGCGCTTGCCATTGCGCGGGCTGGAGGTTTTTGCCAAGGTGACCACACCCACGGTGGGTTTCCGGGAAACGATTTTGCAGGTACAAGATGAAGGCTTCCAGAATGCGAACGGGCGTCAATCGCCAAGTCGCGGCGCCGTGGACACCGGCTTAGCACAGGCTCGAATGGCCGACCCTAAAACACCCATCATCGAGGTCATCGGCCTCTCCAAGGAATACGGCGGCCGCCCGGCCATCCGCGACCTGTCGTTCACGGTCGAGGCTGGCGAGATTGTCGGTCTGCTCGGCCCCAATGGCGCGGGCAAAAGCACCACCATGCGCATCCTCGCGGGCTACCTCGCCGCCACCGATGGCATCGCGCGCGTGGCGGGGTTTGATGTGCTCGATGATTCCTACGAAGTGCGGCGGCGCGTGGGCTACATGCCCGAGACGGTGCCGTTGCCCGATGAGATGCGCGTTCGTGAATACCTGAAATTCCGCGCGCGGTTGAAGGGGCTGAGCCGGACCGCCACGCGCGAACGCACCGACACGGTGATCACGCGATTTGGTTTGCAGGAAGTGCACGGCAAGATGATCGGCCACCTCTCCAAAGGTTTTCGCCAGCGCGTGGGATTGGCCGATGCGTTGGTGCACGAGCCAGCGCTGCTCATCCTCGACGAACCCACCATCGGACTGGATCCGCACCAGATTGTGGCCGTGCGCGAGATCATCAAGACGCTCGCGCGCGACCACACGGTGGTGATCTCCTCGCACATCCTGCCGGAGATCGAGGTCACCTGCAGTCGGCTGATGATTTTCCATCGCGGCCGGATTGTCGCGGCGGACACGCGCGATAACCTGCAGCAACGCGTCGGCTCGCAATCGCGCGTGACCATTGATTTGGCCGCGCCGGAAGAGGACCTGCGCGCGGTGTGGGAAGAGATGGCTGAGGTGCAGCATTTCCACGTGTCGCCCGTGCAACAGGGTTATCGGCGCAGCGTGCTGGCGGTGCGCGATGGCCAGCGATTCCGCGAACAGGTGGCCACGCTGGCGCGCAATCGCGGATGGGCGCTGCGCGAATTGGCGGAGTCGCGCCCGACGCTCGAGGACATCTTCGTGCAGCTCACCAATCCCGACGAGGACGCGGAGGATCGTCTCTGATGCAGGCGTATCTCACCTTGGTGCGGCGAGAATTGGCGGGGCATTTCCTCTCGCTGCGCGGCTACGTGATCATGGCCGGCGTGCAGTTCCTGCTCGGCGCCAGCCTGTGCATCACCTTGGAAGCGCTGAACCAAAAACCTTTTGACATGCCCATCACCGAGAAGATGCCCAACACGGGTTTCTTCTGGCTAATCCTGCTGCTCGTCGCGCCGGTGATCACGATGCGCACCTTCGCGCATGAGCGCGCCATCGGCACATTTGAAACACTGCTCACCACGCCCATCAGCGACTGGGCGGTGGTGCTGGCCAAATTCACCGGCGCGCTCGCGTTCTTCCTGCTCACCTGGCTGCCGGCGCTGGCGTATCCATTCATCCTCACGCGATACGTGTCGGGCATGGGCGCGGTGGATCTAGGCCCGCTGGCCAGTTTGATAATCGGCATCACCATGCTCGGCAGTTTCATGATGGCCGTGGGTTGTTTCGCTTCCGCACTGACCAAGAGCCAGATCATCGCGGCGATGACCAGCTTCGCCATCTGCACGGGCGTATTCCTGCTGGGCTTCATCTCCGTCATCCGCCCGCCGTGGATCGGCAGCCGCTCCGAACTCTTCTCGCACCTGTCGATGCTCGAACACATGGGCGACTTCGCCAGCGGCGTCGTGGACACGCGCCACGTGGTGTTTTACGCCAGCCTGACGGCCTTGTTCCTGTTTTTCACGCAGAAGACAATCAGCCTGCGCCGTTGGCGCTGACCAATGCCCACTGAACCCACAGCCGGATTTTCCGCGCGCCGCCGATGGAGCGGCTGGGTCAACCTGTTTCTGGGCGTCGCCGCGATGCTGGCACTGGCTGCCATGGCCAACTACCTTTCGCACCGTCACTATTCCCGCTGGCAATGGGCCAAGCGACTGGACTCGCGCCTCTCCCAGCTCACCCAGTTGACCCTCGCCGAAATTTCCAAGCCCGTGACCGTCGTGATTTTCTACGACCGCCGCGAATCGCTCTATCGGCCCATCTTGGAATTGCTGCGCCGCTACGGCGAACTGGCGCCCAGCCTGCACATCGAGACGGTGGACTACGAACTGGAGCCTGCGCGCGCCACGCAAATCCAGAATCGCTACAAGCTCCCACCCAATGTGCACGATCTGGTGCTGTTCCATTCCAACGAACGCACTGAGGTGGTGCCGCATAGCGCGCTCTCGCAGGTCAGCCCCACCGGCCAGACGCCCGATGGGCGCATTGTTTTTGAGCGCACCCATTTCAATGGCGAACGGCTCTTCACCTCGGCGCTCGCGGCGGTGTCAGACACCAATCGGCACCGCGCCTATTTTCTGGCCGGGCGCGGCACGCATTCCTTCACCAACACCACGAGCTGGGACGGCTACGGCAGCCTCGGACAGCGGCTGCGGCAGATGAACCTCGATCTGCAACCCGCCACGTTGAGCGCGACGCAGCCGGTGCCCAAAGACTGTCGGCTGCTGATCGTGGCTGGGCCAAGGACAGAACTGGACGCGCAAGAGATCCAGCGACTGCGCGAGTATCTGTCGGCAGGCGGCCGGCTTTGGATGCTGTTCCATCGCGCCACCCGCGCGGGGTTGGAGCATCTGATGGCCGAGCAAGGCGTGCTGGTCGGCGATGATCTGGTGAACGATCCGGGCAACGGCTTTGGCGATGGTTCCATCAAGTTCAGTGCGTTTGCTGATCCGCAACACGGCATCCATCCCGCAGTGCGCGCGCTGGCGGCGCAGGATGTTTCGCTGCGCTTGGGTGCGCCTCGTTCCATCAGCCCGCTGCCCGGACGTGCACCGGTGAAATGCACGCAGTTGATCGCGACCAGTGCGCAGGGACTGGCTTATCGCCAACCCGCACCGGGTGCCACCAACGCCGTGCTGACGGTGGATCGGCGCGGCGCCATTTCCGTGGGGGTGGCGGCGGAGAAGGCCGCCCCCGGGCAGGATGCCCATCTTGCACCGCGCCTGTTGGTGCTGGGCGACTCGGATTGTTTTAATAACACGCTGCTCGACAAGGAGGGCAACTCGGACTTGGCGTGGAACATGTCCAACTGGCTGCTGGACCGTTCGCATCTGCTGGCGATTGGGCCGCGGCCGATCCAGCGCCACGTCTTTTCCATCACGGAGCGCGAGCGCTGGGAGTTGATGGGCTGGTTGCTGGGAATTATTCCCGCTGGCATTTTGGCCGTGGGCAGTCTGGTGTGGCTGCGGCGGCGTCATTGAGGCGACATGATCACACGCTCAACTAAAACGATGCTGGCCGCAGCAGTGGTGCTGTTGCTGCTGATCCTGGCTTTTGAGCAGCACCGGCAAAAGGTGGCCCCACATAAAACCATCGCGCTGCCCAAGCTCGATGCTGGGCACCTGCGCGCACTGGAACTGGAAGTCGCCGGCTCCACGCTGCGGCTGGAGCGCAGCGACAACGGCTGGCTCATCGTCCAGCCCTTCCGCTATCCCGCACTGGAAAGTCTGACGCGCACGTTGCTGGAGGATTTGTCCCTGCTACAGGCCGTCAACTTCATGCCCCATGTCGCCGACCACGAGCTGGAGCAGTTCGGGCTGCGCCCGCCGCAGTTGACGCTGCGGCTGGAAGGCTACGCGAGCAATCAAGTGTTGCGCTTCGGTTCTTTGACACCCATCCCCAACAATGTGTACCTGCGCGTGGACAATCAGCTCGGTGTGTACGTCGTGCCCAACGAGCTGTGGTACCGGTTGCCGCGCGATGTGGAGCAGTGGAACGACTGGCGCGACCGCCGGCTGGCACACGCCGGCACCGCGTGGGAGAAGATTGACACCATCGCCGCGCACACCGACATCCAGCCGCTGTTTGTCCTCCAGAAAAATCCGACCAACCAACTATGGCGCTTGGTGCAGCCCGCGCCCGCCAAGCGCGCGGACAGCGAACGCATCCAGCATTTTTTGGGAATCGCGCAAAGCTGGGAGGCGGCCCAGTTCATCACGGGCACCCATCTCCCCGCGCAACAGGTGCTGGGGTTGGAGCCTGCCTTGTTGAAGTTGCGATTGGCGCAAGGCACCAATCAGCATGTGGCCATTGATTTCGGCGCGCCGCACACCAACGCGCCGGCTTTGGTTTACGCGCGGGACATGATTTTCAACACGCTGCTGGCCGTCGCGCAGACCAACACGGTGGATCTGCTCAAGATCAACCCGTGGGAACTCTTCGGCGATCATCGCTTGGTGGATCCGATGATCACCAATCAGATCGAGCGCATCGAAATCAAGTCGGGCACTGAACGCACTGTGCTGCTGCATTCGCCCACCAATGGCACTTGGCAGTTGACTGAGCCGATCCAAGCCGAGGCCGACACGGAGTTGGTGAATGGCCTGCTGCGCCAACTGCAGGGATTGGAGGCCACGGCGTTGGAGAAAGATGTCGTCACAGATTTTGCGCCGTATCAACTGTCCGACCCGCCGCTGTCTTACACCGTGTGGCGGCAGAAACCGCCGGGCGCCGCCACCAACACCCTCATGGCGGGCGTGGATTTTGGCCGGTCCATTCTGGAGTCGGGACTCACCTTCACTCGCCGGCACGACGAGGACATGGTGTACCTCGCGCCGACGGTGTTGCCCAGTCGCTTGCCCAGCCGGTTCTTTCAACTGCGCGACCGCCGCCTGTGGGATTTCACCTCCAGCGACGTCGCCAAGATCACGTTGCAGCTTGGCGATAAAACCACCGAGTTGGCGCGCAACGTGCGCAACATCTGGAGCGGCCCCAGCGGCCAGTTGAATCTGGAGCAAAACACCGAGGCGAACACGGCACTGGCATCGCTGGGCCGCTTCCGCGCGACGCGCTGGGTGGTCCGCGGCAACGACAAGTTTGGCGACGCCACTTATGAGTTCGCGAAGACCGCGGAGAAAATCACCTTCCACATCCGCCGCGGTGCCGCGACGGAGACCCACTCGTTGGTGTTCGGGAAAGTCTCGCTGGAAGGCGAACGCTACGCTGCCGCACAAGCGCCGCCGGACAACGAACACGTGATCTTCATTTTCCCGGAGACCACGTACGGGAAGGTGCTGCAACTGTTCCGCGCGGCCAAATAGCGGAGAGGGAAACTAGCGCCGCGGATGACGGCGCTTGACCTTGAGCTGCGCCAGCGACTGCGCCAGCGCGGCGCGCACGGAGGCGTCCTCTTCGTCAGAGAGTTTCTCGGAGAGCCGCGACTCGGCGCGTTTGCGCGCTTCCTCGACCTTCATCTCGTCAATGTCGTCGGCCTTCATGGCCATGTCCGTCATCACCGAGACGCGCTCGCCGGTGATCTCCACAAAGCCGTCACCGACCGCGAGGAAAAACTCCTGCCCGCCTTTGCGCGCAATCAACTCGCCGGACGTCACCTCCGTCATCAGCGGCACGTGCTGTGGATAAATCCCCAGCTCGCCCTCGATGCCCGGGATCGTGACCATGTCCACATCCTCGGAGTAAACCCGCGCCTCCGGCGTGACGATCTCCAGTTTTAACGTCGCAGCCATGTCAGTCTATTCGTGGATCTCGTCGATGGAACCCTTCATGTAGAAGTTGTTCTCGCCGATGCTGTCGTATTTGCCTTCGAGGATTTCCTTGAACCCGCGCACGGTCTCCGCCACCGGCACCGTCTTGCCGTCGCGCCCGGTGAACACCGCCGCGACGTTGAAAGGTTGGCTGAGGAATTTCTGGATCTTGCGCGCACGATAGACGGTGAGCTTGTCTTCGGGCGACAGCTCGTCCATGCCCAAAATCGCGATGATGTCCTGCAGATCTTTGTACCGCTGCAACACGCGCTGCACGCCGCGCGCCACGTTGTAATGCTCCTCGCCGACAATCTCCGGCGAGAGCGTGCGGCTGGTGGAAGCCAGCGGATCCACCGCCGGATAAATCCCCAGCTCCGCGATCGAACGCTCCAACACGATGGTCGCGTCCAAGTGCGCGAAGGTCGTGGCCGGTGCGGGATCGGTCAAGTCATCGGCCGGCACGTACACCGCTTGGAAAGAGGTGATGGATCCCTTCTTCGTAGAGGTGATGCGCTCTTGCAGATCGCCCATCTCCGCCGCCAGCGTGGGTTGATAACCCACCGCCGAAGGCGTGCGCCCCAGCAGCGCCGACACCTCTGATCCCGCTTGCGAGAAGCGGAAGATGTTATCCACGAACAACAGCACGTCCTGATTTTTCTCGTCTCGGAAATATTCCGTCACCGCCAACGCCGAGAGCGCCACGCGCAGGCGCGCGCCGGGTGGCTCATTCATCTGTCCGTACACCAAGCCGATCTTCGATCCGGGCTTGATGATGGGCAGGCCGTTCTCGCCGTGCTTGGGATGACCCTTCTCATCGCGTTCCACCTTGATGACATCAGCCTCGATCATCTCGTTGTAAAGATCGTTGCCCTCGCGCGTGCGCTCGCCCACGCCGGCGAACATCGAGATGCCGCCGTGCAGCTTGGCGATGTTGTTGATCAGCTCCATGATGATGACGGTCTTGCCGACACCCGCGCCGCCGAACGCGCCGACCTTGCCGCCCTTCAAGAACGGGCAGATGAGATCGATGACCTTGATGCCCGTCGTCAAAATCTGCGGGCTGGTGGATTGGTCCACCAATAGCGGCGCGGCACGATGGATGGGATTGTAACGATCGGCCTTCACCGGGCCTTGCTCATCCACAGGCTCGCCCACGACGTTAAACACCCGGCCCATCACCGCGTCGCCCACGGGCATGGAGATGGGCGCACCGGTGTCGGTCACTTCCAGCCCGCGCTTGAGCCCCTCGGTAGTGCTCATCGCCACTGCGCGCACCCAGTTGTCGCCCAGATGTTGCTGCACCTCCAGCGTGAGGCGCGTGAGCCCGTGGCCGGGCATCTCGTAATCGATGGTCAGCGCGTTATACAGGGCCGGGACGGTGCCGGTAAACTCGATGTCCAACACCGGACCGATGATCTGTACGATTTTGCCTTTGTTCATGAGAAAGTATTTTGTTAACCCATCGCCATCGCGGCGCTGGTGATTTCCAACAGTTCCCTGGTGATGTTCGCCTGCCGCAGCTTGTTGTACTCCAGCGTCAGATCCTTGATCATCTGCTTGGCGTTGTCGGTCGCGTTCTTCATGGCCACCATGCGCGAGGAATGCTCGCTGGCCTTGGCTTCCAACAGGAACTGGTACACCTGGAAATTCAGATAGTGCGGCAAGAGACTGCCCAGCACCGCGCCCGCGTCCGGCTCAAAGAGAAACTCCGTCGCCGCGCTGTGGCCCAAATCGTCGCCCGCGTTCTCGCCGTGCACGCCCGCCTCCAGCGCCTTGATCTCGCCGATGGGCAGCAGCGGCCGCAACTCCGCGCGTTGCATGAGCGTGTTGATGAAATTGGTGTACAACACGTCCACGTGATCCACCTTGCCATCCGTGAACAACTTCTGGGCGAACTTGGACATCGCCCGCGCCTCGGCAAAAGTGGGCGTGTCGTGATAGGTGAACTCTGCGGCCAACTCGCGTTTGGTGCGCGCCACGTACTGCCCGCCCTTGCGGCCCGCGCAGATGAAGAGCGTGTTCTTGTCCATGTGCGCCACTTCGCGCAGCAGGTTGGTGTTGAGCGAACCGCACAACCCTTTGTCCGTGGTGATGAGCAGCACCGCGCGGCGCTGCACCGGCCGGCGCTCCATCAACACGTGCGTGAAATCGCCCGCGTGCGCCGTGACCGTCGCCAACACGCGGTTCATCGTCTGCACATACGGACGCCCCGCCAACGCAGCCAACTGCGCCTTGCGCATCTTCGCCGAGGCCACCATCTGCATGGCCTTGGTGATCTGCGCCGTGTTCTTGACCGACTTGATGCGGCGGCGGATGTCGCGCGTGCTGGGCATCGTTTACCTGTAGGTAAGCTTGAATTCAGTGATGGCCGCCTTGAGGTCCGCAGCGAGCGCGTCGCTGATGGCCTTCTCCTTGCGGAGCTTCGCCACCAGATCGGCTTTGCGCGTGGCCAAATAGTCCGCCATCTTGTGCTGGAAATCCTTGATCTTGTCCACGGCCACATCGTCGAACAGATTGTTCTGCATGGCCCACAGCACCGCGGCCTGAATCTCCACCGGCGTCGGGTGATACTGGTTCTGTTTGAACAATTCCACGATGCGCTTGCCGCGCTCCAGTTGCGCCTGCGTCTTGGCGTCGAGGTCGCTGCCGAATTGCGCGAAGGCCGCCAGCTCGCGGTACTGCGCCAGCTCCAGCTTGACCTTGCCCGCGACCTGTTTCATCGCCTTGATCTGCGCCGCCGATCCCACGCGGGACACCGACAGACCCACCGAGATGGCCGGGCGTACGCCTTGATAGAACAGATCGGTCTCCAGATAAATCTGGCCGTCCGTGATCGAGATGACGTTGGTGGGGATGTACGCGGACACGTCGCCGGCCTGCGTCTCGATGATCGGCAACGCGGTGAGCGAGCCGTTGCCGTACTTCTCGCCGACGCGCGCGCTGCGTTCGAGCAAGCGGCTGTGCAGATAGAACACGTCGCCCGGATACGCCTCGCGGCCGGAGGGACGCTTCAACACCAGCGACACTTGCCGGTACGCCACGGCGTGCTTGGAGAGGTCATCAAAAATGATGAGCGCATCCATGCCGTTGTCCATGAACCATTCGCCCATCGCCGCGCCGGAGAAGGGCGCCAAAAATTGGTTGGTGGCACTGTCCGACGCCGACGCCGCCACAATGATCGTGTAAGGCATCGCCCCGGTGCGTTCCAAGTCCGCAATCACGCGCGCGATGTTGGACTGCTTCTGCCCGATCGCCACGTAGATGGAATAGAGCGGGCGGAAATCCTTGTCGCCAACCGTCTCATTTTCTTTGTTGAGGCGGGCGTTGTTGATCATCGTGTCAATGCCGATGGTCGTCTTGCCCGTCGCACGGTCGCCGATGATCAACTCGCGCTGGCCGCGGCCGATCGGGATCATCGCGTCCACTGCCATGATGCCTGTCTGTACCGGCTGATTCACCGGCCGGCGCCGGATGATGCCCGGCGCAATCTTTTCCACCGGATAAAATTCGGTTGCGACAATCGGCCCTTTGCCATCCAGCGGATGACCCAGCGTGTTGACCACGCGCCCGAGCAGCGACTTGCCCACCGGCACCTGCAAGAGCTTGCCGGTCGTACGCACCTCTTGACCTTCGCGCACGGAAAGGTAGTCGCCCAGAATGACGGCGCCGACCTCCGTCTCTTCCAAGTTCAACGCCAGACCCGTCACGCCATTGCCAAAGTCGAGCATCTCATTGGCCATGCAATCGGAGAGGCCCTCGATCTTCGCCACGCCATCGGCGATCTCGCGGACGACGCCCACGTTGTGCCGCTGCGCCGTCGTCTTCGCGCCGGTGATCTGTGCTTCGATTTCTTGAAGGAGGTTGCTCATAGTCTTGGAAATTCTTTTTTGCTACACATCAAAGGCTCCGGCCAGCGCATCCAGTCGCGCCCGCACCGAGCCATCCACCACATCACTGCCCACCTGCACGCGCAAGCCGCCCAGCAGCGCTGCGTCTTGCCGGAACTCCACGCGCAGATCATCCCCGCGCCATTGCCGCAGTCGCGCGGACAAGCCCTGCTGCTGCGCCGTGTCCAGCGCGACAGCACTGGCCACGCGGGCCGTGCGACGATTCAACTCCAGCCGCACCAACCGGCGGAAATGCCCCAGCAACACCGTGTAACCGCGCGGCTTCTTCGCCAGCACCAGCGTCACCACTTGGCGCACGCGCTGTTCATCCAGCAACCCGCCTTCCACGCACGCGTGGAAAAGCGATTTGGCGTCGTGCCGCGTTTGCTTGTTGCCCTTCATCGCAATGCCGACAACGGCCTCAGGCCGCTAATTCCTTGTTGGTCTCTTCGATCAACCGGCGCTGGTCTTCGGCGGTCAACACCTTGCCGGTGACCTTCACGGTGGTCTCCACCACGAGCCGACCGACTTCCTTCTTGAGCTCCGCCATCATCTTGGCGCGCTCAGCGGCGGCGGCCTCGTGCGCCTTTCGGATAATCTCCACGGCATCGGCCTTGGCGCGCTCGATCTGCTCTTCGCGTGCGCGGTCGGCGTGTCCGCGCGCCTCTTCGATGAGTTTGCCCGCCTGCGTGCTCGCCTGTGTGATGACTTCCACGTGCGCCTTCTGCGTCTCGGTCAACTGCTCCTGCATGCGCTGCGCGTGGTGCAAGCCCTCGGCGATGCGCGTCTTGCGATCGTGCAACGTCTGCAACACCTTGTCGTAGGCCAGCTTCTTCATCGCATAAGCGACGATGACAAACAGGATGACCTGCGAGAGGAACAGGCGCGGCTCCCAGCCAAACTGTTTGGCCAAGGCTTGAACCGGATTATCGCCGCTGGCGGTCGCGTTGCCCGCAGCCGCAGCCAGCATGTACACGTGCGCAATCATTGTAAAAGGGAGACGGGCGCATCACGCGCCCGTCGTGGTTGTTATGGTTGTTATTTTGGGGCTATGAAGATCGCGAAGAACACCACGCCTTCAGCCAATGCGGCGAAGATGATGGCCATGTTTCGGATCTCACCAGCGGCACCGGGATTACGCCCGGTAGCCTCGGCGGCTTTCATGCCGATGAGGCCCACGCCAATCGCGGAGCCTAATGCGGCCAAACCGATGTGCAAGCTGCCACCTAGCTCAGTTACTGCAAACATATCTCGTACCTTTCGTTGTATCCGACGCCCCCGCGTGTGCCACGGTCTGACGCCGAAAGTGTTTAGTGCTTGGCGTGCGCGCCCGCGCCTTCGCCTTCCGCAGGGTGGCCTTGGCCGACCATCAGCGAGGTGAACACCGCCGTCAACAGCGTGAACACCAGCGCCTGCACCAGCCCCACCAGTAATTCCAAAAAGTAAAACGGCAGCGGCAACAGCCAGCCCAGCCACGGATGTTGCAGCATGGATTCCAGAATGTTCTCGCCCGCGAACACGTTGCCGTAAAGCCGGAAGCTCAACGACACCGGGCGGAACGCGATGGAGATGACCTCGATCAGGCCCACGAAGAAAAAGATGGCCACGAAAAACACCCGCATCGCGCCCGTGCCGCCTTGCCCGCCAAAGATGTGCGCCAGAAAACCGCCCACGCCCAGCGCGCGCAGAGACCAGAAGAGCCACAGCGCGAAGAAGAGCAACGCCATCGCCGAGGTCATGTTGAGGTCGGCATTGCCGCCGCGCATCAACGGCTCGGTGAGATGGAAGTGCCCATTCTCCACCACGCCCCAGCCCACCGTGCCCACGCCGGGCACCAGCCCAAACCAGTTGGTGAACAGGATGAACAGGAAGAGCGACGCAAAAAACCAGAACGTGCCTTTGATCAGATGCGCGCCCAGCAGTCCCTCCAGAAAAAGATGCAGCTCTTCGATGAGCCACTCCCAGAAATTCTGCAGGCCGGTGGGAACGGCGTGGTTGCGGCTCATCGCCACCTGCGTCACCAAGATCAACAGCGCCGCCACCGTCCACGTCACCACCATGGAATTGGAGATGGCAAACCAATCGTTCTGCCAGAGGATGGTGGCCTTGGGAGAGAGTTCATGCGACTTGCCATCGGCAGCCGTCGCCAAAGGCGCGCCCACCAATAAAATCCAAAGGATGGCCAACAGTCTCATGCTTGTCGGGTCAGCAGTGCCGCGCGTTCTGCACAAAGAAACGCGTCCGCACCGCGGAAATCACCAAACGGTGCGGGGAAAATAGGGGACGTGAAACTTTTCACAAGCATTTTTTGGAGGCGCACACCAAATAATCTCGGCGCGCACGCAGAGACCGTGTTGAGCCTGCGCACCACTCGTTTTAGCCGGCGGCTTAGCCCAGCATCTTGGCCAACTCATCAGCCTTTGAGCCGCACGCGGCGATGATTTCCTTGATGCGTTCTTCGCTCATGTTGGGATGTTTGCTCTTCACGATTTGAGTGAAATGCTCGTTCCATGATTCCGGTTGGGCATCGCAAAGCGAGGCGACATAGCTGGCCGGCGCTGGGCAGAGCGCGCTGTCGGGCACGTTCTGGTACATGATGGCACCGGCCAGATCCTCGGGCAGGTCCCATTCCGAACACACCATCGTGCCCAACTCGGCGTGGTCCCAACCAAAGACTTCCTTTTCCAACGTGTGCAGATCGCCTTCACCTTTGGTGCTGGCGGTGTACACGATGCTGTACGCGTCGCCTTTGGAAGCGGCGATGAGCGGCACACTGAGGTCCTGCAAAAATCCAGCGCTGAAACTCAGGTTGGCCTTGGCGGGCGCGGTGGCCTCGGCGATCTCCTTGGCGAGCACGGCGCGTTTGCCAGCGGTCTTCCAAAATTCCTTGAGCACCATGTACTGCGGCACTTTGGAGGGCATGGCGGCGCGCGCGCCGATGACCATCACGATGCGTTCCAGCGCGGAATTGCCCATCATGGCGATGGCGTGATCCAGCGAGGTGATGGGGCAACGCGGCGCGTAAGCGGTGGAGTTGACGGTGCGCATCACGCGTGAGACCAGATCGGCGTCGGTGGACATCACCTGACCGATCTGGTTGTTGGAACTGTCGGGATCGCGCAGGCGGCGCAGCGTCTCGAAGATCGCCTTGCGGAATCGCGGCAGCTCGAAGTTGCCCAAGATTTCGCTGAGCCGCGCCTTGGCGTCGGTGTCGCCGAGGAAAGAGAATTTAGTGGCCATACGATCCTTATCAATTCCTTATTCGCCGCGACGTCCCAGCAGGTTGCCCAAGATGGTCATCAGACCGCCCAAGCCGAAATAACCAAAGATGGTCAGCAGGTTGGTCAGGATTTGCGCGCGCGTGGACTTGGGCAGCACGTCGCCAAAACCCAGCGTGGTGGCCGCCACCACTGCATAGTAATGCGGCGTGTACCAAGTGCGCACGAGGTCTGGGGGGATGGCGAAGTCTTGATTGATGTTGCTCACGCGCAAGTCCACGCCGTCCCAGTATTTACTGCTCACGTCGGAGGGCGCGTCCAGTCGCGCTGCGCTGATGAAGTTAACCGTGCCGCTGGGCGCATCGCCCACTTTTTCAAAAGTGGCATTGCCGGTCTTCTGTACCACGTCGGTCTTTGCCTCGTAGCTGATCGCCACTTTGCCGCCCGAGATGGCTTTCACCTTCGCAGCCACGTCGGCGAAAGTGTCCTTCTCCACATCGATCTGCACTTCCTTGCCGTTCACGGTGAAGGAATTGGTGGCGGGCGCGAGACCAAAGCCCGCATCCTTGAGCGCAACATCGGTCTTGATGCCCGCAGGCTCGCCGTCCATGTGCCAGAAGATGCAGCCGAAGATCGCCACCACGCCCGCCTGCAACATCGCCCAGCGGAAAAGACTGCGGCCGCAGTCGGAGCTTAGCCACCAGATTTTGTACAAGTAGAAGTGATAGGTGCTCTGCTTCTGGAATTCCTCCAGATAATTCTCGTCCACAATGTGGCGGCGCACGAGGTACGCCCCAGCGAAGTCCACGTCGCGGATGTCCGCGCCGATCCAGTGCGCGGTGGCGTAGTTGCGCACGCCGCGCATCTGCACGGCCACCATCGTGGTCTTGTTGAAGGTGGCGTGATCCAGATTGCACTCGCGCATGTCGCACCCGGTCATGTCCGCCTGCGAGGCGTGCAGATGGCTCAAGTCCGCCTCGAGGAATCGCGCCTTCTGCAGCTTGGCCAACGAAACATCCGCATGGGCCAGCACAGCGTTGCCGAATGTCGCGCCGGGCAAGCTCGCGCGACGAAGGGTGGCGCGGTTGAACTTGGTCTGCCCCAACCCCGCGTTCTTGCCGGAGCACTCGTCCAGATTGGCCTCAATGAAACTCGCGCCCAAAAACTCGCCGTCATCGAGCTTGGCTTGGAAGAGCGTGGCCTTGTCGAAGATCGCATTCTGGCAAATAGCACCGGCGAAGATGCTGCGGCTCATCTCGCAGCCGGTGAAATCCATCCCCGTCAATTCCAGATTGGAAAAATCCCTGTTCAGAAAATTAAGCCCACGGGCATTCTTGTAGGAATCCTCCATCGGCTCGCCCGTCTCGATGAACTTCTGCATCGCCGCAAAAATCTCGTCGGCCGTGTGTTTCGGGGGTTCGGTGCTCATGATGTCCGGTGTCAAATAATGCTATTGCCGCAGGCAAAACAGGATGTAGATGCCTAGCCGGTATCTGCGGCTGACGCAACCCTTTTGTCGGCGACCCGCACGCCCTTCCGCATCCTTGCCAGCCCGTGCCGCGCGTTGTATCAATCCGCCAGCCGCATGCCGCCACGCCCCAGCCAGAGTGCCGAGGATTATCTGGAGCGCATCCACGAATTGATGGAGGCCAAAGGCTACGCGCGCGTCATCGACATCGCCCACTCGCTCAAGGTGCGGCAGGCGTCCGTCACCAGCATGGTGCAAAAGCTGGCCGATGCCGGTTATCTGAAGTACGAGAAATACCGCGGCCTGCTGCTCACTGATGAAGGTCGCGTCGTGGCCGAGAAAATCCGCCAGCGCCACGCCACGCTCAAACGGTTCTTCACGCTGCTCGATCTGGATCCGCAAACGCAGGACATCGACATCGAAGGCATCGAGCATCATCTCTCGCCCGCCACGGTGGATTGCCTGGCTGATCTGGCGTCGTATTTCGAGGCGCACCCCGCTGCCCTGAAACAATTCCAACGCTCACGCCGCAAAGTCCCGCGGTAATTTCCAATCATGTCCCCGCTTGAGATGCCTTCGTGGTCCCGGTTGCTGGCTATCGCCCAAGCCGAGGTCGCCGCCACGCTGCGCGCCCTGCCGCCGGATCTGCGCGCGCGCGCGAAAGATTTGCCCGTCACTTACGAGCCGATCCCCAACGAGGATGTGGCGGAGGACGAAGACGGATCAGATTTGCTCGGGCTTTTTGTCGGTGAAGAAATGGCCGCGACCGGCACCTCGCTCAACCCCATCCCCGCGCAGATTCTGCTCTTCCTCGAAAATATCTGGGACTACGCCGACGGCGACGAAGAGTTGTATCGCGAAGAAGTGCGCGCGACTTACCTGCACGAGCTGGGCCACTACCTCGGGCTGGACGAGGACGACCTCGACGCACGCGGGCTGGGCTGAGCGGCGGGGTCCACCGCCTTGCGCTGCAAAATCAGATCGTACGTCGGGCGCGTACGACCGTCTTTGAACGTCACTCCCTCCGCTGACCATGCCACGACCGAGGACTTTTTCCCTGCCGACGCACGGCAGGAAATTGCCGTGATGCCGTGCTCGCCCACGGGCCGCACTTCGCCGGCGTCGCTCACGCCGTTGC
>SIAW01000123.1 GCA_009695465.1 Pedosphaera sp.
CATCGCTGTGTGTTGCTGTGGTTCGTTCCCCGCGCAGAGGGCGCTGGGGGATGACCCGTGGGTCGAATTTCCTTAACTGGGAGCCGTGGTTTTGTCGAACATTTTCCCGCCGCACAAAGCGCTTGCGGCCTCCAGCCGACTGCGTAGCCTGCACTCACTTCATCATGCAAACCATCGCCACATTCTTGGTCATCGTCTCCATCAGCACCGAGCAACAGTTGCGCCTCTTCGAGTTTAACCCCGCCAACGGCGCGCTGCGCCCGACGGGCACGCTGGCGTTGACCGGCACGCCCGGCGCGCAATGTGTCAGCCCCGATGGCAAACGGCTCTACGTCTCGGTGCGCTCCGCCAACAGCGTTGCGGTGTTCAACATTGATGCCGCCAAAAAAACGGCCACGCCAATCGGCACCACCAAGATTGACGCCAACGCCGCCTACGTGACGACCGACCGCACGGGGCGCTGGCTGTTGTGGGCCTCGTACAGCGACGGGTTGGTCGGCAGCCATCCCATCGGCAAGGACGGGCTGGTGCAGGACGCCGCCGCCAGCCGCATTGCCACGCATCGCTGCGCGCATTCCATCCAGCCCGATGCGGCCAATCGTTTCGTGCTGGTCCCGCACACCTGCGCGAATGCCGTCTATCAATTCCGTTTCGATGCCACCACCGGCAAGCTCACCGCCAATGATCCGGCCAAGGTCGAGCCTGCGGCGGGATTGGAGCCGCGCCACCTCGCCTTTCATCCCAAGCTGCCCATCGTGTATTGCGATGATGAAAAGGCGGGCAGCGTCACCGCCTATCAGTACGACAAGGCGACCGGCGTCGTGAAACCGTTTCACACCGCGTCCACATTGCCCGTGGGTTTTGCTGGAAAAAATTCCTGCGCCGATCTGCACGTGACGACCGATGGCCGTTTCGTGTACGCCTCCAATCGCGGCCACGATTCCATCGCGGGTTTTGCCGTGGATGAAAAGACCGGCCAACTGACGAGCATCGGGCAGTTCGCCACCGCGCAAACACCGCGTTCCTTTGCGCTGACTCCGGACAATAATTGGGTGATCGCTGCGGGGCAGGATTCAAACACCCTCGTCATTCACAAGCGCGATGCGAAGACGGGCAAGCTGACCCGCGCGGGCGAACACGCCTGCGGCAAAGGCCCGGCGTGGGTGCAGATCATCGCGCCTGCTGCGCCCATCGCACCGCAGCCCCGCTGACACGCGCGGGGGCTACCGATTGAGCGTGCTGCTGAACAGGCGGTGATACTGCTCGCTGATCGGATGCCGCAATCCCAGCCACTGGAACACCACCTTGCACGCGTCCTTGGCAGCGCCATTCGCCCAGCGACCATCCTTGCGCAGCACTTCCAAAAACGCCTCCAGCGCCGTTGCGTAATCAGCCTGCGCCAACGCCCGCGCACCGGACAGAAATCGTTCGCGCAATTCGCCCGCAGGCAACGCAGTCGCATCGTTGGACAGCAGCACCAGTTGCAGCAACTGCCGCAGCACTTGCGCGCGGTCGGCGTGCTTTTGATCGAGCGAAATCGGCCGGAGCAATTCCAGCGCTTGCGCGGGGTCTTCCTGCCACACGCTCTCGGCCAGCAACACCGTCATCTCGTTGTCGGCCCCAGCGGCGAGCACCACTGCGGCCAGTCGTGCGGCCTCTGCACGATTGCCCGCAGCCAACGCGGCGCGCGCAGCGCTCATCGTCGCAGCATGCGGCGAAGGCAATGCGCGTTGCAGCCAAGCCCGCAACTGGCTTTCGGACATCGCGCCCATGAATCCATCCACCACTTTGCCTTCATGGAACAGCCGCACATCGGGGATGCTGGTGATGCTCATCCGCTGCGCGCACTCCGGCTGCTCCTCGGTGTTTAACTTGGCGAGCGTCCAGCGGCCATTAGCCTCGGCCTCCAGTTTTTCCAGAATGGGCATGAGCATCTTGCACGGCCCGCACCACGGCGCCCAGAAATCCACCAGCACGGGCCGCTGTTGACTGGCCGTCAGCACATCGGCATCGAAGTCCACGACATTGATCGCCATGTCAGAGTGTAGGCAAAGTGCAGCGCGCGTTCCAACGCAAAAGCCCCGCGCTTGTCAGCGGCGGGGCGACCGCCTAATCTGCGTGGCATGTCCACACGAGTTTTATTTTCTGCACTGGCCTTGGCATTGATCTCTCTTCAACAAGGATGCACCACGACCGACGGCGCGGGAACCGATGCGATTGAACGCGATGGTGCCCAGCTTTCCATGGCCACCGTGCGCAATGAATGGTTCAACGACCTTAACCGCGTCAATCCGCAGTTGCACAACACGCTGCTGGAATCGCTGTACTTGAGCCGGCAGCACCGCCGCGAGGTGTTCATCCTCAAACGCACGTTCGCCGCCGGCAATGCCACGCAGGCGGCGGTGTTTCTTTACGTGCCCTCGTGGGAACGGGGCGGGCCGGAAAATTTGATGAGCGTGGACTTCGGCACCCGCACGTTTTTGCTGGACCACTTTTCCGCCGACGACGGCCCCACGATGGAACAGGTGCGCGACCGGCTCTTTGACACCCAGCGCATTGAAATCATCAAGCGCGACCTCGGCATCTTCGGCGTGAAATAGCCGGCCGTTCAGCGCCCCAGAGTAGCCGTGCTCAGTTTGCCGTGCCGGTCAATGCTGCCGCGCGCCATCGCTGCGGTGTTGAATTCCACGACGATGTTCGCCTCGCGATCAATGCCGATGATCCCGCCACGCCCGCCCGCCGGCCGCAGGACCTCCTGCACCACCACGCGCGCTGCATCGGCCAGCGGCTGGTTTTGATAACGCATGCGCGCGGCAATGTCGAAGGCCACCACGTTGCGGATGAAGAACTCGCCGTGGCCCGTGCACGAAATCCCGCACGCGCGATTGTCCGCGTAGGTACCCGCGCCGATCAACGGCGAATCCCCCAAGCGCCCCGGCTGTTTGCCCGTCATGCCGCCGGTGGAGGTGCCCGCCGCCAGCGTGCCGTTTTGATCCAGCGCCACGCAGCCCACGGTTCCGAGGTGTTCTTGTGCGGCCGGATTGGCCGACTGCGGTTTGCCCGGCGTCTGCTTTGCTTTCCATTCCTGCAATTCGCGCCAGCGTTCTTCGGTGCGAAAATAATCCGGTGCCACAATCTCAATCCCGTTGCGCCGCGCAAACTCCTCCGCGCCGCGCCCCACCAACAGCACGTGCGGCGACCGCTCCATCACAGCCCGCGCCGCGCGGATCGGATTTTTCACCGTCGTCACATTGCCCACCGCACCGGCACCGCGCGTCCGCCCCTCCATGATGGAGGCGTCCAGTTCATTTTTGCCTTCGCTGGTGAACACCGCCCCTTTGCCGGCGTTAAAAAGCGGGGAATCTTCCAGCACCACGATGGCCGCCTCCACCGCGTCAATCGCACTGCCGCCGCGCAGCAACAGCTCGTGCCCCGCACGCAACGCGCGCTCCAGCGTCGCGTGCCGCTGTTTCTCCTCCGCAGCGGGCGGGCGTTGTTCGTTGCCTGCGCCACCGTGGATCACGATGGCAACGGGTGCGGCAATGGCGCTCATGCTCGTCATCAGTAGATAGACCAGCGCGGTCTTCATGGTGTGCAGAAATGTTAGCCGACCTCCCGCCGATGTACACCCTTTGCTGCCGCGCCCAACCGGCTGATCACGGCTGCAACGTGGCGATGAATTCCAGCAAGTCCGCCATGCCTTGCGGCGTGAGATTCTGTTCGAGGCCCTCGGGCATCAACGATTGGCCGGAGCTTTTCATCCCGCGAATGGACACGCGCGGCAACGTCTTCTCGATGCCGCTGGCCATGCGCAACGTCACGTGCGTCGTCGTCTCGTTGGCGATAATGGCGGCGAGGCTCTCGTCGTCCTTCAACTCCACATTGAAGGCGAGGAACTGCGGCGCGACTTCGCGGTTCGGGTCGAGGATGTTCACGAGCAGCTTCTCCGCGCCGGTGTTTTTCACCGTCACCAAATCAGGCCCGAGTGCAAATCCTTCTTTGCCCGCGCGATGACAGGAGGCGCAACGCTCGGTGTGGATGACTTTGCCGCGCGCCGCATCGCCGCGCAGTTGCAGCGCAGGCAGGAACGCCTTCACCACGCTGTCGCGACTCGCAGCGGGCTTGCCAATCAATTTAATCGCCCGTGCGCGCAACGTGGCGTCGCCATGATTGAGCAGCGACTGCGTCTGCGCCGCGCTCAATTCCGTCGGCTTGATGGTTCCATTTTCCAACGCGGCCATCGTAACCGCCGCACGCTCGGGCCGCGCGAGCAAGACCGTGAGCGCCTCGCTCTTGAGCGGCGCACTCCACGTGTTCCAGCGCATCGTCAAATCGTCGGCCAGATTGGGTTCTAGAAAACGCGCCAGTGCCGTCAGCGCCGCCGATTGCAGTGCAACCGAACCTTTGCCGCCGAGCAACGCGAGCAACGTCGCGCTGGATTCAGCGTAGCTGGTGTGCGCAAGCAATTGGATGGCCGCGATGCGCGTGGCTTCCGGCGCCTTCACATCAGCGGCAATCCGTTTGCCGTTTATGAACAGCGGTTTCAACTCGCCTTTCGTGTCGGCCTTCGTGATTGAGCTGCCGGCGCGTTGCAAACCGTCGCCGAGTGAGCGCGTCAGGGCGAACGCCGTGGCGGAGTCTTGAAGCTGGCCGATGTGCGTGACTACTTTCGCCAGGCTGGCCGGTTGGTTGAGTGAACCGACGAGTGCGGCTAGTTGAAGTAGATGCGCGCGCCCGTCCGGATCGGTGCGGAACTTCGGGTCGTTGGCCAGAAGCTGAAACATCTTTGCTGGCTCATCGTTTACGGAGTTGAGGACGGCGGCTTGAATCCATTTGCTGCCGGCGTTGTGGCGGACGATTTCCGTGAGCAGCGCGAGCGTCCGCGGCACCTGGCGCTCGGCCACCGTCATGGCGGGCAGTTTGATTGCGCCCAGCGTCAGCGCGAGTTGGAACCGCACGCGCGCGTCAGGGTCGTTCGCCAGCTTCTCCATCGCCGAGAACATCGAGACGCCCGCATCCTTCGATTGAATCGCCTTCTCAGCCAGTCGGAGCGCCTGTTCGCGCACCGTGGAATCTGCGTCGTGCAGGCAGGCCATAATCAGTTTTAAGTCGAACAGACCAAGCCCATCCACCGCGCACAGGGCGTGCATTCGCCCGAGCGCCGACTTTGATTCCTGCGCTGCCGTTTCCAGCATCGCCACCGCCGTCTTGTCCTGCCGCTCATACAACAACCGCGCCGCCGTTTCGCGATGCCAGCCGTTCGGGTGTTCGAGCAGCTTCACCAACTCTGCAGTAGTCGCAGCACCGAGATTTGCTGGCGAGCGACGCTGCAAGCGCTCCGGCACGATGCGCCAGATGCGGCCGCGATTGCTGCCGCTGTTGAGGTCGAGATGTTGCTTGATGGATTCGGGAATGCTCCACGGATGCTCGATGACTTCGCGATACATGTCGGCGATATAAAGGCAGCCGTCGGGCGCGTTCTGGAATTGCACGGGGCGGAACCACGTGTCCGTGCTCGCGAGGAATTCGATTCCCTGTTCGTCGTCCGGCCGCTTCGCAACGAGGCCCACGCCGTCGGGCGCAGGAACAATTTTCTTGCGATGAACGAGATTGCCGCCGGCGTCGCCGATGAAGGCGTTGTCCGCGAAGTCCGGCCCGTAGGCGTCGCCGCGGTAAATCGTCGCGCCAGTCGCGCCGGTGAAATAGCCGGAGACGCGCCCGCCGCCCTCGACCATGCCGGGCACGACGCCGCTGATGCGCCAGCGCGTGCGGATGATGCGCCACGGTTCGTCCGGGCTGATTCGGAAAACCTCCGCCGCCGGGCCGTCGGCCGCGATGCTCGCGCGCGGGCTGGGCAGTGCGTAGTGCGGGTTGCGGCCGGCGTAGCGCGCGTCATACATGAGCACTTGCAAGTGGTCGGAGTTCGAGCAGACGAACTTGCGGCCGCGACTGTCGAAGCTCATCCCATACTGCGCGGTCGGCCCCTCGGCGCGCATCGTGAGCGTGCGCGGATCGAAGGAGAAATCGCGGCCGCTGAGTGCGAGGTCGGGCGCAGGTGGATTCGCGGCGACTTGTTTGATGACGCCGCCACTGCCGGAAGTCGCGCCGTGGATACGGTTGTCGAGGCTCCAATTCAAACTGTTCGGCAACGCCTGCACATT
>SIAW01000124.1 GCA_009695465.1 Pedosphaera sp.
CGTGGGGCCGGTGCCGCCGGCGCCTGTCAACCCGCCGCCCGCGGGTGGGCTGCGTCCTCCTGTTGCCACTCCCGTCGTGCCGGTGACTCCCGCTGCTCCGGAGGCGCAAGTGGTGTTGCCCAATGATAATATTGCCGGCAGCCTTCCCGTGACGGAACTGGGCAGGATGGTTTTCGGCCATAACCTGCGCGCGACGTCCGAGACAGCCATTGAGCAGGGGCTGCCCAATTTTCATGGCAAGTCGGTTTGGTGGGATGTGACGACAGGGGTCAAGGGGGAGGTCACCATCTCCACGCGCGGCAGTAATTTTGACACCACCTTGGGCGTGTTCGATGGGGCTAAGAAACCGCTGTTCTACGCCAACAATCTGCCTGTGGCTAACGACAACGTGGCCGATGCGCCGTCGAGCGAGGTGCGTTTCGAAGGAGTGGCCAATGCGCGTTACCTGATCGCGGTGGACGGCGTGGGCGGGGCGACGGGCAAGATTCAACTGATGGTCCGGCAGGACGCCAACAAGACGGGGCAGCTCGTGGCGGCGTTGCCGGCGGATCAAGGGGTGTTTTACTTCCAGGTCGCTGGAACCAACCGTGCCACGCAGCAGCGCGTGGAGTTTGCCGGGTACATGCTCAACAATGTCGTCACGGCGAGCGGGCCGGGCGCACCGAGTGTGCTGGCGACTGCCACGACGCCGGGTGCAGGCGCGCGTGCGGATTTCAAAGGCGCGGCTCGGAAGGCGGATCTTCAGCAGGCGCAGTCTTATTCCACGCAGTCGCGTGTGGTAGGGCGGGCGCGTGTGGGCAAAAATGAGCTGGCCATTCAGGCCGACGGGGCTGTGCCCATCGAGAAGGCGGGGAAGCCCGCCGAGAAACGTTAGCCGCGGCTTCGCCGCGCAGCTTTACTTCTCCAACTTTTCCTTCGCGGCATCACGCACTTCGTCGCCTGCCTGCAATTGGCCTTGGCGGATTTCGGCAATCACGAAGGTCTGCTCCCGGTCGCTGCTGACCATCAGTTCGCCTACGCGTTGGTCGGCGCGATAAACCCACAAGGACTGTCCCGCAGCGGGCAGATTTTGCCCCGGGAATTCCACGATGCAAAATGACAAGGCCGACTGCACATGCGCGATGACCCCGCGCGGGGCGGTTGCGTTGTCGTTCAACACGACGGTGGCATTGCGCTCCGGCTTGGTCGGGGCGGTGGCCTGTTGCGGCGATGGGACGGCGGGTTTGTCACAGGCGAGCGGGCAGCAGAGGCAGGTCAGAAAAAACAGGGCCAATGTCTGCTGCGCGCGCATCCGCGCCAAGATAGGTCGGGGGCGATGTGGAGGCAACACGCCGCTGCGCTTGCCGTGCGGGGGGAAGTCGTGATTCAATCGCCGCGACAGCCCAAACATGCTCGTTCACTTGGACAGACAGGGCCAGCGTTTTGGCCCGTACTCGGTTGATGAGATCAACGCCTACTTGGCCGAGGGTTTGGTGGAGGCCACGGACTTGGCGTGGTACGACGGCTGTCCGGATTGGATGGCGTTGGAGGCGGTGCCCGGTGTCAACCTCGGCAAACCTGCCGCGTCCGCGCCGCCCAAAGCCCCGCCGCCGCCCAGCGCACCGCCCGCACCCGCTGCGCCAGTGGCTGGACATGGAGCGCATGGCGCCGCGGAGGCAGGCACCGAGATTGTGCGCAAGGTGGAGGAGTTGCCCGAGGACATCCGCAAGCGCCCGCATGAGATGGAGGCGGACACGTGCCTCTTCAACGGCTGGATTTTTTTCCGGCTGCATCCGTGGGCGATGTTGTTGGCGGCGGTGATTCTCATCCCGTTGGGATTGGTGTCAGTGGCGCTGGTATTGCCAGCGGGGCCGCTGCTGGGCGGCGCGTTCTATTTTTTCCTGCAGAAAAAGCGTTCGCGCAAGGACGGCATCGGCACGTTCTTCACCGGTTTCGGCGGGCGCTTCCTGCAACTGATGTTGGCGTGGACGGTGCCGCTGATCATCATACTGGTCTCCGTGGTGCCGGGCAGCTTGCTGCTGTGGGGCAGCGTGTATTCGTTTGATCTGTACGTCGTGGGCGCGGAGCTGGCGGGGGTGTGGGATGCGGTGGGAATCGTCGCAGGCTCGGCGGTGAATGTGGCGACGGAACCCAAGACGCTGGACGATGCGTGGGTGCTCTTGCAGGCGGCGATGTGGACGGCGGGCGCGCAAATCTTCGCGTTCTTCTCCACGCTGGGCACGATGTCCTTCGGCAGCCAGTTGGGATTATTTGTCGGCACGCTCCTCATCTTCGTACCGCCCGTGTATCTGATGTTGAACTGGATTTTCGCCGTGGCGTTGGTGATGCATTACCGCCTGGGTTTTTGGGAGGCGATGGAACTGAGCCGCGAGGTGACCAAGAAAGATGTGGGCGGGCTGGCGTTTTACGTGGGGATGGTCGTGCTGTTCAACCTGATGGGCGTGGCCATCATCGGCATGGGGCGCGTGCTGATCACCGGCGAGACCGGCGCGATGGTGGGCGGCGTCCTGCTCATCGTGGTCGGCGCGGCGGCCGTGGTGTTTTCCGTGGCGGTGTCAGGCGCCTCGTATGCGGTGGTCTATGAGGAGTACTGCGCCAAGGCCCGCAAGATGGAAGACGTGCCGCAGTGGTTGATCTACTGCTTCCTCGCCGGCGCAGCCTTCTTCATGCTCACGCTGTTTTTGGGCGTCGTGCAGATGATCATGTCATCGTATCAGACGGGCTGAGCGACTGGAGGCCACGCCCTGCGGGCCGAGCACCGCAATTATTTCCGGCCGCCGGGTTGCTCTTCCTTGTCGAACCGAGACTTGCCCATGTCAAAGCCCGTGAAGTACGGCGCCAACTCTTTTTCCCACGGCGTATCTTTGGTGCTCTCCAGCATGTCGGTGTAAGTGGGATTGTTTTTCTTTTGGCCATCGGCATCCACAAAACCGCCCGCCTCTTTGGGGATCCCAAAAATGTCGGAGCTGGACATCGGGAGTTTCTTGAACGTCCGGCCGGGCACCAGTTCGTACACGATTTTCTTGTCCTCCTTTTTCACCTCGCCAGAAGTTGGGTCGGTGTAAGGCGTGTACGTCTGATTCACCCACCGCCTCAGCACCTTCAACTTGCTGTTGTCGTAGTCGGCCATCCATTGGATGCGATTGGAGCTCATGAGATACACCTGCTCGGTGGTGAATCTATCTTTGTCCCACCACAACAAACGTCGCACCAACTCCTTGCCATCGGCGTCGCGCTCAATGGCGGTGGATTTGCCCATTGGCTGATCTTTGACGAAGTTCATCTGGTTGATCAACCGCCCGGCACTGTCCCAAACATAGGCTGGCCCCTCCAACTTCCCCTTCACCACGATCACCTCGGCCAGCTTGTTTTTCTTTTCAGCGTCCCACTCCACCACGCGCGCCGTCAGATCCGTGCCGTTGGAATCCTTGGCGATGATGCGCATAATATCATTGGTGCGCCAACCGATGCGGCATGAGGCAAAGACCACCTCGATATCCCTTTTGTCTCCGCTACCACCGCCGCCTTTATCCATCCGGATGTCGAAGAAGAAATCGCGCAACGGGCCCGTGTGTTGCACGGCCGCCTTTGCCTGTCCGCCAACGGAACCGCCCTCCAAAAACCACTGCACATCTTTGTTGTCCAGTTCATCGAGGCGGAATCCAGAGTTTTTTCCACCGCCAAAAAAGAAGATCAACACTGCTCCCACAATCAAGAACACCAGCACACCCAACCCGATCCATAACGGCAGATGCTTGTTCTTGGGCGCGGCGACCTCGGCGGCTTTTGCCGGCGCGGCGGGTGCGGCTGGTTTGGATTGACCCGAGGACACGGCCGTGACCTTAACAGACCCTCTTCAATTTGGGCAAGCCGTCCGCGCTCAATGCTTGGGCGCGGCTTCCTTCGCCGGCGAGGGCTTCGGCCCGTGGGAGATTCGCTCCATCAACGCAAAGAGCAGACCGGAGATCACGAAGGTCATGTGCAGGCCGATCATCCACCCCACCTTCTTCCAATCCTCGATCTTGAATTCGATGAAGTACTTGAGCAGTTGGATGGACGAGATGGCCACGATGGAGCCGATGATCTTCAGCTTCAGCCCGCTGTAATCAATCGTGCCCATCCATTCGGGCCGATCTTCGTGCCCCTGCGCCTCGCCAATCTTCGACACAAAATTCTCGTAGCCGCTGAAGATGATCATCATCACCAGATTGGCCACCAGCAACAGATCCACCATCTCCAGCACCGCCAACGTCAACGCCGGGGCGGTCATGGTGATAAATTCCAGATGGGCGGCGATGTGCCAGAATTCCTGGCCGAACTTCACGACGACCATCACCAGCGTCAGCAGTAACCCAAAATACAACGGCGCCAACAACCAGCGGCCGTGGTACAGGACCTTCTCCAGCAAATCTTGTAAAAACTGCATGGCGCCAGAATGGGAAAGCCCGCTCGCGCGCTCAAGCCGGAGTTGCTGACAGCCGCTCCGCCACGCGCCGATGCGCCCGTGCCAACGGCAACGTTCGCAGCGCTTTCCCTGTGCACCAACGACCGGCGGGCAGCACCGCGTCGCCATTGCAATGCACGCGCACCGCATGCAGCGAGATGCGCTGTGACGTGATGGAATGGCGCAGGACGATGAGCGGTTCCACCTCCGTTGCCGCGCCAAACTGCGAACGCGCCGCCGCTGCGGGCGTGCGGTTGCCGGACAGTTCCGCCGTCGGGAATTCCCAAAGCCCCGCGTTGACGCCGCCCGCCGGGCGTTGACGCAAAAGAAAACGACCGCGCCGTTCCAGCACGAAGGCCACCACGCGTTTCTGGACGACCCGCGCGCGCGGCGCCGCGCAGGGCAACTCTCCCGCGCGGCCTGTGCGATGCGCCACGCAAAACCCGCGCAACGGACACTCGCCACAACGCGGCGCGCGTGGCGTGCAGACCAGCGCCCCCAGTTCCATCAACGATTGATTGAGCGCCGAGCATGACCCCGACAAAACCATTCCCCGGATGCGAGGCACGGGATTTGGTTCTGCGGCAACACTGACTAGTCCCTGAGCTAATTGCCACAGGCGCGCGCTGGTCATTTTTCCGCGCGGATCTTCTGCGATGCCGTGAAGACGCGTGAGCACGCGCGTCACGTTGCCGTCGAGGATGGGCGCCGGTTGATTGAACGCAATGCTCGCCACCGCACCCGCCGTGTACCGCCCCACGCCCGGCAGCTTCAGCAGTTCATCCAGCGCGTCGGGAAATCGGCCATCCCGTTGCGCGACGATGTGCCGCGCCGCCGCGTGCAGGTTGCGCGCGCGGGTGTAATAACCCAGACCTTCCCACAGCTTGAGCACCCGCTGCGGTGCCGCGGTCGCCAGCGCGCACACCGTGGGCAGACTGCGCAGCCAGCGCTCGTAATACGGAATGACCGTCGCCACCTGCGTCTGTTGCAGCATGACCTCGGAAATCCAGATGGAGTAAGGATCCCGCGTGCGCCGCCACGGCAAATCGCGCGCATGGGCGGCAAACCAACGCAGCAAGATGCGCACAACCTTGCGCGGCGAAGAATTGGCGGCGATGCGGCAGCGCGTCACCGGCGCATTGTGCCGCCCACAATCCATTTGGCCAGCCCGACCGTACTTTTCAGGCCACCACGTGCGCCTTGCGAGAATCTATTTTGCGCCTGCTTCCTTCAACTTGGCCTCAATCATCGCTTGCAGTTCTCTGGTGCGCTTCCGTCCCTCCGCCACTTGCTGCAGTGTCATCTTCTTCTCAAGATCATCGCGACTCTTACCCGCGCC
>SIAW01000125.1 GCA_009695465.1 Pedosphaera sp.
CCACCGTGGGCAGACCCGCCGCAATCCACTCCTTGATGATCCGCCGCTCCTCAGCCGAAAGCTTCTTCTCGGCCTTGGGCATTTCGTCCGCGGCAATCTGTTTCCACAACACGCTCTGCTCAGGTTTTCCCGAAACCACTGCGGGCCCGCTCTCGCCGCCCTTGAGCATGGCCGGCACCGTCCGCAGATCCAGCCCACCCTTCTGCTTCAACCCGCCGTGGCAACCCATGCAATTTTTCTGCAGGACAGGAAGAACGTCGTGCTCCAGCAACGGCGCTGCAGCCAAGCTCAACGGAACCGCGATCGCGACAAGCAACTGGAATCGAAACGCGGTGATTTGCATACAGACTGCGAACCTCTTTCCGACGGGCACCCCACCTTGCCGATTCATGATTCCTACCAGTGATAAACACGTTCGTCCACGCCGGATCGGCATTTGCCGGACGATGACGAAGTCCTGTCGGTTGAAGCGGCTTTGGATTTGCGGTCGCGCCCGGCACGTTTACACTCCGCGCATGGCCATCACTCGCATCGTATTCACGCTGGCGCTGTGCGCGCAGTCGTTCTTGGTTGCCGCTGCGCCGGATTGGATCTGGTCAACGAAAGAGCGCCGTGCGGACACCGCCGCGGTTTTCACACGCGATTTTTCCATCACCTCGCGGCCCGCCACGGCGCGGCTGCGTGCCCTCGCGGACTTTGCTTCCATCGCCGTCACGATCAATGGCCGGATCGTTGGTGAATCTGAGGCGTACGGCCCGTGGATCGAACTGGATGCCGCGCCGTTTTTGAAGGTGGGCAAAAATACGCTGACTCTCCGAGCGCGTTCTGTGGCCGGGCCAGCCGCAGTGGCACTGCAATTGGATTTGGAAAAGCCCATCGCCACCGGAGTGGATTGGCGGATGGAAGGCATCGCAACGCCGCCGATCGTGTTCGGCAATCTTGCTGCGGAAAGTTTTTGGGCGGCGCCCGATCTCACGCTGCACGAGAGCGACGATTACACGCAATGGAAACGCGCGGTGAGCGGCGGCAACGGTACCAGTCCCGCCGCCTTGCGCACGTTGCCGGGCTATGAAGTCCAACTGCTGCGCTCGGCTCACACGAACGAAGGCTCGTGGGTCAGCATGGCGTTTGATCCGCAGCGCCGGCTCACTTTGTCGAAGGAAGATCGCGGGCTGCTGCGATTGACGCTCGATGGCAAGCCGCAGTCGGTGACAAAAGTGGAACACATCGCCGGCCTCAAAGATGAGCTGCGCGAATGTCGCGGGTTGCTCTACGCCCACGGCAGCCTGTACGCGAGCGCCAACAATTCCAAGGCGCTCTTCCGCCTGACCGACACGGATGGCGACGGCCGTTTTGACACCCAGGAGAAGTTGCACGATTTCACCGGAGGCACCGGGCACGGGCGTAACGACCTGACGCTGGGACCGGACGGAAAAATCTATCTCATCCACGGCGACGACATTCATCACTCGACCAACGCCACCGATCGCACCTCGCCGCTGCGCCGGTTGCGCCAGCCTTTTCGGCCCAATGAAGGGCACCTCACGCGGCTCGATGCCGATGGCAAGCGGCTGGAAATTCTCAGCGCGGGCCTGCGCAATCCTTACGGTGTCGCGATCAACGCGGACGGCGAGGCGTTCACGTACGACGCCGACGCCGAGCATGACATGGGCGCGCCGTGGTATCGCCCGACGCGGGTGAATCATCTGACGAGCGGCACGGATTTTGGCTGGCGCGCCGTCACCGGAAGTTGGCCGCCTTATTTTCCTGATCAACCGCACTTCGCCGCGCCTGTGTTGGACATCGGCAAAGGCTCGCCCACGGCTGTTGAGTTTGGCACGCGCAGCCATTTTCCCGATGCGCATCGCAACGCGCTCTTCATTCTGGACTGGACGTACGGCCGCATCCTCGCCGTGCACCTCACTCCGCACGGCGCGAGCTATCGAGGGCGCGCGGAAGAATTTCTGCGCGGCCGCCCATTGAACGTCACCGACCTCGCCTTCGGTCCCGATGGGGCGATGTATTTTATCACCGGCGGACGCAAGACGCAGTCATCGCTGTACCGCGTCGCGTACACCGACCCGGTGCCGCGCGCCCCTGCGTTGACGGCGCAGCAGACCGCGCGCAACGCCTTCTCCGCCGAAGCGCGTGCGCAGCGGCGCAAGATGGAGTCTTTCCATGTTTCACAAAATGTCAGCGACATCGCTTCCCTCTGGCCGCATCTGGCCAGCACGGATCCGCGCATCGCCAATGCCGCGCGCGTCGCGCTGGAACATCATCCCGTGAGCCAGTGGCGTGACGCTGCGTTGACCGTGAAAAATCCAGGCGCAGCGCTTCCCGCATGGATGGCTCTCCTCGCCGCAGACAACGCCACGGCACCGGCAATCACAGAACGATTGTTGAAACTGAATCTGGCCGCGCTGCCAGTCAGCCAACAACTGGCCGCGTTGCATCTGCACAACGAATGTCTGGCGGCGACGCCGTCACTTTCAACCGCAGCGGTATTGCGCCAACTGGATCCACTTTTCCCCGCAGCGCGCTGGGAACTCAATCAAGCGTTGGCTCCGCTGCTGGTGCAATTGCGCGCGACAAACCTCGTGCCGCGAGCGATGGCGCTGCTGCAGTCCGCGCAACGGCAGGAGGAACGGATGCACCTTTTATTTGTGCTGCGAGGCACGCGCGAAGGTTGGACACCGGCACTGCGGCGCGATTACTTCAACGCGTTGGGAGAGACGTCGCACTATTTGGGCGGGGACGGCATGCCAAAATTTGTGGAGCGCATCCGGCAGGATGCGATGATCGGGTTGACGCCGGCAGAAAAAGAATCGCTGGCCGCGGTGCTGAAGGGGGCGCCCGCATTGCCGCCGTTGCCGGATTTGGCCGGGCGCAAATTTGTGCGCGAATGGAAGATGGCGGATCTGGCCGGCGCGCTGGAATTTGAACGCGGCACCCGCAACTGGACGAATGGTCGCGCCCTATTTTCAGTGGCGATGTGCGCGCGTTGTCATCGCGTGGCGAGCGAGGGCTATCCGGTGGGGCCGGACCTGACGCACGTGGCGAGCCGGTTTGGGCGGCGGGATTTGCTGGAGGCGATTGTGGATCCCTCCAAAGCGGTCGCGCAGAATTATCACACCGACAAACTCACGCTGACCGATGGGCGCACGTTGACCGGCCGCGTGGTGCCGCATCTGGATTATCGCTCGCCCGATTTGCTCTTCGCCGAGGACGCCCTCTTCGCCGACCGCACGATGGTCATTCCCAAAACGAGTGTGCGCGCCCACGCCAAATCAGAAGTCTCGCTGATGCCGGTGGGTCTCTTGAACGGTCTGAGCCGCGACGAGATTCTCGATTTGCTGTTCTACCTGGAAAGCAACGGCGTGCTGCCCAAGTAAATTGTGGCGCAAAGAAAACGGGCCGCCTGCATCTGGCAAGCGGCCCGCGTGATTTCAGTTTTCAGGGTTCAGAACGCGACACCGACCCCGATGGAGAAGCGATGTTCGTTGCCCACCTGATTGCCGTTCCATCGCTCATACACCGGCAGGCGATACTCGGCGCGGAAGGCCCAGTTGCCTTTGAACACCATGAACATGGGGCCCATCGAGATATACTCGCCGCCGGAATTGGAGTTATGCCGGCTGCGATCCATCCACCGCGCGGTCACATCCAGCATGATGAAGGCACCGATGTTGTGCTCCTGATGCGAGAGGGCGCGGCCGATGTTGATGTCAAACCCCAGCTCGTCGCCATGGCGCATGCCGTTTGAGCCTTGCGTGTTCTTCCAGTACCAGAGGTCGTACAGATGATACCAGCGCGGGGACTCGGTGCTGAGCGAGAGGCTCAACCCCGGATCCCAACTGCCATCGCCCACCGCAAAGGCGTGCGTGGTCTTGCCGGTGGGCAGGCGAAGCTGAGGCGTCGCGCTCCAGTTATACGTCAACCCGGGAACGTTGGTGTACTTCTTGAACGGCGCGGCGATCATGATATCGCCCAACCCGTGTCCTCGCTGCGTCACCGGCGAACCGCTCACCAACGCCACACGTTCCTGATCCACGTACGGCATCTTGAACGTGACACGTCGCGCGCGGTCGAAGGTATAAACACCTTCCAACCACGTGGTGTGCACCTCGCGCCGCAACCCGGAGGGATTGCCGATTTTGTCCGAGCCGGAGAACAGATCCTCGGCCACGCGATATTCCTGGAACATCTGCAACCCCCAGCCGCCCGCCCAGCGCGGCACCATGTCCATCACCGGTTGATGCGCGAAGAGGGACGAGCCAACGGCCAGCAGAACCGCCGCAACAATGGAAGGCCATCTCATTTGAGTACCTCCAGTTGGTTGACGGTGACCACCAAAGGCTGGCCGGGTTTCATCGCGGCAATGGCTTTACCCGACACCTCGCCTTGGATGCTCACGCGATTGCCGATGGACCAAGCCGCGCCCGGTTTTCCTTCCAGCACATACTGCGCGCCGTGAATTTCATCGCGCAACAGCCAGCGCCCCTCCGACTGCTCCAGCTTGCCTTGGAGCAGCAGATGCGCGCTGATCAGGTCGTACCCGCCGCGTTTGATGGACTTGTTGATGCCGGCAAAATCCGGCGCCTTGCCCGCCGTCAACGCCACGGCCACGTGCTGTTTTTCGATGTCCACAAACACACCGTTCTTGAGCTTGGTGCGGTCCATGAACTCCAGTCCCGCCAGGTTTTTCGCCACGCCAAAGGCGCAGAATTGACAGACGATGCCACCGACTTTGAGCATCATCTCGTTAGGTTTGACGACGGGCGTTGCAATGGGCTTCGCCGCGTCGGCTGCGGCCGCTGCTGTGGTCAGCACGGCCGTCATCAGAGTGATAAATGATTTCATGATTGTTTGGTTGTTAAGGTTTGAGACAGCCCAGCGCGGTTGACGCCGGGACACACGCCCTCCATGGGCACGACAAAGGAAGGCCACAACGGTCAGATCAGAAACCGGCCGTACCGAAGGAAGAGGAACCGCTCGTCGCGACGGGAAAGCGCCACTGCCGGCCAGTGCGCCCACCCCATCCGCACGGGCGCGGCAAAGACAACCCGTGTGACCGGTGCAAAAAACTGTGGGCTGGGTTGAGAGACTTGTTTGCTGACCGGTAGCGCAGAGAAGGGAACGGCCGAGTCCGGCGATTTCTTGAGGCAGCAACCCTGCCCGCACTCACAGCAACACTTGCCCGCAGGCTTGGCCGTGGATGACGCAGCAACGAGCGGGCCGCCCATCAACAGGAAAACTGCGAACCACGTTGCCCATCGCGCAATCACTCGCCTTGAAAGTAACCCCGCCACACCTGCCGCGCAAGCGGTCAGTCATGGAAAAGAGAAAACGGCTGACACAGACCCGCCACCAAAACAAGGGCTGCCCGGCAAAGCAGCCAGCATTACCAATCGCTAGCTGCCATTGTTGTTGTTACCGCCCTTTTTTGCCGCCGCCCGAACCGCCCGTGGCATTGCCGCCGCCAGCAGTGCCATTGCCGCCACCAGCTTTAGCTTTTCCGCCGCCGCCAGCAGTGCCATTGCCGCCACCAGCTTTGGCTTTTCCACCACCACCGCCGCCGCTGCTGGCTCCACCGGTGCGCCCGGCTCGCATGGAAATGCGGACGCTAGAGTTGCCGGCGGATTGACCTCCAAAAATGTTCATCTTGTTGGAACGGAAATTCAGGCGGCTACCACCGCCGCCGCCACCCGTTCCATTCCCTCCACCGCC
>SIAW01000126.1 GCA_009695465.1 Pedosphaera sp.
CAGGAACTGCACCTCATCGGCGGCCGGCGAAATCCCATCCAATCTGGCAACCGCGGTAATCACTACGCACTTTTGGTGGATGACATGGACGCGTGGGAGGCGCACCTGCGCGCGTTGAACGTGGAGTATCTGCCGCGCCGCACGCGTCCCGATGGTGCGTGGCAGATCTACGTAAAAGATCCCGACGGCCACACCATCGAGATCTGCACTGCGCCGGTCGTGCCGACCGCGATGGGCTGATCGCCCGTCCGCTATTCTTTCCAGCGCTGCCAAGCCAAGCCGGGGCGATCCACACGGAAGCGAACCAGCCGGCGATGCTGCACCTCGGTGACATACACCGTGCGGCCATCCGGCCCGCCGAAGCACAGATTGCTCGGGCTGGTGCCCAGCACGTCAATCTCGCGCAGCACTTCGCCTTTGGGGGAGAGCACCGCGACCGTGCCTTTGCCGTAGCGCGTGATGTACAGATTGCCGTCCACATCGCAGCGCATGCCGTCAAAGCCGTGATCGGGAAACTGTTTGAGCAGACGCTTGTTCGCCAGCGTGCCATCGGGCTTGATGTCAAACACCCAGACGTTGCGCTGGACGCTTTCGTTGACATACAAGGAGCGGCCGTCGGGACTGACCTCGATGCCGTTGGCGGTGCCCATGCCTTCGGCCACGCGCGTCACTTTGCCCTCGGTGCTGATGTGCCAGAGCTGGCCGGTGCTGGCAGTCCAGTTGGGATCACTCGCGTAAAGCGAACCGTCGGGGGCAATCGCCAGATCGTTGGGCTGGCTCATCGCCGCCTCATGAGCGAAGACCTCGACAGCCTTCGTCTTGGGATCAATCCGCAGCACATTGTGGCCCACGTAATCGGCCACGTACATGCGCCCTTGTTTGTCGAAGACGATGCCGTTGCCGGTGCTCTTGCCCGGCAGGGTGACAAACACCTCCGACTGCCCCGCCGGCGTGGTGCGGCCGATGGTCTGCTGCCTGTCAAAGTTGACGACAAAAATGTTGCCCGCTTTGTCGCAGGCTGGCCCTTCGATGCCGGCGGTGAACGCATTGGTGGGCGTGTGCCCGGTAGATTTGAAAACCACTTCCGCCGTTGCGGGCGTGGTGGCACCCGCGGCTGCGGCAGCGGGTTTGACCGGACAACAGCATGCCGTGACGGTGAAAAGACAGAATGCCGACGAGAAACAAATCAGAGGGTTGAACATGCCGCAATCATCCGCAATGGCGGCGCAATGGCAACGCCAAAGACGGGACAGCTAACTGCCGTCGGTGGGGAAGTCGGTGAAAATCTCCGTGTGCGTGCGGGATCGCAGCACGTGTGACAAGGGGGTGCGCCCGTTATCGGCGAGTGAAGTATGCAGCGCGGTCTGTTTGCCTGCGCCGGAGATTAACACCCACACTTGCCGCGCGGCGGCGATTGTCGACAGGCCGAGCGTGACGCGGCGCGGCGGCGGTTTGGAGCCAGTGACTGCGCGATAGACAGCGTTGGAAGAGAACGCCTCCGAATCGCCGGGGAAGATGGACGCCACGTGTCCGTCTTCGCCCATGCCCAGAAAAATCAAGTCCAGCACCGGCGGAGCGGAGGGCAGGGAGTGCGTGACCAATCGCAGCGCGGTCTCGGCCTCGGCGAGCATTTGCGTTTCATCCAGCTCAGTTTGGATGCGATGGATTTGCTCGGACGGCACGCGCAGCGGTTGCAAAAGCCCGAGATGAGCCAGCGCGAAATTACTTTCGGCGTCGTCTGGCGGCACGCAACGTTCGTCGCCCCAAAAAAAGTGCAGGCCCTCCAGCGACAACGGATGCGCGGTGATCGCGGTGACAAACGCCTCGTAGAGCAGTTTGGGAATGCGCCCGCCGGAGAGGGCGACGGTGAACGGTTGCTGCGCTGGGCGCGCGGCCAGCAGTGCGTGCCAACGTGTCGCTGCCGCGGTCGCCAGCGTGGTGGCGTCGTCGAAAGGGTGCAGCGTGCAGCGTTGTTTCAAGTGTCGGCTACGGGTTGTGCCATTGATGGCCTGCCTGCGCCAAGAGATCCTCGGCGGCCACAGGGCCCCAAGTGCCCGCGGCGTAAAACTCGCGATTGCTCAGCGGCGTGCCGCTCCAACCCGCGCGGATGGAGTCCACAATCTGCCACGCGGCCTCCACTTCATCGCGCCGGATGAAGAGGGTGGCGTCGCCGGCCATGGCCTCGAGCAACAGGCGCTCGTACGCTTCGGGTGTATAAGCGCCGAACTCGGCGTCGTAATCAAAGTGCATCCGCACCGGCCGCAACTGCGCGCTGTTGCCGGGCACTTTGCCGTTGAAGAAAAGCGAGATGCCTTCGTCGGGCTGCAGGCGCAGCGTCAGCGCGTTGGGTTGCAGGGGATCGGCAGTGCGCGCGGCGAAGAGCACGTTGGGTGTGGGGCGAAATTGCACGCGCACTTCGCTGGCGCGCAACGGCAGGTTTTTGCCAGTGCGCAGATAGAAAGGCACGCCGCTCCAGCGCCAGTTGTCGATGAAGAGTTTCAGCGCGACAAAGGTCTCGACGTTGGAGGAGGGCCCGACCTTCTCCTCCTGCCGATAGCCGAGGCGATTTTCGCCGTTGAGCGCGCCGGCGAAATACTGCCCGCGCACGGCTTGCCGGCGCACGTCCTCTGCGGACAACGGCCGGATGGATTGCAGGAGCTTCACTTTTTCGTTGCGGATGGATTCGGCCTGCAAGGACACCGGCGGTTCCATGGCCACGAGCGAGAGGATTTGCAGCAGGTGATTTTGCACCATGTCGCGCAACGCACCGGCCTCCTCGTAATAGCCGCCGCGCCCGCCGACGCCGATCTCTTCGCTGACGGTGATCTGCACGTGGTCCACGCTCTCGCGATTCCACAGGCGCTCGAAGATGGAGTTGGAGAAGCGGAACATCATGATGTTCTGCACGGTCTCCTTGCCCAGATAATGGTCGATGCGGAACACCTGCCGTTCGCGAACGTGCTGGGTGATCTGATTGTTGAGCGTGCGCGCGGAGGCTCCGTCGTGCCCGAAAGGTTTTTCTACCACCACACGTTGCCACGCCGTGTCCGCGTCCTCCTTGCGCCGCAGCACGCCCGCCGCGTGCAGGTTGTCCGCGATGCCGCCGAATTGGCTGGGCGAGGTGGCCATGTAAAACACCAGGTTGTCGCGCAGGTCTGGGTCGTCCGCCGAGCGCAGGCGCGTGGCCAGCGACTGGTACGCGGCGGGGTCACCCAAGTCGCCGCACTGATAGTACAGATTGTCGGCGAAGGCCGCCCAGCGCGCGGCGTCCATCGGTTTGGTGCGGGAAAACTTGGCCACGGCCTCCTGCATCTCCGCGCGCCAACTGGCGTCGGTCTTTTCCCGTCGGGCAAAACCGAATATGCGGAAGCGCGCGGGCATCTGGCCTTCCAAATAAAGCTGGTGCAGCGCAGGGATCAGCTTACGGGCGGTGAGATCGCCGCTGGCGCCAAAGATGACCAGTGTGCAGGGCTGAACCACTTTGTGCCCGGCATCCAGTTGCGGCGGTGGGGTGGCGGTGGGGTCTGAAGCAGGAGAACTCATGGGCAAGGGCAAGGTGATTGAAAACCTGAGCCATTTCAACCCCCTAATCTGCACAGGATTGCGTTGGCAACACGCGCCACGCGGCGTTGCCACGCGGAAGCGCGGTTTTAATGACCAAAAAACACCAAAGTTGAGTCAATCATGGGACTGGACGTTGGCATTGGGTCTGCTAGACTATGGCGAAAGTCGGGGCGTTGTCGTGGCAATGAATCACAAGCACACGGGGCGGAGCGGGTTCACGCTCATTGAACTGCTGGTGGTGATTCTCATCATTGGCATCCTTGCATCCATTTTGCTGCCCACTTTGGGGCGGACTCGGCTCAAAGCGCACACCACCAAGTGTTCCAGCAACCTCAAGCAATTGAGCAATTGCATGGGCCAGTACATGGCGGAGAACAAGCGGCACCCGATGTACAACGACGGCCCGTGGGACAAAACTTTCTGGTACCACAAAATGCTGCCGTACATGGCCAACGTGACCGATTGCATGCAGTGCCCGACCTGCAAGCCCTCCGGTGGCGGTTGGGCGGGACATTACAAGCGCAACTGGATTGCTTGGAATAGTGTGCAGAACGTCAACGGCGGCGGCCAAATCCAAGGCAGCTACGGGCTCAACGGCTGGAACCATCCGGAGGGCGGCAATTTTGAATGGCGCTTTCAAGATCCCAGCGATGGCACGCCCTCGTTGAACCCATTGTTTGCCGATTGTAACTGGGTGGACTCTTGGCCGATGGAAACCGACCCAAGCGTTCCCACGCTGGAAGGATACACGACATCCACCAGCATGGCCCGCTACATCGTCGCCCGACACGGCACCTATGGCCCGTTGGCGACCATCAATGTGGTTTTCAACGATGGGCATGCCGAGCAAGTGTTGCTCACAAAACTCTGGAGCCTGCACTGGCACAAAAACTGGGACCCCCCCGCCAACCCGCCACAACTTCCCCTCCAGTAATCGTGGGAAGGCAAACTCGCATGGAACGGAAATCGAAGCTGCGCTGTGTCCTGTTGGCAGCAGGTTGCCTCTCGCTTTTTTTTGGGGTGGCTTGCGACAAGTACAAGCCGCCGGGCGACCCAGAACCTCCGCGTGGACCCATGCCCACCAACGAGAATCCCACCGATGAGAGCCTCAAGAAAGGCCCAGCCACGCCCAGTGTCCCCGCACGACCGTAAGTACTGTCGCCATCGCTGAAAACAAAAAATGCAGGCGAGTGCCTGCATGGTTGGGTTGCCCGTACTGGGTTTTATGGCTTGGGAGCCTTCTTGGGCTGGATGTTAACGGTGGACGCCTCGTTTTTTCCTTCCGGCGACTGCTTTGCCCGGCCGCCGACCTGTTGTCCCGGCTGGATGTCCTCCAACTTGATGGCCTTGCCGTCATTCTGGAGCTTGGTGGTATCGATGACATGGAACACCCGGTCGGGTTTGCCCTTGGCACCCGGCAACGTGATGGTCTTCTTGGCTACATCCACCGCCTTCACCACGCCGACAAACGGGAAGAATCCACTCGTTTCCTTTTTGTTAGCGGGTTTGGGTTGGTCCGGTTTCTTGTCTTCCGCGCGGACAGAGACAACGCCAGCCGTCAGGACGGCCGTGGTGAGGATAGCTGCTAGGAACGTACGCAATGTGACATATTTCATGGTGAGCCCTTCGTGGGATTGGGTGGGAAACTAACACAAAACAACCTGCCCGCAAGGGACTATTTTTAATGCAATTATTTTTGTCCGGCCGCAGTAGCCCAAAATCATGCGCCAACAAACAGGCTAACTTTTCCGTAGCCGAACAACCCGATCCTCCGTCTAATCGCGTTGACAGTCGGTAACAACACAAGCACAGTCACCACAGTGCAAACCAAGGTCTCATTCCTGCGCAACATCGGTGCCCTCGCGCTCGCATTCATCGGCATGCTGCTCTCCGTGCCGGCCTTAAATGCCCAATTTTCCCTCGGCGGCCTGATGGGTACCATGAGCATCGGCAGCGGAATGCAGGGCATGGGCGGCGGCGGAATGCTCGGCAATGCCATGGGCCGGGTCAATGGCATGATGAATAACATGGCTGGCGGCATGGGTGGAGGAATGGGTGGAATGGGCGGC
>SIAW01000127.1 GCA_009695465.1 Pedosphaera sp.
TTGTTATGCCGCGAAACCTCGCCTCAGCCAATGAAAAATGCCTGCGCCCCCGGCACCCGCCTAGCCCCGGCCCAAGGTGCTGCCATGCCGCCCGCCCTCGCTGTGGCTTGCGTGTGAAGTGAACCCGTCCACGTCGTGGATACAGTCCGCCCACGTCGTGAGACAGTCCATCCACGTCGTGAGACAGTCCGTCCACGTCGTGAGACAGTCCGTTCACGTCGTGAGACAGTCCGTTCACGTCGCATCACGGTCCGTCCACGTCGTGGCATGGCTTCGCGTGCACGAGAAATGATTCATCTGGAGCGATTGCCCACACGAAACACCCAGTCACCGACCGTGATGTTGTCCGGCTTGATTGATGTGGAAGTGACTGGGAGAGCGCTGGTAAAGCCGCCTCTACTAGAGGCTAATGCCCGCCGGCCACCCACTCAAAGGCCAGTCGGCACATCGCCGTATTACTGCGCACGCCCAGCTTGGCTTTGATTCGGGTACGATGGGTCTGCACGGTGAAGATGCTCACCCCAAGTTTCTGCCCAACTTGCTTGGTGGTCTGCCCAGTGCCAAACCACGAGAAAGTCTCCAACTCGCGCGGCGTCAACTTGCCCATCGCCGCCATCCACGCGGGCTTGTTCCTATTGCCATTCCCATTGGCACTGCCATTGGTGGGTGTGGCGCGGCGGGCAATGCCCTGAATGCAGACCAATCGCCCGTCGGGGGCGCGCAGGGGTGCTGTGCGCAGGTGGATGGTGAGTAGATTGCCGGATTTGTCGTGGTTGAGCAGTTCGCCTTCCCAACCCCCTTTGTGGCTGGCCACAGCGACTTTCTGGAGTATCCGCTGGGAGACTTCATCGAGGTTGAGAATCTTCGCAGGGGTTTTCCCCAACGCTTCTGCCGCCGAATATCCATACAACTGGCACCAAGCGGGGTTGACGTAAAGTATGCGGTTGTGCTCTGCATCGGTGATGGACACGGCCTCCTCCAAGGCCGCCAAAGGCTGCACCCAGGCTTTGAGCAGCGCCACATCGGCGGTGCTACCCAATGTCTCGCCGCACAACCGCACCCATTGCGCCAGTGGCAAACCGATGCCGCTACCATTGCTGTATCGGTTGTTCTGTCTCATAAATACACGAGCCTGCTACCATATTAATTCGCTGGCCTCCATCTGAATCTTCCTGAAATCTTTGCATCCAAACAAGAATCGTCGCTCATGGAACGCTGAAATCCATGATTTGGACTTAAAATGGCTGAATTTCTGCAAAATACTGCCTTCCAATTAGATTCAGAAATTGTGAGATTTGTGAAAGTTGTCTGAGAGTAATGGGTGCGCCCCAGCGAATATAAGGGTGAAGGACAATGATGCGGCCAGAAGATTCAGAGCACATCGCCACGCGCAGCAGTTTGCTGGAGCGGTTGAAGGACTTGGACAACAAGGCGGGTTGGAGCCAGTTCTTCGATGCCTATTGGAAATTGTTGTATTGCGTGGCGTTGCGGGCGGGATTGAAGCCGCACGCCGCCGAGGATGTGGTGCAGGACACGGTGGTGTCGGTGGCGCGGGAGATTGGCGGGTTTGAGTACGACCGTCGGCAGGGCACCTTCAAAGGCTGGCTCTACACGGTGTTGCGCCGACGCATTGCTGATCATTACCGCAAAGAAAAGCGCCACTTACCCGTCAGCGACGGTCTCAACGGCGCGATCGATGCGGCCGCGTTGCCCGATTCCAACGGCGTGGAACTGGAACGCATCTGGGCGGAGGAATGGGAAACCAACCTCATCACCACGGCACTGGGCCGCGTGCGACACAAGATCAGCGAACGCGATTATCAAATCTTTCACTGCCTGACCATCCAAGGCTGGGGTGTGCTCAAAACTTGCAGCCAACTGCAACTCAACCCAGCCCAAGTTTACATGTCCAAATATCGGGTGACCAAATGGCTCAAAATAGAACTCCAGAAATTGCGCAACGGCGATTAAGCCTGCCCCAGTGGCTGCGCAGCGGCTGGTTGGCCGTGGATCGCTGGCTGACGCCGCTGCCCAATCTGCGAGGTCGGACGTTGCGGGCGCCCTTTATGGAAACATCGGCGGAACGCCAGCGCCGCAATCGCCTGCGCCAACGGGTGCAGATGGAGTTGGAATTGTTGGGGCCGGCTGACTGACCGCTGTCCGTCACCTCCATCCTGCAAAATCCAAGGTGCAGGTTTAAAATCCCGCATTGCGTATCCTTCCTGCTGTGACAAAGTGCGATCCACACCATGCCACTGGGCACGCATCGCATCTATTCGCCGCCGGATATTCCTGAGCACCGGCTGTTCCAGCGCATCGGCCAAGGTAGCTACGGCGAGGTGTGGCTGGCGCAAAGCGTCACGGGCGCGTGGCACGCGGTCAAAATCATCCATCGCGATCGCTTCGATGATGAGCATCCCTACGAGCGCGAGTTTGAAGGCATCCGCCAATGTGAGCCGGTGTCGCACGGGCACGAGGGGCTGATCGACATCCTGCAGATTGGCCGCAATGACAGCGCGGGATTTTTCTATTACGTGATGGAGCTGGCCGACGACCATCACACCGGCTCGGACATTGACCCCGCCCAATACCGCGCCCGCACACTCCACGCCGATCTGCAACAGCGCCGCCGCATGCCTTTGGCCGATTGTCTGGCGGTCGGGCGCAGCATCGCGCAGGGATTGGCGCATCTGCACGCGCACAAGCTGGTGCATCGCGACATCAAGCCCGCCAACATCGTCTTTGTGAATGGCCGGCCCAAGCTGGCTGACATCGGGTTGGTGACGAGCATGGACGCCACTTACTCGCTCGTGGGCACGCCCGGCTACATCCCGCAAGAAGGGCCGGGCCATCCCACCGCGGACATCTATAGCTTGGGCAAGGTGATTTACGAGATGGCCACGGGCAACGATCGGCATGCCTTTCCTGAATTGCCCGCGGACGCCGCTGAGTTGTCCAGCCTCAATCAAGTGTTGCTGCAAGCCTGCGACCGCGACCCGCAGCAACGCCACGCCAGCGCCGCATTGTTGGCGGAAGATTTGCAGCGGCTCTCCGAAAACCGCCCGCCGCGCTGCCAAGAAAATGTCGAGCGCCGGCGCCGCATCAAGATCGGCGCGCTGTTGACACTGCTCGTCGCGGCCATCGTGGGCCATCATTTCTGGGAGGTGCATAACCGGCCGGATTTGCAGCGCAGTCTGACGTTGCATTGGACCGTTGCAGCCACCCTCGGCAACACGATGGTCGCCACGGGCACACAACTCACGCTTGACCGGCAGGGACGCGAAGGTGGCGCGCTCTACTTCAACGGGCCAAACGCGAAGCTGATCGCCTCGCAACCCGTGACCCTGGGATCGGCCACCACACTCACTTGCTGGTTCAAAGGGTTGACCGAGAAGAATGCGAACGCCCCGATCATCGGCATCGTGCCGGACTCAGATAGAGCGGAGGAACCCACCAGCGGCCTGTGGCTGGGATCGTGCATCACCGGCAAGATTTACCTTCGCAACTTGGCAAAACAAAGTGCGGCCGCCCCACCCGAAGTGGAGACCACCCTGCGCATCAGCAGCGACGGCGCGTGGCATTCGCTGACCGCCACTCACGATGGACGCCAGATCCGCCTGTATTTGGACGGCGAACTGCAGGGCGCACCCGTGGCGGTGGATGCATTGCCTAAAACACCACTGACGTTGCGCGCGGGCTTGGGATTTATCGGCGCGCTCGATGACGTGCGGCTTTATCAGCGCGTGCTCAACGAGAAAGAGATTCGCCTGCTGGCAGCGGCACGTAACGGTCTGGAAACCGCGTTGGTGGCGCATTACCCGTTGGACGGCGATGGAACCGACGTCTCGCCAAGCAGCGACACGCTCACGTTGGAAGACACGCAGCCCACGCAAAACCGTCACGGCCTGCTGCGCCACGCGATGGCGTTTGATGGCCTGCGGGCGTGGGCCGGCAACGGCTGGTCATCCGACATGCCGCTGGAACATCAACCCCGCACCTTCGCCTTCTGGGCGCGACGCGATGGGCAGGAGGATTCCAATCGCACGGCGTACAATCGCACGGCGCTACTCGTCAATGGTTACGCCGGCACCGGGACGAAGCTGGGGATTTATTTTCAGACAGCCAACGGCACCGCGGGCAGTGTGGATGGACTGACCGTGAATGGACGGACGGCGCCGGTGCCTTTCCCCGCCAACCAATGGCATCACGTGGTGCTGGCACATGATGGCCAGCGCGCGCGGCTCTTTCTCAACGGCACACTCCAAAGCAATCAAGTGGTGCCTGTGCGCATCACCTCCCACTATCTGTTCCTCGCGGTCAACGCTGTACAAAGCGGCGAGGTGTCCCATTTCCACGGCGCACTGGACGACCTGCGCGTGTACAGCCGCGCACTGGCCGCATCGGAGGTGAAAGCGTTGTACGATTTGGAGCGCGCCGATCCCTCGACCGTGGCCACTGCTGCACTGGCTCAAACACCGCAGTTGCTCTTCCCCAACTCAGATTTTTCCAACGGCACACTCGACAATTGGCAGGTGACGGGCCTCTCCACTGCGACGGATGCCAACAGCACCAATAATAACAACACTGCGCCGCCCGATCCGCGCCAGTACATCAAGCTCATCCTCGACAACACCGCCGACGGCCGGCATCTGATCGAGGCCAAGGAATGGGCCGATGGCGTGTCGCTGCGCAGCCCGCCCTTCACCGTCACACCCGCCAATCGCATCCTGCTGGCGCGTTGCAGCAAGCCCTTTGGCGTGGGCTCGTGTAGCCTCTTCATCCTTCCTGTTTCAGCAAACAGGGTGCTGCTGCAGGAAATCGAAACCACGGCATTGACCGAACATCGCCACGACCTCGCGGCTTATCTGGGCAAGACCGTGCAGATCGAATTTTATGGCGGCTGGATGCGGGTTGACTCGCTGAAAACACTCGGCGTCGCTCAGGGCAAATGAGTGCCCCGTGAACCTCGCGTTGCCTCAGCTCGATTGCCGTTCCTGATCCCGCGTCTGATCGCGAGCCTCGTCCTCAAGACTCTTTCCGGGCAACGGCAACGGTGGCCGCCCCGGCGGCATGCCCGAAGGTCTGGGCAACGCCGGTAACGCCGGACCGCTTCCCGCACCAAATGGTCTGGGCAACGCCGGCGGCACACCTGCGCCTGACGGCTTCGGCAGAGGCGGTAAAACACCCGGTGCAGTCCCAGCGGATTCGCCCGCCAGCGTGGAGGCGCGTTGATCGGCCGCCCGACGCAGACGATTCTCCAGCGCCTTCTTCTCCAACTCCTGCGGATCCACCCCACCCACTGGCGGCAACGGCAACGCCGGCATCGCCGCACCCGGCGGCTTGGGCAAAGACGGCGGCAACGGTCTTTGAACACCGCCAGTCGGCGGCAACGGAGGCAAAGGCAACGGCGGTTTTGCAACGGCAGCCGGCAACGGCGGCAACGGTGGTTTTGGTAACGGAGGCGTCGCAGGCGCAATGGCCAC
>SIAW01000024.1 GCA_009695465.1 Pedosphaera sp.
GGGCTACGGCGACACCCGTGCCGGTCTTCGCCAATGTTGCACTGCCTTCAGCCTGCGCCTGTCCTTTTTCCAGAACCGCGCCTGTCGCTACGGTGGCCTGCGAAAGATTCGTGCCGCCTGCGGCTGCGCTGATGGAAGCTGGCTGGGTGTTTGACGCCGCCACCGACTGCGTTACAGCAGTCGAACCCCCCGTCGCTGCGGCGACATCCACCGACTTGGCACCTGTGGCTTGCGGCGTGGCTGCTGTCGCACCGGTGCTGCCGGTCTGTTGCTGGACACTTTGCTGCGTGGACGCTCGCGCCATCTGCACGCCGCCTTCGGCAACCGTCTGTGATTTTTCCATGACCGCACCGGCGGGCGCATTGGCGGAGGGAATGGTGGACGCAGTCTGGCCACTCGCCGCCGCCAATGTCTGCGCTGCACTGGCGGTGGTTGTGGCTTGAGCTTTTGCCGCAGTGGAACCAACGGCGGCCGTGGCGACATCCACCGACTTCGCACCTGTGGCTTGCGGCGTGGCTGCTGTCGCACCGGTGCTGCCGGTCTGTTGCTGGACACTTTGCTGCGTGGACGCTCGCGCCATCTGCACGCCGCCTTCGGCAACGGTCTGCGCTTTTTCCAAGCTCGTCGCCTGTGCCGGGGTGTTGGCGGGCAACGAAGGTTGGACTTGCGCGGTGGAAAGATTGGCCGTGGCAGGCTTGGCCTCGGCGGACTGTTCCTTGGCAACGGTGGTCTGCTGCATCGGCGCGGTGGCCGGTGCCGTTGTGGCAGCGGTGAGCGGTACAGCGGTCGGGGCGGCAGTTTGTCCGGGCTGCACGGTGATGGACTTGGTGGCTTGGGCCAGATTCGAGGGCACGTCCGGATTGACCTTGGGTTGTTCCAGCGGCGTGGTGCGAGTGGGCAATTCCTCCAGTGACGGCAGCGGGTTTTCCAGCGGCGGCAATGCGGTGGGATCCACCTTCGCGGTCGCGGTCATCTTGTTTGCAGCAGCGGAGGTGGCGGCCACGGTCGATGCGGGTGCTTGCGTCGTGGGATTGACGGGGCCGGCCGGCGTGGTGGCCGTCGTGGCGGGGCGCACCGTGATTTCCTTCGTTGCCTGCGGGTTCAGCGATGTCTCGGCGGGATTGGTCCGGGCGACTTCGAGCTGCGGATTGGCCATCTGCGGCAGTGCCGGCTCCAGCGGATCATTGTTGAGTTTGGGCAACGCGGTGCCCTCGGGCTTCAAGTCCGACGTCTGCGGCTTCGTCAACGCGACGGCCTCGGGTTTCACGGACGGGGTTTCAACCGTGCGCTGCGGCGAGGCTGGACCGGTGGGCGGTGCGGCGTTGGGCTCCACCTGCTCGGGCACGGGCATGGCCGCGGAGATTCTCTCCAAGCCCGCTTGCGTGTTGACCGCCTGCTGCGTGGGTTCTTCCTTGGCGAAGAATGTGCCGGGGTCAATGTGGATCTCCACCACCTCCTCGTTGATGATGCTTTTATACACCGCGTTGGACACCAGCCAGAACGTGGCGAGGAACGTGAGCATCACGTGGAGCAGCACCGAGGCGAGCAGGCATTTCTGGATGAGGCTGAGGCGGCGGCGGCGCTCTTCGTCGGTGAAATTGCGCAGCAACGCCACGAGCGCCAGCAGCGCCACGAGCAGCAGCAGCAGCCACCATTTGAAATGGGCGAACATGGCCCACCAACTGAAGGCTTCCTTGGTCGCCGCCTGCGCTTGGGCGAACGGCACGACCTCGGTGGTGCGGCTGTGGAAAAGCTGGTAGGTCTTGGCATCGCCGGTGGCGCGGTCGGAACTGAAAATCATCTCGTGCCCGCCAGCGAAGAGCGCGGGGTCGGTGTCATTGGCAGCGGTGTTGACTGGCGCACCCAGCGGTTGCGGCGCACGGGCGTCCTGCGGGAACCAGCGCGCGCGGTACAAATCAAAACCGCCCGCACCGCCATCGCGATTGGAGGCGAAGTAGAGGTAATCACCCAGCCGCGTCAACGCCGGCTGCGCCTCGCGCTGCGGGGTGTTCAGATGCTCCAACCGCTGCGCCGCAGAAAACTGTGCCCCGGGTTCTGACACGACGGGCTTCTCGCTGGGCTTTGCGGCGGTTGCACTGGTCGCATTCGCATCGTCCGTTGAATCGGGAATGGCAGGTTCAGCAACCTTCGCTCGATCCACACCGGCGAAGTAGAGATCGAACTCTTCCAGCGGGGTTGCGATTTGCAGCCGCGCGGTGGCGCGCCAATCGGGCGTCGCCGGTTCCGGCTGACCGGGACGCGGCCGGTTGGAGGCAAAATATAATCCGGCCGGATGCAGGTGTGCAGCCTCGGCGCCTTCCGGCAGATCCGCGTCCAGCCGAATGGCCGGATCCATTTCATCAAAGCGCGTGTTGACGGTCTGGCCCAAGTTGACCGGCGTGGTCCATTGCGCCCCCAACCGGCGGGCGTGCCAGATGTCGTAGCCGCCCTTGCCGCCGGCACGGTCGGAATAAAAATAGAGCTGCTGGCCATCGCCGCTGAGTGCCGGTCCCAACTCATCCTGCTCGGTGTTCAACACCTCGATCGCCACAGGCTCGCTCCACGCCGCGTCAATGGAAGGCCGCGTGGCGATGTAAAGATCGGCACCCTCCTGCGGTCGTCCGATGACAAAGATCAGCGTCTGGCCATCGGCGGACACCGTGGCGTCGTACCGATCCACCTTGGGGTCGAGGCCCGGGAAGATTTCCTTGGGCGAGGTCCACACCACCGAACGCAGTTGCGCCTCCGCCTCGGCCTGTTTTTCCAAGCCGTCGGTGTACACGGTGTGCGTCTTGTCACCGCGAGCCATCGCGAACACCAACGCCAGCAAGAGCAGTGCGCCCGCCGAAATCCACCATGCGCGCCGTGAACCGGTGCGCCCGGCTGGACGCACGGCGGGGTGATGATCCGGTGCGGGAGTTTCGCTATTGGTGGGGTTGCCCATGACTTAAATCAACGACCGCCAACCCGCAATCCGTCGCGGCTGAGGTCTGATGGTTCTGTGCCCTGCTCCTGTGTCGCCAAGTTCGCACAGGCACCCATGGTCGTCGATGAAATTCTCCGGCGGCAGACCGCGTCTTTCATCTGTCCCAGATGCCGTTTCAAGGTGCCCATAGTGACCGTGCTGGCGTGGGTCAATTCAGTTTCCCTTTGGCCGCCTTGGCCGAGTCGCTGTCCGGATATTTCTCGACCAACTCCCGGTAGGAACTCTGCGCGGCTTCCTTGTTGCCGCTCTCGTCCAGCGCAGTGGCCATGCTCAGCAACGCGCGCGCGTGCCACAGCCCTTTCGGGTTGCTGGCCTCGGGCGGGTAATTGGCCTGCAAATAAACGAAGGCGCGCACGGCGTCCTTGAGGCCCGTCTGCTTGGCCTCGGCGTCCTTGGTTTTCTGCGCCTGCTTCAGGTGACAATCACCCACCTGAAATTGTGTGCGCGCGCCCAGCTCATCTTTCCGCAGACCCTCGGTGACTTTCTCGAAGAGCACCAGCGCATCGGCAAATTTACCTTGGCTCTCCAGCGCCGAGCCCGCGCCGTGCCACGCGTTGCGGATGAGCGCGTGCTCCGGATACGCCTGCATGAATTGGCGGAACACCTTTTCCGACGCCACCCATTCTTCCAAAATCCCGTTGCATTCGCCCAACCGCAACAGGGCTTGGGACTGCACCTTGACATCGCCACTCTTGGCGGCGACAGCCTTGGTGTAGCTGGCCAGCGCCGACTTGTGTGCCTTGGCCTTGGCGGCGGGCGTGGTGGCGGTCTGCGCCAATTGCATGTGCGCTTCGCCGGCCTGATAGGCGGCGGTGCCGACCAGTTCCTTCAAGTCCGCCGCAGGCTCCGCGGGCAGCGTGGACACAAAGCCATCGAACGCCGCCGCTGCCTTCGCCATGTCCGCTTTTTCGAAGTGCGCCCACGCCAAGCGATACCCGCCCTTGGCGATCAGCTCCGCGTCCTTGGTGGTCTTGAGCAGATCCCCCAACCGCGCGAGCGTGTCATCGTACTTGCCGCCCTTGAACTCCAGCTCGGCCAACTCAAAACTGCCGCGATCGGCCAGTTCGCTCTTGGGAAAATCCTTGAGCAACTGTTTATACACCGCCGCCGCCTTGTCGGGACGACTGGCGTCCAGCTCGCACCACGCGGATTGATAGAGGGCATTGTCCGACCACTCGGACTTGGGCATCGCGATGACCTTGGCGTATTGGCTCAGCGCCTCGTCCCATTTCTTCTGCCGCTCCAACGCCATGCCCAGTCGGAAGAGGGCTTGATCAATGTTGGCGTACTGCGGGTAATCCGCCAAGAGCTTGGAGATGGCCGTTTGGGCGGCGGCAAAATCCGCTTTGTCCAGCGACACCAATCCCTGCTGAAACCGCGCGTCCGCCGCGAAGGCGTGCTTGGGCGAATTGTCCGCGACCAGCGCGAACTGCTTGGCCGCCTCGTCGCGCTTGTTTTCGTCGCGCGCCACGAAGCCCAGATAATACTCCGCGTCAGGCCGCATCTCCGACTGCGCGTGCTTGGCCACCACCGTTTCCAGCGCGGTGCGGGCATTGACCAGCGCCTTGGCTTGATAATGCAACCGGCCAATCTCCACCAGTGCGTGCGGCAGGTGTTTGCTCCCCGCGTGCGCCGTCACCAATTTGTTGAGCGTGACGATGGCGGCAGCGCTATCGTTGTCCCGCTGGCTGGCCAGACCGCTCAGCAACAGCGCGGCATCCACATTGGGCGCCTGCGCGTTGGCGGCGGCGAATCGGTTGAGATGCACGACGGCTTTGCCCCATGCATCGCTGCGGTAGTGGGCGTCGCCGATCAGGAAATCCAGCGTGGCGAATTTTGCCGCCACATCTTTCTTAGCGGTGAGCGGCTCCAGCGCCTTCAACGCGTCGGCCCACTGCTTCTTGTTGTAAAGGGCGTTGCCCACGCGGTACTGCGCATCGCCCGCCTGCGGGTGGCTGGCGTATTTGGTGGTAAAAGTTTTGAAGCTGGCCATCGCCTCGTCGTACTTCTCCAGCAAGAAAAGATTCTCGGCTTGCAGGAATGCCACGTCGCCCGCCTCGGCGCGGTCGCTGTGCTTGACCAGATACTTGGCGCAGAGATCGTGGCTGGCCTGATATTTTTTATCGCGATGCAACGCGTCGGCGTTGAGACGCAGCGCATCGTCAATCTGCGCAAAGTTGGGATGGTCGGTGATGAGCTTGCTGAAGGCCGCCGCCGCCGCAGTATGTTTGTTGAGCGCGTACTGGTTGTTGCCCAAATCAAAGAGCAGCTCCGGCAGGCGGGCGTCCTTGGCAAATTTGGTTTCGGCCTGCGCCAGCGCCTGTGCGGCGGCATCATATTTTTTCTGGCGCGAGAAAGTGCGCGCCTGCCACAGCACGGCGTCCAACGGGGCGGCCGCGTCCTTGACCAGATCGGCGAAGACGTTCTCGGCTTTCACATACACTTTCTCTTCCAGATGCGCGCGGCCCAGATACACACCGGCCTGCGCGTACTGCGCCGCGTCCTTGTGCGTGATGCGGAATTCGCCGAAGTCCGCAGCAGACTTCTCGTAGTCCTTGAGGTTTTCAAATCGCACGAAGCCCAGCCGAAAGAGCGCCTCGGCGGCGAAGGGACCTTTCACCTGTCGCGCGGCGGTCTCGTAAGCGGTGGCGGCGGCTTTGAAATTGCCCATCTCGCGCTGTGCCTCGCCCAAGAGAAAATGCGTCTGCTGCTCAAAGGCCGTGCCCTTCACTTCGGTGGTCAATGCGTCGAGCGCTGCACCGGCCTCTTTGAACAGGCTAGTCTCAAACCGCGCCAGTGCACCTTGAAATTTCGCGCGCGTGGCCCACGTCCCCTTTTGCTTGGCCAACTCGTCACTGGCCGGGATGACCTCTTTCCATTTCTTCTGCGCAAAGAGCGACTCCAGCAAACCAATCTTCAGCGCGGCCATCTCAGCGGCGCCGGGCAGTTTCAGCCCCTGCCGATAGGCCGTCTCCGCATCGGCGGCTTTGTTGAGGCGCAGCAACGCCTGTCCCCAGAAGAGATGCACTTGCTCGGGCTTGGGCGCTTTTTTGTCGGCGGCCAACTTGGCCAACACCGGCTCGGCCAGATCAAATTTCTGCATGCCAAAATAGGAGAGCGCCAAACCGAACTGCGCATCGGGCACCTTCGCATGCGTGGGCGCTTTCTTGAGGAACGCCTTGTACTCATCAGCCGCCAGTTCGTAGAGCTTGCGGTTGTAGAGTTCGTTCGCGCCAAAATAGATCTCCGCCGCCGCATCGCGCTTGGGTTGATCCTGCGCCATCGCGGGCGAGGCCAATTCCAGCACAGCCACGATTGCCGCCATCGAAAGCCACAGGCATCGGCGGGACTGCTGATTTGGTTTTGGGGAATGGGAGGGGGAAAGGAAAGAACAGGTCTGCATGTCTTAATCTCGTTCGTGTGCCCGGCTTCGCAACCGATTTGTCGCCGGCCAAACGTGCATCAAAGCCCCGTCTGCCGACAATCTGACTGGGAGGATCCGTCCTGCCAGCGGGGAATTGGACGGGCTATCCAGCTCGCCTCTTCACCCCAGCACCGCCCACAGGGCAGCGGCCAGGTTATTCCCAACGCTGTGAATATGAGGCGGCACCGGCGGGGTTAGTCAGGCCAATCTTGTGTGAAACTTATTCACATTGCCCGTACTGGGCCGCCGCCGTCGGCAAGGCGCGGGTAATTTCATCCACACGATAGCCAAAGCCCGGTCCGGCAATCGTGGACAAGTCCAACGCGCCGCCTTGTCGCCGGTACAAGCCCGGATGCACGCGCGCTTCCGCTGCCGATGCCTCGGGATAAAACTGCATGGCGTTGGTCTCCACGCCCATGATGGTGCCGACGTGCGCGGCCAGCAGGCAGTGCGGCACCTGCGCGAGCATCGGGTTGGTGAGGTCCTGCACCATCAACGTCATCCCGTGCGCTTTGGCCCAGCAACCGGCGAGCAGTGCGCCCGACTGCGTCTTGCAAGTCTTGAGCGCCACGCCCGTCCAGCCCAGTTCGCGCCCCAGCCGCACGTGTTCCCAATCGTGCGCGCTCTCGTCCAAGAAGAGCGGCTTGCGAGCGCTGACGCTGCGCGTGTCGATGCGGTGCTTCTCCAAATCGTACGGAAAAGGTTGCTCAACGTAGAGAATCATCCCGTGCAGGCGCGGATGCTCGTCGCGCAGACGGTCGAGAATGTCGTTCACGTAAGCAGGCTCCTGCACCGTGCAGTTGAAATCGGCCGTCAACCAATCCACATCATTCGCCAGCGCGATCTGCCCCACCTTCACCGTGCGCGCGTAATCCCAAGCCGCGTCGTTGCCGCGCAATTTGATCTTGAGACATTTCAATCCATCGCGCCGGATCCAATCAGCGAGCACCACCGGGTAGCCATCGTTCGGCTCGTTGCCTTTCAACTCCGCCTCATCGAGTGGATCCACGCCGCCCACCAGATGCCACGCTGCAATGCGGTGAGGTGCGGGTGTGATCAGAAAATCCGCCGGGTACTGGCCCGCAAAGGACACGGCTGCGCCCGCCGCCGGTTCCAGAAAATCGCCGAGCGTCCGGCTCATCCATTGCGCATTGTAAGTTTCGTACACCGGCTGGCCGTGCAGATTTCCATAAGCGTCGTGCATCGCGATGTCGAAGAGTGAACAGCACACCAGCGCCGCCAACCACGGCATCGGTTCCTGATCGGCACGCGTGGTGTTGAACGCCGCGAGCAGTTGCGGCAGCGCGTGCTTCTGGAAATCGTGCCCCACCTCGATCGGATGTCCGGCGGTGTCAAACTGCGTCCACGCCTCGGCGAGCCACACGCAGAAGGTTTGCATCGCCGCGTGGCGCGCCTCGTAAGCCAGCGCGCTGGGCCACACCCACGTGACCGAGAGCGGCGTCTCGCCCCAGCCCGCCGCGTGGCGTCCATCGCGCCCGCGCACCATCACACGACAGCGCGCGCAGGTGACGTACGTCACCGTTTCCACGCCGAACTTGATCGGCATGCGCGTGTGTACCGGCAGAAAATACAATTGCGCGCCGCACGCCCGGACATCGGTTGGTTTGTCCATGTGAATGAAAACGCCGCCACCCGATTGCGGGCTTGGATGCGATGGGGGTCAAGCCCAGCCGAACGGGCGGGCTATGTCGAGACTTTCTCTGCCGCCATCGCTGCGGCCACCGCCGGACGCGGTGTGGATTCGTGGCCATCAGCAGCCGCGCTTTCTGTCCCGCAGCAAGTGCCGCCACCGGCGGGCGGCTGGAGATTTCCACGCACTGCGCGACGGCTCCGCCAGACGCGGACGCCAACATAAAGAACCAGCAAGCTTGCGACAACCCACACGATGCCTTGCGTGCGCCGCAGGTCACGCGCTTCGGGCGAGGCCGCGATGGTCGCCGCCGTGTCGCGCGCATCAGCCGCATCCAACGTGTCGGCGTACACGCGCGCCACATCGGTCATGAAACCCAGCGTGGGGTCGCGCTCAAACACCGGCCCCATCGCCGCCACGCGCCGCAGATATTGGCGCGCCATGCCCGGCTGATGGGCCGCGTCGTAGTAGATGCCCAAGTACAGATCCGCGTAGAAAAGCCGCCGCTGTAATTCTTCCGCCGCCGGTTCGCCCGCGCGCGCAGCGGCCAGCACGTTGGCCGGGCGCAGCGTGCCTTTGTACAACTCATAGATTTGCATCATGGGCAGGCGCTTGTCTTTGCTGACGGTCAGCAGCGCCTCTTGCGCGCGCGCCAGACTGGCCGCGCCATCGCCCCCCGACTTCTTGGCGACGCACAGGAAATGCCACGCGGCCGCCTCCACGTCGTCGCCCGACACGGTGTTATACCATGCAAAGCGTTTACGCCCGTCGTCGTAGCGCCCCGTGATGGCGTAGGCGATGCCCAGCGTGAACAGATAAGGATCGCGGGCGACATCCTGTTCTTGGCGCAGATATATCTCCCAGTCCTTGATGGCGTCGTGCAATCGCCCGGCGCGGAACTGCGACATTGCGCGGGCTTGCAGCAGTTCCAGTTTGGCGGGAGCAATCTGGATCGCCACCGTATAATCCACCGCAGCGGCGTCGTAGCGTTTGATGTGATCATTCAGCCGCGCGCGAAAGGCGTAGGCCACGAAGTTGGTCTGGTCGGCGTTCACCGCACGCGTGGCCAGCTTCAATGCCTCATCCGTCTTGCCCAGTCGCATGGCGTCCTGCGCCTGCTTCATGAACTCCTCCTGCTCGGGCTTGATGATGATGTCGGACTTGGGCGCGCGCTGCGACTGCGCCACCGCGTTGGACATCGTGAAAACGACAACGACCGAAACCAGAATCCAGAAGCACTTTCGCATGATCCCCCTCACGCGATGAAGCTAGGCGGCACGCATCGCCTGTGCAACGCGAACATATTCACCACGCAGCGAGCCAAAGCGACGGCGTCTTACGGGGCGGGCTTGACCCCGCGCAACTGCGCGTGCACCCGCGCCACGTCACCCATGTAGCCGTGGTTGTTGGCCACCGCCGCAGCTTTGGCGATGTACTCGTTGCGCTTCTTGTCATCCGCTTTGGCCTCGTACCACAGCGCCAAGTACAGGTGCGCATAAAACAACTGCCGCTCCAACACGCGTCCGGCCGCATCGCCTTCGCGCGCCTTGGCCAACACTTTCTCCGGCGTGGACTTGCCGCCAAAGAGCGCGTGCACTTCCATCATCGGCACGCGCGAGTCGCCCTCGATGGGGATAAACACCTTGAGAGCGGCCTCCACATTTTTGGCGCGCGCCAGGCACAGATAATGCCACACGGCATTCTCTACGTCGCTGCCGTTGACGGTCTGGTGCCGCTCAAACTGCTTCTGCCCTTTGACGAATTCCCCGGCGTAGTAATAAGAGAGGCCACGCATCCAATGCTGCGGATCCTCGCCGGGATTAATTTCCAAGTAGCTATCGAAGTCGGCGATGGATTCCTTGATTTTCGCCAGCTTGAAATGCGCCTCGCCGCGCCGTTGCAACAATTCGGCGCGCGCGCCCTTCTCCTTCTCCAGCTTCAGCGCGGCGGTGTAATCCACCACCGCCTTGTCGTGCGCCCGCATGCCCGCGTGGAACTGCGCACGCAACGCCAGTGGCCCGACCTGTTCCGGCGACTTGGCAATCGCTTCGCTCGCCAGCTTGATCGCATCGGCATGATCGCCTTTGCGAAAGGCTGCCAGCGCCTGTTGCCCCAGCTTTTCTGAATCCTCATCCGCTGCCGGCAAAGACGCGCCGATTGCCAGACAAGCCGCCACCAAAACCATCGCCGTGTGATCCATGCGCGGCATCGTAACGCGAGCTTGCCGCCCCGCAACTGCAATCATGGCGTGACAAGCCTCGCCGCAGCCATTAATCCATCGCGCGTGCTCGCGGCATTGCTCGCCACCGCCCTGTTCTCGTTGTCGGCCGTCTCGGCGCGGCGCACCACGCGTTATGTGAGCGGCACAGAAGCCAACTTCACACGCCTCATCATTGCCGTGCTGATGCTGACGTTGCTGGCGTACACGTTGGGCAAAGGTTTCGCCCCCTATTTCCATCGCGACTTTCTGGGACTGTGGCTGCTCAGCGGAGCCATCGGTTTTGGGATGGGCGACGTGGCCCTGTTCCAAGCCCTGCCCCTGCTCGGCTCGCGGCTGACCACGCTCGTCGTGCATTGCGTCGCAGCCACACTGGCGGCGACGCTGGAATGGTTGTGGCTGGGCAACGCCATGTCGCTGCCGCAAATCCTGTGCAGCCTCGTCATCCTCTGCGGACTGGGCATCGCGTTGGCTCCAGAAAAAGATGTGGCAACACATCGCGGGCACTTGTCCAAAGGCATCGGCTGGGCACTGATCGCCGCCGTGGGCCAAGGCGTGGGCGCTGCGTTGCTCAGTCGTTACATCTACAACAAAGCCGCGATGGCGGGCACGCCCATCGAAGGTATCGAAGGCGGCCTGGCCGTGGCCTGCCAGCGCATGCTCGGCGGCATCGCCTTCACGGGCCTGTTGCTGTGCGTGCTCAAGTGGTGGCGCCCCGCAAACGCCGCAGACGCCAAGCCCGCGCAGTGGAAAGCCGCCGCGCCGTGGCTGGTGTTAAATGGACTGTGCGGCCCGGCGCTGGGCGTGAGCTGCTATCAATGGGCGCTGAGCAACCACGGCACCGGTGTGGTCATGCCCATCGTCGCGGCGACGCCCATCATCGTCATCCCTTTCGCCGTGTTGATGAAGGAGGAAACGCCCACGTGGCGCTCGCTGCTGGGCGGCGCGGTGGCGGTGGCGGGCGTGGTGGGCATGGCGCTCTCCAATGGCGCGAAATGAAACCCCGCACACAGCACCGCCGCGCACCGGGTTTGACCGTTGACACCTCCGCTCAATCCTGTTTTCTTCGACCCTCCAAATGTTTTCACTGGCCAAATCAGAGCGCAGCCAACCGCGCGGATGATCCCCGCGCCGGGGCCGGTCTCTCCCGTGCCATGGCCCCCTCAATCACATGAAGTCCCTTTTCCAACTCGTCGAAGGTTCCATTGTCGCCCCGCGCGGCTACTTGGCGGGCGGCCTGTTTTGCGATGTCAAGCGGCTGGGCACCGGCAAAGGCAGTGACAAAGGCGAGAAACGCGACTTGGCCGTCATCGTCTCCGAGATGCCCGCAACGGCAGCCGGGCTTTTTACCACCAACCAAATCTGCGCCGCGCCGGTCAAGGTCTGTCTGGAACATCTGCGCGGCGGCCGCGCGCAGGCCATCATCATCAATTCCGGAAACGCCAACGCCTGCACCGGCCGTCGCGGGCTGGCCGACGCGCGTGAGATGGCCCGACTGCTCGCGGAGGAATTGCTCCTGCCCGCAGCGCACGCGCTGGTGGCGTCCACCGGCCGCATCGGTCTGCCGTTGCCCATGCCCAATCTGCGGCGCGGCATCCACGACATCGTGCGGCAGATGGACAACACCGCCGCCGCCGCCGCGCATGCCGCCGAGGCCATCATGACCAGCGACACACGGCCCAAACAGATCGCTGTGGAATTCAAACTCGGCGGCCGCACCGTTCGCATCGGCGGCATCTGCAAAGGCGCGGGCATGATCCAGCCGGGCATGTCCGCCACTGGTCGGCGTCCCGCGGTGATGCCGCAGGGGCTTCATGCCACGATGCTTTGCTTTCTCACGACGGACGCCGCCGTGCCCGCTCCCCTGCTCCGCTCGTGCCTGGCCGAGGCCGTGGCGCAGAGTTTTAATCGCATCACCGTGGACGGCGACATGAGCACCAACGACACCGTGCTGCTCCTCGCCAACGGCATGGCAGGCAATGCGAAACTCGCGCCGCACAGTCCCGCGCTGAAAACTTTTCAGACCGCCCTCAATCATGTCTGCCTGCAGCTCGCCAAAATGATCGTGCGCGATGGCGAGGGTGTGCATCGCGTCGTCACGGTGCGTGTCGCGGGCGCGAAATCCGCGCACGATGCCGATGCCGCCGCGCGCGCCGTGGCCAACAGCGTGCTCGTCAAAACCAGTTGGCACGGCGGCGATCCCAATTGGGGCCGCATCATTGATGCGCTCGGTTACTCGCCCGCCACAATCGTCGAGGAGAAGGTGGACATCGGCTACAGCGCGCCCGGCAGCCGCAAGATTCTCTACTCGCTCCGGCGCGGCCAGCCGACAACGGTCAGCTTTAAGTCACTCTGCGCCGCCGCTGCGCCCACGGAATTTGATCTGCACATCCATCTGAATCTCGGCAAGGCCAGCGCCATCATGTACGCCGCAGACCTCACCGAGGCGTACGTGGATTTCAACAAAGGCGACGTGACCGACCCCGCCGCACTGGGAGGCTAAATGCACGACCTCGTTTCCAAAGCCACCACGTTGCTGGAGGCGTTGCCGTACATTCAGGAATTCAACGGCGCCACGTTCGTCATCAAATATGGCGGCAGCTTCATGGACTCGCCCGACCCCGCCGTGCGTAACGGCGTGGCGCGGGACATCGTGTTTCTCGAGGCGGTCGAGATCAATCCCGTCGTGGTGCACGGCGGTGGCAAGGCGATCACGCGCGCGATGGAGAGCGCCGGACTCACGGCGCAGTTCGTGCAAGGCCAACGCGTCACCGATGAGGCCACGGTGGCGGTGGTGGATCGCGTGCTCTCGCGGGAGATCAATCCGGAAATCGTGCGCAGCATCCAACAACTGGGCGGACTGGCGCAGGGATTTTCCGGCGCGGATATTTTCACCTGCCGCAAGCTGCTGCTCGAAGGTTCGCACGGCGAAAAGTTGGACATGGGTTTTGTCGGCGAGGTCATCGGCGTGAACTTGGCACCGTTGCAGGATTGCATCGCGCGGGGCGTCACGCCGGTCATCAGTCCGGTGGCGCGCGGCGAGGATGGGCATCTCTACAATTGCAACGCCGACGTGGCCGCGGCGCAGGCCGCCATCGCGTTGAAAGCCCAGCGCCTTGTTTTCATGAGCGATGTCCCCGGCCTGTTGCGCAACCCGCCGGACACCGCCACGCTCATCACGCATTTGCAGACGAGCGAGGTGCCCGCGCTGAAACAAGCGGGCGTGGTGGACAAAGGGATGATCCCCAAAGTGGACAGCGCCGTCGCCGCATTGCGCGCGGGCGTGCAGAAAGTTTCTTTCGTGGACGGCCGCGTGAACCACGCGGTGTTGCTGGAGATTTTCACCGACGCCGGCGTCGGCACGGAGGTGGTGCTGTGAGTGACACAAACGACATCAAGCAACTCTTCAATCAGCATGTCGTGCCGAGTTACGGCCGGTTTGATCTGGTGTTGGTGCGCGGCGCGGGCAGTCATGTGTGGGATGCGGAAGGTCGGCGGTATTTGGATTTTGCCACCGGCATCGCGGTCTGCTCGTTGGGCCACGCGCATCCGGAGATCACCGAGGCGCTCGTCGAGCAATCGCGCCAGCTTGTTCACGTCTCCAATCTTTACTACAACGAACCGCAGGGTCGGTTGGCCGAGGCACTCGTTCGCCATGCGGGATCGGGCAAGGTATTTTTCTGCAACAGCGGTGCGGAGGCCAACGAGGGGCTGTACAAACTCGCGCGGCAGTTCGGCCATGAGGAAGGGCGGTTCGAGATTCTGACCGCGCACAATTCTTTTCATGGGCGCACGCTGGCGGGCATCGCTGCGACGGGGCAGGAAAAAGTGAAGCAAGGTTTCGCACCGGCGGTGACGGGGTTCCGTCACGTGCCTTACAACGATCTGGAAGCGATGCGCGCGGCGATTTCGCCCGCGACCGTCGCGATTTTGGTGGAGGCCATTCAAGGTGAGAGCGGCGTGCAACCCGCCTCGGTGGATTATCTGCTGGGACTGCGCCGACTGTGCGATGAGCACAAACTGCTGCTGCTGCTCGACGAGGTACAGTGCGGCCATTTCCGCACGGGCGCGTATTTTGGTTTCCAGCGGTTGTTGGAAGGCGTGCCGGGCGCGGCCGCGTTTCAGCCTGACGGCATTTCGATGGCCAAGTCGCTGGGTGGCGGATTTCCGATCGGCGCATTTTGGGCGCGCGCGCCGTACGCGGATTTATTGAGTCCGGGAAAACACGCCACCACGTTTGGCGGCACGCCGTTGGGCTGCGCTGTGGCGCTGCGGATTCTTGCGGTCATCGAACGAGACAAGCTGGCTGACAACGCGCGCCACATGGGCGAGTTTTTGAAGAGCGAGTTGCTGAAGTTGGCGGCGCAACATCCGCACGTCATCAAGACGGTGCGCGGTTTTGGCATGCTGATCGGCATCGAACTGTGCGAAGGCATCGCGGCGTTTGCTGGCAGCACCAAGCCCGCCTCGGTGCAGATGGTCGAGCGTCTCCACGCGCACGGACTGCTCACCGTGCCGGCAGGCGCGCGCGTCGTCCGTTTTTTGCCGGCGCTCAATCTGCGCAAGGAAGATGCGATTGAAGGGTTGCGGATTCTCGAGACCGCCGTCGCCACACTCGCCTAAATTTTCTCACCGTGACCGCCGACGCCATCCAGAAGTTGTCCGCGAGCGACGCCGTGATGCGGAAACTCATCCGCGAGATCGGCCCGTGCACATTGAAGCCGGAGACGCGGCGGACGCCCTTCCAATCGCTCGTTCAAGCCGTGGCCCATCAGCAACTCAACGGCACGGCGGCGAACACCATCCTGCTACGGTTCACTAAACTTTTTCCCGGACGCCGCTTCCCGCGCCCGGAAGATTTGGCCGGTGTTCCCGATGAGTCACTGCGCGGCGCAGGGTTCTCGCGTGCGAAGGTGGCCTCGATTCGCGACATCGCGGCGAACACTTTGTCGGGCGTCGTGCCGACCTCGCGTCAGATCGCGCGGTTGACCGATGATGAGATTGTCGCGCGCCTCATCGCAGTGCGCGGCGTCGGCCGGTGGACGGCGGAGATGCTGCTGATCTTCCAACTCGGACGCGCCAATGTGTTGCCTGCGGACGACTTTGGTGTGCGCAGCGGTTTCCGCATCGCCTATCGGCGGCTCGAGATGCCGACCGCCAAGGAACTGCTCGCGCACGGCGAACGGTGGCGGCCATTCCGCACCACCGCCGCGTGGTATCTCTGGCGCGCGGCCGATCGCGCCAAAGAATCAGCGTGACGCCGACCGGAACATCCGCTATCCACCCTCCTTCTCACCGACATTTCCAATCGCAATTGGCTTATGAAACATCTGTTGAGCATCGAGACGCTGGACACAACGGCGGCCCGATTGATTCTGGAGCAGAGCGGTGTTTTCAAAAAACAACGCGGCCAGCATCCGCGCCTGCCGCTGACGGGCCAGACGTGGGCGCTCATCTTCTCCAAATCCTCCACGCGCACGCGCGTCTCGTTCGAGGTGGGCATCCGCGAGTTGGGCGGCGAGGTGTTGTTCCTCAACAAAAATGACATCCAACTCGGGCGCGGCGAACCCATCGAGGACACCGCCCGCGTGCTCGGCCGCATGGTGCACGGCGCCGTCATCCGCACCTACGCGCAGCAAGAGGTGGAGGCGTTCGCGCACTGGTCGGCCATCCCCACCGTCAACGCGCTCACTGACGCGGAGCATCCCTGTCAGATTCTCACCGACATTTTTACCTTCGAAGAAAAGCGCGGGCCGATTGCCGGCAAGGTGGTGACGTTCGTCGGCGACGGCGCGTGCAACGTGCCCGCGTCGTGGATTTTTGCGGCAGGCAAACTGGGCTTTGAACTGCGCATCGCCGCGCCGAAGGCGTACCAGCCCGCGCCCGAAATCTTGAAACGCGCGGGCGGCAACATCCACGTCACCGACGACCTCCAAGCTGCCGCACGCGGGGCCGACTTGTTGTACACCGACGTGTGGGTTTCCATGGGCATGGAGGCGGAGACGGCGCAGCGCCTCAAAGACCTCGCCGGTTATCAGATCAACGACGCGCTGGTGCGACTGGCCAAGCCCGACGCGTTGGTCATGCACTGCCTGCCTGCCTATCGCGACAAAGAGATTGATGCGGCGACTTTTGAGGCGCACGCGCAGACCATTTTCGATCAGGCTGAAAACCGGTTGCACACGCAGAAGTCCATCCTGAACTGGCTGGTGAGCTGACCGGCTTTGCACTCGACGCCCCGCGCGCGAGTGTTAGCCTCTCCACGCATGTCAACCGAGGCGCCCGGCAAATCTAAAGTGGTTAACCTGCGTCGGCCCGACATCATGGATCTGGTCAAGGCGCAGGTGCTCTCGCACTACCGCAGCGAATTGGTGGAGCGGTTGCGCGGCGCTGGGCAAGTGGTCACGCCTGACGGCCAAACCACCATCAAGCTGGCGAAGGAATTTGGCTTCTGTTACGGCGTCGAGCGTTGCATTGATCTGGCGTACGCCGCGCGCAAGGTGTTCCCCGATCAGCCGCTCTACATCCTTGGCGAGATCATCCACAATCCTGAAGTGAATGATCAGATCCGCGCGATGGGCGTGCGCTTTCTTTCTGGCCCGCACAAGCAGGCGGACATTGACGACCTCGGCCGCGGCGACGTGGTGATCATCCCCGCGTTCGGCACGGAGGTGTCCATCCGCCGCAAGCTCGAGGAGAAGGGCTGCCAGTTTGTGGACACCACCTGCGGCGACGTAATGAGTGTCTGGAAACGCGTCCGCCAATACGCGAGGGATTCGGTCACCAGCATCATCCACGGCAAGGCGTACCACGAGGAAACCATGGCCACCAGTTCGCAGGCCACCGCCAATGCCGGGCATTATCTGGTCGTGCTGACGTTGGCCGACACCGACTACGTCTGCCGCTACATCGTCGAGGGCGGTGATAAACACGAGTTCCTCGCCAAGTTCAAGGGCGGCTATTCCGAGGGCTTCGACCCCGACACCCACCTGCAGGTGGTCGGCGTGGCCAATCAGACGACGATGATGCGCGGCGAGACTGAAGAAGTGCAGCGTCGTGTGCGTGCCGCCATCGAGAAACGCTTCGGCGCAACGGACCTCCAGCAGCACTTCCGATTCTTTGACACCATCTGCGGCGCCACGCAGGATCGGCAGGACGCCCTGCAACGATTGCTGCGCGAGCCGCTGGATCTGCTGCTGGTCATCGGCGGCTACAACTCCTCCAACACCGCGCATCTGGCGGAGATGGGCGAGGCGATGTTGCCCACCTACTTCATCAAGAACGCCGCCGAGATGGTCAGCGGCCAGCTCATCCGCCACTGGAACCAGCACCAACAATGCGCGGTGGAATCGCAAAACTGGCTGCCCACAGGCAAGCTGACGGTGGGCGTCACCGCTGGCGCTTCCTGCCCCAACAACCTCATCGAGGATTGCATCCGCCGGTTGATCGGCCTGCGCGGTGTCGCCGTTGATGATCTGTTGCAGAACTGACGCGGCCCCATGCCCTGCACCCGCGAGCAGTTGGAACAGCGCGAGCGCGACACGCTGGCCCCCTACGCGCAGTTGAGCGCGGACACGCGCGGGCGCCTGCACGCAGAACCCTCGCCCGTGTGGCGCACCGAGTATCAGCGCGACCGCGATCGCGTCATTCATTCACGCGCGTTCCGCCGATTGGAATACAAGACGCAGGTCTTTCTCAATGGCACCGGCGATCACCTGCGCACGCGCCTCACGCACACGATGGAAGTTGCCGCCACCGCCCGCAGCATCGCGCGCGCCCTGCGGTTGAATGAGGATCTCGTCGAGACCATCGCGCTGGCACATGACCTCGGCCACTCCCCTTTCGGCCACAAAGGCGAGGACGCCCTCAACCGGCTCATGACCGCGCACGGCGGATTCGAGCATAATCGCCAGAGCCTGCGCATCGTCGAGGAGTTGGAGCAAAAATATCCTAGCTTCAACGGACTCAATCTTGCGTGGGAGACGCGCGAGGGGCTTGTTAAACATTACACCAGCTACGATCATCCCAGCAAACGTCCGGGCTTCGACGCCAAATCCTCCTCACTGGAAGCGCAGGTGGCCAACCTCGCCGACGAGATCACCTACTACAGCCACGACCTCGATGACGGCTTGGAATCCGATCTGTTGTCCGAGGCGGCGCTGGAAAAGCACGTCGGCCTTTGGCATGACGCCGCGCACGATGTCCGGCAATCGCACGGCACGCTGCCCGATGAATGCCGGCACTACTTCATCATCCGCTGCCTCATCGACAGCCAGATTCAGGATGTCGTCGAGACCACCGAAAGTTTGATCACCGAAGCTGGCGTGCGCAGTGCCGATGCCGTGCGCCTGCAAGAGCGCGCGCTTGTTCAATACAGCGCGGCGCGGCACCGATCCAATCTCGAACTGCGCGACTATCTCTACGACAATCTCTACTTCAACCCCGTCGTGCACGAGCCCAACATGCGCGCAGTGAAACAGCTCGAAGCCCTCTTCGCGCACTACATCGCGCACCCCGGCGACATCGGCAGCCAAGCCCGCGCGCGTGCGGAGAAGGACGGACTGCCGCGCGCCGTCTGCGATTATCTCGCTGGCATGACTGACCGTTACGCCATGCAGGAATACGCGCGGCTCATCGCTCAGTAATCCCGGCGCACCCCGCGCTCACGCCAGAATTTCCTTCACCACTTTGCCGTGGACGTCGGTGAGTCGGTGGTTGCGGCCTTGGAATTTGAAGGTCAGCCGCGTGTGGTCGATGCCCAAACAATGCAGCAGCGTCGCGTGCAGGTCGTGCACGTGCACGGGATCGCGCGTGATGTTGTAGCTGAAATCGTCGGTCTCGCCGTGCGTGTGTCCGCCGCGAATGCCGCCGCCGGCGAGCCACACGGAGAAACAGCGCGGATGATGGTCGCGCCCGTAATCCTGCGCGGTGAGCCGGCCTTGGCAATACACGGTGCGCCCGAATTCGCCGCCCCACACGATGATCGTGTCCTTGAGCATGTCGCGTTGTTTGAGGTCGGCGATGAGCGCGGCGCTGGGCTGATCGGTGTCACGACATTGACCGGCGATTTGCGAGGGCAACTTGGTGTGCTGATCCCAGCCGCGATGGAAAAGTTGGATGAACCGCACGCCGCGCTCCGCCAGCCGCCGCGCGAGCAGGCAGTTGGCGGCGAAGGTGCCGGGCTTGCGCGCGTCCGGCCCGTAAAGATCGAGCACGTGCGCAGGTTCCTTCGAGAGATCGGTCAACTCCGGCACGGAGGTCTGCATGCGATACGCCAGCTCGTATTGCGCGATGCGCGTGGCGATTTCCGGGTCGCCCACTTCGGCGTGTTGCAGCGCGTTCAACTTCGCCAAGTCATCGAGCATGCGTCGGCGCGCGGCGGCGTCGAGTCCCGCCGGGTTGGAGAGGAACAGCACCGGGTCGCCCGCAGAACGGAATTTCACGCCCTGATGTTTGGTCGGCAAAAAGCCGCTGCCCCAAAGCCGGTCGTAAAGCGGTTGATCATTCGGATTGCCCGAGCCGTTGGAAATGAGCGCGACGAACGCGGGCAGATCGTTGTTGTCGCTGCCCAATCCGTAACTGAGCCACGAGCCGATGCTCGGCCGCCCGGCGAGCTGCGCGCCGGTCTGGAAAAATGTGATGGCCGGATCGTGGTTGATCGCCTCGGTGAACATCGAGCGCACGACGCACAACTCATCGGCCGCGCGCGCGGTGTGCGGCAGCAATTCGCTGAACCACGCGCCGCCGCGCCCGTGTTGCGCGAACTTGAATTTGGTCGGCGCAACAGGAAATTGATCCTGCGTCGCCGTCATGCCCGTGAGCCGTTGCCCTTTACGGATCGAGTCGGGCAATTCCGTCGCGTGCAGTCCGGCGAGTTTGGGTTTCGCGTCGAACAGATCGAGCTGCGAGGGCGCGCCCGATTGGAAAAGGTAGATGACGCGCTTGGCCTTCGCTGCGAAATGCGGCACGCCTGGAAGGCCGCCCGGCGCGGCGGCACCGGACACGTTTTCATCCAGCAACGAAGCCAATCCCAGCGCGCCCAAGCCGAGTCCCGCGCGGCTGAAGAAATGACGCCGGTTGAGCAGAAGGCGATGTTCGTGCAGTGGGTTCATCGTCACGGCCGCGTGATGGCTTCGTCGAGATTCAGGATCAGATTCGCGGCCGCGGTGAACGCCGCCAATTCCGCGACCGACAACGACACATCGCGCGGGGCTTCGCCGATGCTCACCAATTCCAGCGCGGCTTTCATGTCGCTGCGAAAGCGGCCGAGCTGTTCCTCGTAGCCCGCGACGAGCACGGCGAGTTCCACTGCGCTGGGCTCGCGCGAGGTGACGAGGCGGAACGCGAATGTCAGCCGCGCGGAGGCATCAGGCTTGGCCGACTTCATCGTGCGTTCAGCCAGCTTGCGCGAAGCCTCAACGAACGTGATGTCGTTCATCAACGCCAGCGCTTGCAGCGGCGTGCTCGTGCGCGACTGCTTCACACTGCACGCCTCGCGGCCCGCGGCGTCGAACGTCATCATCGTCGGCGGCGGGCTGGTGCGTTTCCAAAACGTGTAGAGACTGCGGCGCCAAAGATTCTCGCCGTGTTCAGGCACGTGATCGGTGCCGGAAAGTTCCTTCCACAAACCCACGGGCTGATACGGCATGACGGACGGCCCGCCGATTTTCTCGACGAGTAAACCGGCGGCGAAGAGCGCTTGATCGCGCACCATCTCCGCTGGCAGACGCAGCCGCGCAGCGCGCGCGAGCAGGCGGTTTTCTGGATCGCGCGCGAGTAGCGCGGGCGTGATGCGCGAGGATTGCCGATACGTCGCGCTCAGCACGATCAGCTTGTGCATGCGCTTCACGTCCCAGCCTGTGCTCAGAAATTCTGTGGCGAGCCAGTCCAGCAATTCCGGATGCGTCGGCGGTTCGCCTTGCGCGCCGAAGTCCTCGACCGTGCGCACCAATCCCGCTCCGAAGAAGGTTTGCCAATGATGATTCACCGCCACGCGCGCCGTGAGCGGGTGCTGCGGTGAGACGAGCCATCGCGCGAAGTCGAGGCGGTTCTTGGGCGCACCGACCGACTTCGCGCGAATGGCGACCGGGAACCCGGGATCGACGCGTTCGCCCGGCTTGTCGTATTCGCCGCGCTTGAGGATGAACGTGTCGCGCGGCTTCCGCATCTCCTCCATCACCATCGTCGTCGGGAAATTCTCCACCAACGCGTCGCGCTGGACTTGGAGCAAAAACCACTCGCGCTGCGCTGCGCGTTGCGGTTCCGGGCTGTGCGCATCGAGAAACGCCATTCGCAATGTCGCGAGTTGCGGTTGCGAACGTCGCGTCGCGGGCAACGCGGCCATCTCGGTGAGGCTCTCCGCCGAGGCAATCACGCCGGCCTCCGCCGCTGTCAGCGTGCGGCCGTAAACGCGCACGTCGCGGATCAACCCATGAAACCGGTTCGCCGGTCCGCCGCCCGCACCGATGCGCAGCGGTTGTTTCGTCGCGAAGGTCTGGTTCAACTCATCGAGCAGCACGCGCGTTTTCTGCGGTGCGCCGTTGACAAACACGTTCACGCCCGCCGCCGTGCGTGAGCCGTCATAAGTCACCGTGACATGCTGCCAGCGATCGGGCGCGAGCGCGGCCTCGGTCTCCACGCGCAGCGCGTCGTCGAGCCAGCGTTTGGTGAGATAGACCTGCACGCGGCCCGCTTTGAGATGCACGCTGTAGCCTTCGGAGTCCGACGCGAAACCAGAATCGGCATCCTGCTCGACCATTCGCGAAATGATCGCGCCGCCGCTCGCGCCGCGCGGTTGGATCCACGCAGCCAGCGTAAACTTGTCCATGAAACCAAAGTTGCCCACGTCGCCGGCGTTGATGAATCGCTTCCCATCAAACGCCGCCGCCTGCCCGCCGTGTCCGGGCGCGAACGCACCCGTTCCCCCCTCGAACTTCGCCGCACCGTTCGTGCCGAACGCGCTCGCGAGTTGGCCGTCGAGTTCAAAGCGCGCCTGCAAACCATTCGTGACCGTCCACTGCAACGGCGGTGCCGGCGCTTTCGTGCCCAGCGACATTTCCCACGTGGACTGCGCGGCACGGATGGCGGGTTCGAGTTCGCGAAAATGTTTTCCGGCCGCCGCGAGCTTCGCATCGAGTGCCGCCAGTTCAGTCAACTGCGCATCCGTCGGCGACTTCACATACGGCGGCGAGTTGCCGATTTTCACAGCGCGACCTTTCTCCCGCACGTTGTTGAAGAACGCGAAGAGCTGATAGAACTCGCGCTGCGTGAGCGGATCGTATTTGTGATCGTGACAACGCGCACAACCCAGCGTGAGACCGAGCCATACCGTCGCCGTCGTGTCCACGCGATCGACGACATACTCCGCCGCATACTCCGCCGGCACGATACCACCCTCGGCGTTGCCGCGATGATTGCGATTGAAACCCGTGGCGATGCGTTGCTGGAGCGTCGCGCCCGGCAGCAGATCGCCCGCGAGTTGCTCGATGGTGAACTGATCGAAAGGCAGATTGCGATTGAACGCCGCGATCACCCAATCGCGCCAGCGCCACATCGTGCGTTCGCCGTCGCTCTGATAACCGCTCGTGTCCGCGTAGCGCGCCGCTTCAAGCCAGCGAATGGTCATGCGCTCGCCAAAACGCGGCGAGGCGAGCAAGCGATCCACGACGCGCTCATGAGCCAGCGCAGATGTGTCGGCGAGAAACGCGTCCAACTCCGCGAGCGTGGGCGGCAGGCCAGTGAGATCGAGCGTCACGCGGCGCAGCCACGTGGCGCGGCCGGCTTCCGCTGACGGCTTCAACCCTTCTTTTTCCAGCCGCGCCAACACAAATGCGTCCATCCCGTTGCGCGGCCAGCGACCCTCTTTCACCACGGGCAACGCGGGGCGCAGTGGCGGCACGAACGCCCAGTGCTCCGCTTGCTTTGCGCCCTGCTCGATCCAACGCCGCAGCACTTCAATCTGCGCGGCGGTGAGTTTCTTGCCCGTCTTCACGGGCGGCATCACGTCGTCGTCGTCCTTCGTCGTGATGCGCTTGAGCAATTCGCTCTTGGCCGTGTTGCCCGGGACGATGGCGATGGCGCCCGACTTCGCGGGCTTGAGCGCCGCCTCGCGCACATCGAGCCGCAACTCCGACTTGCGCGCCTTCTCATCCGGCCCGTGGCACGTGAAACAATTCTCGGAGAGGATGGGCCGCACCTCGCGAGTGAAATCCACTGCATCCGCCGCACGCAGCGGTTGAACCGCGAGCAACAGAACACAAGCCGCCGTGGACAGCACAGGCCGCATCATCTTGGCGAGAGTCTGCCTTGAAATGAAATGGCCGGCAACCCTGCAGCTTCAGTCCATGAGCAAAGCGCCGAATCGCACACCCCGCAGTGTGGGACGCAATTCTGTGAAACCAAATTGCCGCATCAACACCCAAAAGATGGCCGCGCCAAACAGGATGACATCCGCGCGATTGGCGGGCAGTCCCGGCAGACGTTGCCGTGCGGCCAGCGGCAGCGACCACAGCCGCGCCGTGACGGACTCGACCTGTTCGCGGCTCAGTCGGCCGTGGTCCAGTTCCGAGAACGAAAGGTCGCCGCGACCGACGAGCACGCGCAGCAGGAACACCGGCGTGCCCCCTGCCCCGACCAAACTGCTCACGCCGCCCGCAGCGGCCAGTGCGGGCACCAGTCGCGGCGCGATGTGTTGGGTGACAAAACCCTCGATGGACTGGCGCGTGCGCTGCCAATCCTCGGTCGTGAGCGGATCGGACAGTGTTGTCTGTTCCAGCCAACGCACGGTGCCCAGTGGGAAACTATCCTGAAAAAATACCTGGGCGCCATCGGCCACCAAGACTTCCGTACTGCCACCGCCGACATCCACCACGGAAAACGCGGACGACCCCAGACCGGGTGTGCTGCGCGCGCCGGCCAGCACGAGCGCGGCCTCTTTCTGCGCGGGAATGATCTCCAATTCCAAACCGCTGGCCTCGCGCACGGCGATGATGAGCGCCTCGCCGTTGGCCGCTTCGCGCGCGGCGCTGGTGGCCAGCACGCGGATGGACTCCGCGCCCTGCGTACGCGCCCGTTTGGCGAACACGGTGACGGCGTGCGCGGTCTTCGCGATTGCTTCCGCCTGCAATTGCCCGGAGGAAAACGCGCCGTGCCCCAGCCGCGTCTGTTCACCCGAATGATGCACCGGCGTGATCGTGCCGTTGGCGCAGTCGGCCACGAGCAACTTGACGGAGTTGCTCCCCACATCAATCACCGCGCGCCGGTGCTTTTCCGTTTGGATTTCCACGGCCTGGAGTTAGCATCGCCAACACATGCTGGCGGCCTTTTTTATTGAGCATCTTTTTTCGCCTCAAGGCCAATTGTATTTCGTCTCGGTGGTGCTCACGGTGATCCTCTCCATCACGCTCCATGAGCTGGCGCACGGCTGGGCGGCCCTCTGGCAAGGCGATGACACGCCACGCACCACCGGCCACATGACGGCCGATCCGCTGACGCACATGGGCGGCATGTCGCTCGTGGCGTTGGTGCTGGTGGGCATCGCGTGGGGGCAGATGCCGGTGAACCCTTCCCGCTTCCGGCATCGTTATGGTCACGCCCTCGTGGCAGCGGCAGGCCCGGTGATGAATTTGCTGCTGGCGCTGGTGGGACTGACGGCACTGGCACTGTGGGTGCGGACGGCAGGGCAACCCGAGGAAACGTGGCAGCGCAACCTGCAATTTTTCCTGCTCACCTTCGGGCAAATGAACATCGCGTTGATGCTGCTCAATCTCATACCCGTGCCGCCGCTGGATGGCGCAACGGTGCTCTCCGAGTTGGTGCCCGCATTCCGCCGCTTCCTCGCGGGACTGCAAAACCCGCAGATGATCTTCATGATTCTCATGATGGTGATGTTCGTGCTCGCTCCCAGCATCTTTGCGGTGGCCAATTCGGCGGTGGCCGCCTACCTCGCGCTGTGGGGGCTGCAGTAGATTTCCCTGCGGAGGCTTGCCCTGCGAAAGGCTCCTGCCCATACTGCGCGCCTGTTTTTTTATGAGCAAACAACCCATTCGAGTCGCAGTCACCGGCGCCGCCGGTCAGATCGGTTACAGCCTGCTTTTCCGCATTGCCTCCGGCGCGATGTTCGGCCCGGACCAGCCGGTCATCCTGCATCTCATCGAGATTGAGCCTGCGCTGCCCGCGCTGGGCGGTGTGGTGATGGAGTTGGATGACTGCGCGTTTCCGCTGCTCAAAGGCGTGGTGCCCACCGCCAGTCTCGACGAAGGATTTCGCGGCGTGAACTGGGCGTTGCTCGTCGGCAGTGTGCCGCGCAAGGCGGGCATGGAGCGCAAAGATCTGCTGGGCATCAACGGCAAGATTTTCATCGGACAAGGTCAAGCCATCCAGAAGAATGCCGCCAGCGATGTGCGCGTGTTTGTCGTGGGCAATCCGTGCAACACCAATTGTCTCATCGCCATGAACAACGCGCCGGCGGTGCCGCGCGATCGTTGGTTCGCCATGACGCGGCTGGATGAGAATCGCGCCAAGAGCCAACTCGCCAAGAAGGCGGGCACCGATGTGAGCGCCGTCACCCATCTCACCATCTGGGGCAATCACTCGGCCACGCAGTATCCGGATTTCTACAACGCGAAGATCAACGGCCGGCCCGCTGTGGAGGCGATCGGCGACGAGGCTTGGCTGCAGGGCGAATTCATCGCCACTGTGCAACAGCGCGGCGCGGCGGTCATCAAAGCGCGCGGAGCTTCCAGTGCCGCCAGCGCGGCCAACGCCGTGGTGGATGGCGTGCGCTCGATCGTGACGCCCACTGCAGCGGGCGATTGGCACAGCGTCGGTCTCTGTTCCGATGGCAGCTACGGTGTGGCCAAAGATCTCATCAGCTCTTTCCCCGTGCGCAGCAATGGCACGGCGCTGGAGATTGTGCAGGGCGTGCCGGTGAATGATTTCAGCCGCGCCAAGATTGACGCCACCGTCAACGAGCTGGCGGAGGAACGGGTGATGGTGTCCGAGCTGCTGCCCAAACACTGACCCGCGCCATGCACGAGCTGGCCGCTTTCATTGACCACACGTTGCTGCGGGCCGACGCCACGCGCGCGGACATCGAGCGGCTCTGTGCCGAGGCGCGCGAGCATCAATTCCACAGCGTCTGCATCCACGGCAGTCGCGTGGTGCTGGCCAAACATCTGCTCGAAGACAGCGGCGTGCAAATAGCGTGCGTCGTCGGTTTTCCACTTGGGGCGATGGACGCCGATGCCAAGCGTTACGAAACCGAAGCCGCCGTGGACGCCGGGGCGGACGAGATTGATATGGTGCTCAACCTTGGTGCTTTCAAAGACGGCAACCACAAGGCCGTCGTGCGCGACATCCGCGATGTGGCCAATGCCGCCGATGATCGCATCGTGAAGGTCATCCTCGAAACCTGCCTGCTGACAGACGCGGAGATTGTCACCGCCTGCAAACTGGCGATGGAAGCGCAGGCGCATTTTGTGAAAACGTCCACCGGCTTCGCCAAGTCCGGCGCCACGGTGCAGCACGTACAGTTGATGCGAGAGGCCGTCGGCCAACATGCGGGCGTCAAGGCCAGCGGCGGCATCCGCGATGAGGCCACCGCGCGCGCGATGATTGCTGCTGGTGCCACGCGACTGGGCACTTCTGCTAGCGTCGCCATCGTCGGCGGCACTACGGGCGCAGGCGCGTACTGATTTTCCCCGCGGGCACCGCAAACTCGGTGTTGTCTCCAGCACCTCTCTCCGGTAATCTCGCCGCCCAACTCAATCCACCGCACGGCAATGGATCTCAAATTTCCCTGTCCCAGTTGTAATCTCTCGCTGACGGTGGATGCCAGTGCCGCGGGCCAATCTTTTCCGTGCCCGGAGTGCGGCAACGAAGTCGATGTGCCGTTCACCGCTCCGGCACCTCCCGCTCAGCCCGCCGTAACGCAACGTCGCACGATGGCGCCACCGCCTTTTCGTGGCGTCAAACCTCCTCCTCGCGAAGCCGCCGCACCCACTGCGTCGGCACCCGCTGTGGAGGACGACGAAGCTGATTTGGGCGCACCGCAACGCAACGAATCGCAGCCGGGCTATTCGGCGGGATTCCTCGCGCGCGTGCTTGACCGTCGCTTGCTCTGGATCAAGAGCCGCACGATCGGCACCGCTTTTGACACCACCGCCCGGAAGATCAAAGTCGTCGGCGACATCTGCCTGCTGCTCATCGCCGGTGCGTGGCTGGGGCAAAGTCTCTTTCAACAGGCCACCGGCGCTTCTGCCACCGGCGCCAATAATGCCACGCAGTCCATCCCCTCCAAGGCGCCCCCGGCAAAAGTAGAAAAGGCGGCGCCGCCCGCGCCCAAAGCGGATAATCCGGCCGCGCAGATTTTTGCCAAACAAATCGAGCCGGTGCTCAAGGCGCGCTGCTACGAATGTCACGGCCCCGATAAGAAGAGCAAAAAACTCAACCTCGCTGTGCGCGACCTGGCAGGCGATGTGCGCGGAATTTTGGGCGTGGTGGACTTGGCGAACGCTGAGAACAGCGTGCTGCTCAAGCGTGTCCTCGACAAGGGCGACCCGATGCCGCCCAAGGAAAAAGGCGCGATGCTCAAGGTCGAAGAAGTGGAGGCACTGCGCACTTGGATCAAAGGCGGCGCCCCTGCGGGCGCGGCAGCAGGTGGCGCGGGCGGATCGGGCGATGCCCCCGGCAGCGCAGCCAGCAGCGGTGGTATCACCGCCAAAACCATTCTCGCCATCGGCAAGGCGCTCCTCACAGGCTTGCTCGTAATTTTCCTCGTGCTGGTCATCCACTATGTGACCGGCCGGTTTTTCGACGCCAACGATTCGGTCATCGCCGCCTCCACGCCCAGCCGCATTTCCTCGGCCACGGTGCCCAATGCGTTGGCGGTGCTGTTTTGGATTCTCGCGCTGGCGATCCTCATCGCGGCGGTGGTGAAAGCCGCAACCATGTCGCTCGCCGACATCAAAGCCAACTGGTTCGCCGGACTGCTGAACCTGCTCGTGGGCGCTGCGCTCTTCGCATTCGCGCTGGCGCTCGCGCGCCTGTTTGTGGCGGATGATTTCCTCAACATCAAAGCCAGCCAACAAGCCAACGCCGGCGACGAGGCGCTGGGCATCCTGTCGCTCCTCATCAAGGTGGGCCTGAAAATGGCGCCGGTGTATTACGGACTCTGCTTGGTGCTGGGCTGCCTCTTCATCAACCTCGACCGCTTCTGGCCCGCCGGCACGCCGCCGGCCGCTGGCATTCTTTTTGGAGACAGCTTGTACGCCGCCATTCGCGAGCCGGGCATCTCGCTGGCCGGGCTGGGCATTGAAACGGCCATCCCCACCATCGTCACCCTGCCGGTGAAGGCGTACTTTGTTTTCCTCGTCGCCTTCCTCGCGGTGGAATTCGCGCGCGCCGTGCTGAACATGTCGCGCAAGCTAGGCTCGCGCTAAGCCTTGCGCTGCCACGCGGCCACGAACATCCCGCTGCCGCCGCAATCCTGCGGCCAAAACATCTGCCGCGCGCTGGGTTTTGTGTCGGGCAAAAATGGATTGTCCAATGGCAGCGGCGTGAAGTCCAGAAACTGCTGCTCGAACGAAGCAGCCACGTCCATCGTTTCCGCGTGTGCGAGTGTGCAGGCGGAGTAAATCAATTTCCCGCCCGGCTTCACCGACGGCGCGGCATGCGCCAAGAGCTGGTGTTGGATGACCGCCAGTTCGCGCACATCGTTGGGCACCACGGTCCACCGCGCGTGCGGGTTGCGCTGCCACGTGCCCATCCCGCTGCACGGCGCATCCACCAACACGCCATCAAACTTCGTGCGCGTCGGCAACTTGGCGCCGCCATCCCAAACCACCGAGCGGTAGTTGAAACACTTGGCGCGAGCCGTGCGCAGCTTGAGTTTTTTCAACCGCCACTCCGCGCGGTCGCTCGCCCAGATCAGCCCCTTGTTCTGCATCAGATCGGAGAGATGCAGCGTCTTGCCGCCGCTGCCCGCGCAGGCGTCCCACCATGTTTCGCCCGGCTTCGGCGCGGCGACCAGCCCCACTGCCTGCGAGGCGACATCTTGGATTTCAAACTGGCCCGACTGAAATTCTCGCGTCCGAAACAGATCTTCCGCGCCCAAGTATTCGACGGCTTCGGCCAGCAACGGATTATCCGCGATCCACGTATCGCCCAGCGCCTCGGCCAGCGCCATCCCCTGCCCTTGTTTGGCGCGCAACCAAAGCCGCGGCTCGCCTTGGATGGCGCGGATCCACGCGGGCAACACTTCCATCGTCCCATTCGTCCACGCCGGCACGGCGAGCGTGGTGAGTTCTTCATTTGAAAATGTGAGCGGCCGCTTGGCAAAATTTTCAGTCAATTCCAGCGCGTGCGTGATGCGATCCGACATCGGCTGCTGCATCTTCAGCCAACCGTGCCAGCGATAGTAGGCGAACACCGCGCGGCTTGCCGACCGCGCATCTTCGGGGGAAAGTTTCTTTGCGGCCTTCATCTTGGCGCGCAACAAATCGTCAGCCGCGAACTCGCGATTGGCCGCACCGATGATCTCAGCGGCCAGTGTCATCCATTGATCTCTCACGCCGCGAGTGTGAGGCGCAGC